>NZ_CP009574.1:1343991-1679989 GCF_000764555.1 Candidatus Francisella endociliophora | reverse complement strand
TGTTCATATATACAGACAAACCATATGCTCCTTGGGTTATCGTAAAATCAGATGATAAGAAAAGAGCTCGCTTAAACGCTATTAGATATATACTTAATAGCGTTGATTATGAAAATAAAGACTCTGAAGTAGCTATTGCCCCTGATCCTCTTATCGTAGGCTCATCGTCTAAAATATATAAATAAAATATTTAAGCTAAATTTCTATTGACTAACAACAGTATTTTAAATATAATTCTCGTTATGTTTTGGGCCTATAGCTCAGTTGGTTAGAGCGCCGGACTCATAATCCGTAGGTCGTAGGTTCGAGTCCTACTGGGCCCACCATTACTTCTCAAAATATCTTAAGAAATTTCATCAGGATATAAAATAGATTTCTTATGTTTTGAATCATCCCAGATTTCTTCTTCACTTAAACTGGTTTGAATAAACTCAACTATCGCACCATTTTCTTCGATTATAGCTACTCTAAAATTTTCCATTGGGAAATATGGCTCCAAAAGAATGTTTTTACCTTCGATAGCCTTATCTAAATCAGAAACTTTATAAGCAATATGAGGCATAGTCTGAATAAGCTCATTTAAGGGACAATTAGGCCCAAAGCGATGATATTGAACTCTTCCTGGCAGCTTACCTCCTGATGTATACATATCCATTGTAGGGCTATAACGCTCGCCATCTCTTTGCTCATTAATGGGTATTCCAATATGATGATATTGATATTTCATAAAATTCTCTTAATTATTATAATTTATAATGTGTAAGTATATATAAATAAAAATAGTTAACTAAAGAAAAATAGAAATGATAAAGTAAGAAATTAAAAAGTTTTATAGAATTGCCTCTAAATAGTTCTGCTTATCTTTCTTTGTAAGTCTAATTCTATGCTCATTCATTAGCGTACCATGAAATGACTTACTTAACGCTTCTAAAACATCCATCATTAATTCATAACAAGTTTTAACATCATACTCCATGGTTGTAAGCTTTTTATAATTCATAACAGCAATAAGCCCATCAACTTTACCTTCCTTGGAGCTAATAAATTCTTGTGACTCATTATCAGCTAATACAGTAAATATAACATCTTTATAATTTATTTTTTGGAAGATTTTTTCATCGGTATATTTAACACCATAATATTTCAAGAAGGTAGCTAAATCTTTTACCTCTATTGCTTCAATAGCTTCAAAATAGAACAGTAAAAAGCCGTCTCTTAGTAATGGATACTCTCTCTGAACATCTTCGATATGAGCATATTCAGATGAATTTCTAACTTGCCCAAGAAGCTCTTCACTTCCCTTTTGTTCAATTTCTCTAAGAACTTCTTTTTGCTTAAGGCGCAAACTCTTACGATAAAGATCTATTATGATCAACACTACTAAAACTAAAACCAATGCCAGTATTAATGTCATTTATTTGATATCCAAATCTAATGTTTTCTAAGTATGTATTATATATATAAAGATTATAAAAATTAAGATTTTTCTATCGTAGCGTCTATAACTTCAATAATTTTCTCATCAGTATTTACTATCATCTGATTATGAATCTTATTGAATTCTTGCACTATATAATCATTTCGCTGCTTATCATCAAACAACTTCTTCAATTCTATAAATAAGTTATTAACTGTACAATCTTCTTGAATTAGCTCTTTTATAATCTCGCTTTTATGTAAAATATTTGGAAATGCCCAGTAACTATGACTGCCAATCAGTAATCTACCTATAAATGCAGATAACTTAGATAACTTATACCCAACAACCATAGGTAGCTTACATAACATTGCCTCAAGTGTAGCTGTACCAGATGCTAGTAAACTGAAATCTGATGCTTTTAAAACATCATGAGAATTTGTTTTAAAAACTATTATTCCTAGTTTTTTAATCTGATTCTCATATTTATCAAATAATGGCTGTAGTGATGGTTTTGCTAAGGGCATAATCGCTTGAAATTTATAACCCGATTCTACCATTTTTTCTAAAGCATCAAGATATAGTGGTAGAAGTCTAGAAACCTCTGTAGTTCTACTACCAGGCAACACTGATAAGATTGGTTCAGAAACATGCTCCAACCCAAGTATTTTTTTATACTTATCTCTATTTATTTCTATAGGTAGGCTTTTTGCTAAAGGATGTCCTACATATATTGCTTCAAAGTTATGACGCTTTTTATAATACTCAACCTCAAAAGGTAAAATAGCTAAGATTTTCTCTGTTGCTTTTCTTATTTTCTTAATGCGGTATTCTCTCCAGACCCATATCTTAGGACTAACATAATGAATAGTCTTTATACCCGATGCTCTTAACTTTTTCTCTACAGTAAGGTTAAAATCAGGAGCATCTATACCAATAAAAATATCAGGCTTATTTTGTTTAAAATGGTTTACAATATTTTTTCGGATTTTTAAAATACTAAGCCCTTTAGAAATAATCTCCAAAAAGCCGATAAGAGACAGAGCATCCATTGGATACAAGCTTTTAAAGCCTTCTGCCTCCATTTTAGGACCACCAATACCTTCTATAACAGCTTGAGGATATTTCTGTTTCAAAGCTTTTACTAAAGTACCTCCTAACTGGTCACCTGATAACTCACCAGCTACAATACCAATTCTCATTATCTTAGTATCCCTCTTCTTGATGTTTCCATAACATCAACAAATGGTTCTAGAACATTATGATCATTAGCCATATCCTTTATAACTTCCAAAGCCTCTTTAGTCATTAACCCCCTACGATATAATACTTTATAGACTTCCTTGATTTTCTTAATATCTTCTGGCGAAAAGCCTCTACGCTTCAAACCTTCAGAATTAATTCCACAAGGAGTACAACCACCTGTAACAGCTGTAACCATTAGATATGGAGGCACATCTTTACCAACTAAAGCTGCATGAGCAAGAAACGCATGTTTACCAACCCTACAGAATTGATGAACACCAACATTTGAACTTAGTATAGCAAAATCATCTATATGTACATGGCCAGCTAAGCCAACACCATTAACAAGGTTTATATTATTACCAACCTTACAGTCATGGCCAATATGTACATAACACATAATGATATTATTACTTCCTATAGTTGTAACACCAGTTTCTTTAGAGGTCCCGCCATGAATAGTTGCACACTCTCTTATTATGTTATTATCTCCTACAACAACTTGTGAGAAATCACCCTTCTTATAAGTATAGTCAATAGGGTCATCACCAATAGAAGCATACTGGAAAATGCGGTTATTTTTACCAAGAATCGCATTATCGCCAATAGTTACGTGGCTTTTTAACTCAGTACCTTCACCAATAATGACATTTTCTCCAATAACACAGAATGGCCCAATTATAGCACTGTCAGCTATTTTGGCACTCTCATGTACTACTGCCAAACTATGTATCACGATTAATAATCCTTATATGCTGCCATTAACTGAGCTGAGCAAACTACTTGTCCATCTACTTTTGCTACAGACTCAGCTGTACAAATGATATTTTTTTGTTTAACCATTCTTGATTCAATTACTAGAACATCACCAGGTACTACAGGTCTTTTAACTCTAACCTTATCAATACCGGCTAACATGAAAGTTCTTCTACCGCCACCGGCTTTTTCAACTACATGTTTGAATAATGTCTCAGCCATTAATTCACCTAGGATAGCAGTTGCTTGAGCCATAGCTTCTACAATTAATACTCCTGGCATAACTGGGAATTCAGGAAAGTGACCATTAAAAAAATCTTCGTTTATAGATACATTTTTATGTGCTGTAATTCTTCTTTCTTCGACATCCCAATCAACAATTTTATCTAAAAGCGCAAAAGGATACCTATGAGGTAATATTTTTCTAATCCCCATTACATCTATTTGTTTATTATCCACATCGAACTGACTCATTTCAATTAATCCTTACTTATTTAATTTATCTTCTAACTCTTTTACTTTAGCCGTCAGCTTATCTATTCTTGATAGTTTAGCTACAAACCTACCCCACTGAATCCTTGGCTTTGCTTCAAATGCAGCATAATACATGCCCGGTTTAGTAATAGATTTACCTACATTAGATGCTCCACCAACAACAGCATTATCACAAATACTGATATGTCCTGTAATAGCTGACTGACCTCCAATAAGACAATTATCACCAATCTTTGTGCTTCCAGCAACAGCTGTAACCCCAGCAAGTGCAGTATTTCTACCAACAATTACATTATGTGCTATCTGTACTAAATTATCAATACGAGCGCCCTTTTTAATAATAGTATCATCTATTGCACCCCTATCTACAGTAGTACTCGAACCTATCTCAACATCATCTTCAATAACAACTCTACCCAACTGTGGGATTTTTGTCCAGCTCCCATCTTCATCACGAGCATTACCAAATCCATCACAACCTATTACTGCATTTTGGTGAATAATACAATCTGAACCAATCACAATATCATGAGCAATAGAAACATTACTTTTTATAATAGTGTTATCACCAATTTTTGAACCTTCATCGATAGTCGCACATGCACCTATTGAAACATTATTCCCAATAATTACATTTTCATTAATTACAGCATTCGCATCAATAGTTACATTCTCACCTATGATAGCACTAGATGCAATTATAGCTTTACTATGAATTTTGCCGTTTGGCTTAGGAGATTTATCAAATAACTCCATCACCTTAGCTAAAGCCATATAAGGGTTAGATAGAACAATTGCATTAGTATGACAATACTCCAATGCTTCTTCAGTGATTAAAACAGCTGATGCTTTTGTTTCAGATAAATCCTTTAGATACTTAGGGTTAGTACAAAATGAAATATCTCCAGCGCCTGCTTGCGATAAAGTAGCGATCTTGTTAATTTGAACACTACTATCACCTTTTACAACACCATCCAAATTAGAAGCTAAAAATTCCAAAGTATACATTTAAAGCTCCCTTACTTATTCAGAGTCTTTATTCATTAACTCAACGACATCATTTGATATATCATCAACTCCGTCAACATAAGCAAGTGCTTGTGTTGTAAGAACTACATTATAACCCTTTTGTTTAGCTACAGTTTGAACAGCCTTATCAAAAGAAGCTTGGAATTTTTTTGATAACTTATCTTTTTCAGCGTATTCTTTTTGTTGAAGAACTTTTGCTTTCTCTGCAAAGGTTTGCTGCTCTTTTTGTATTTCTTGTTGTTTCTTTGCCAGCTCATCTTTAGTCATTGTCGCTGAATTATCTTGTAATGTTCTCATCTGCTGCATAATGCTATTTTGCTCTTGCTGCAGCTTAGAAGCTTGAGGCTTAAGATCATTTTCTAGCTTTTTAACACTTACCGAACCCGAATCAGAATCATTAAATATCTCTACAGGGTTAACAACTGCCATCTTAGTTTCAGCATAACCGCAAGATATTCCTGCTAGAACAAACAATGATAAGACGATTTTTTTCATTTAAGTTATCTCCTTTAATTTAATAAAACTCTCTCGATAAATTCTAACACAATATTATAATAGTTGGTAAGTTGTTTCAAACATCAATATAAAAGAATAATAGTAAAACAAAATATATAAGATTTATTAATTCGCAGAAGTATTTAGAAGTTTTGCCCTAATGAGAACTGGAAGACCTGAGTCACATCACCTTTTTGAACATTAAATGGTTGAGCAAATGAAACGGCTAGCGGCCCCATTGGAGAAGCCCATCTAAACTGAACACCAACAGAATATTTTAGATTAGAGAAGGATGGGGTAGTGTCTTGTTTAGGGAATGGAGCAGCAGCACTTCCTAAATCATAAGTTGTATATGTATTACCTATATCTACAAAAGCACCTATTCTCATTTTTGAACTATCACTAATAAAAGGCACAGGGAATAATAAATCATAATTATTATAAATATTAAGGTTACCACCAAAAGAGTTTGTTGGATCACCTGTATTTACATTTATACCTCTAGCACCTAATGAACCTTGTAGGAAACCACGAACGCTTCCCCAGCCACCACCGAAGAAGTTCTCATAGAAAGGAAGTTCTTTTGTCTTACCATAACCACCACCGTAGTCAACACCACCTCTTATAGTTAAGGCTGACATTTCCATACTAGGAACAGCAATATTATAAGTTCCCGCAACCTGAACTTTATAAGCATAAATATTACTAATAACAGGGACATTTACTGAACCATTTAGATTAAATGAGCCACCATCTGTAGCAAATATATATCTATTTGAATTATCATAACTCCAGCCTGCTGTTATAGCTGGCTCATTAAAATTATTTCTACCTTGCTGCTTTAAAAACCTCTGCACAATTGTATCTTGATATGCCGCAGACTGTTTAACTGTGTTATTAGCAAAAGTTAAACCTCCAGAAACATTACTAAATGTCGAGATTGGCACCCCATACATCAACCTTGCACCAAAAGTATCTAATTGATACGAGGCGATAGCATCTGTTCTAGCAAAGTTTGAACGGTTTATATAGGCTGAAATACTTTGACTCACGCCTGATGTAGTAAAGAATGGATCAATATAGCTTATATCTAATTGTTGGAACGGTAATGAAAGCTGAGCATTAATATTAAAAGTATTACCAGTACCAAAAACGTTAGGCATATTTAACCTACCGCCAATCATAAAACCATATAAGTCTGAGAATCCTAAACTACCACTTACTGAGTTAGCATTTCTCTCTTTAATATTATAATTAACATCAACCAAATCATCAGAGCCCTCAACAGGCACAAGCTCCATATTTGCTGATTCAACGTATGGAAGCTGATCTAACCTACGTTGAGATTTATCAATCGATTCTTTGTTATATTGACTTTGCTCATAATACTGTAATTGTCTACGAAAAACATAATCATTAGTAACATTGTTACCAAAGAAATTAACTCTATTCACATAAACTTTTTTACCAGCATCAACAACAAACTTAAAAGATACAGTCTTTTTATCTTTATCTACATCAGGGATAGGGTTAACTACAGCAAAGGCATAACCTTTACTTCCAAGAAGAGTTTTAATTGCTTCAACGGTATCAACTAGTTTTCTTTTAGAAAAAACTTCGCCTTGCTTAAGCTGAATTAACGACTCAAGCTCTGACTTAGGAAGTATAAACTTTCCAGTTAGGGAAACGCTTCCCACTTTGTAAACATCGCCTTCCGCGACATCAAATGCAATATAAGCATGCTCACGGTCTTTCGACATAGATGCCTGCTTAGAAGTAACTTTAAAATCCAAATATCCTCTATCTAAATAATAATTAGTTACCCCTTGAACAGATTGATTCATCCCATCTGGAGAATAGCTGTCATATGGAGATAAGAACCCCCAAAGATTCCAGACAGAAGGCACTTCAAAAGCAACACCTCTATCTAGCTCAGAATCATCAAAACTTTTATTACCAACAAAGTTTATAGCATCAATTGTTGCTGGTTTACCCTCTTTAAAGGTTAAATTTATATCTATTCTATTATTTGGTAATTTTCTTATATTCTCATCAATTTTGGCCCCATAAAGACCCATCTGAGAATATTGATTAAGCAAAGACTGCTTAAGTAAAAACATTGTATTTGGGTTGTATACATTACCTACATATATACCCGCATCAGTAAAAACTTTTTCCAAATCGTCTTTCTTTAGCTTTTTATTTCCAGTGAAATTAAAACCCGAGATAATAGGTCTTTCTTTAACATTTATGAAAAGATTACTACCTTTACGATACAGATCGACACTATTAAAAAAACCTGTACCATAAAGGTTATTAATAATCTGGTTTGTATCTTCTGGAGTGATATAGCTACCCTTCTTGTAGCCTATACGGCTCTTAACCACATCACTTTGCAAGCCCTCCAAACCTTTTACAGATACATCATCTAAGATGAAGCTGTCACCAGCAGCCCAACCATTAAACGCTACACCCACAAGAAGAGAGGCTAATACAAACTTCTTTCTCAAAAAAAACACTCAATTTACCCCAAAATAGAATCCACATATTCACGAGTTTTTCGATCAATTTCAAAAACTTCTTCTATATCCCGTGGATTCTTAAAATTTAATTCTTTTATTACTTTTTTATTTACTTCTATAATTTCTAAATATTTAACTTTCTCATTCAAAAATGCTTCAACAAGCACCTCATTTGCCGCATTAAAAATTATATTTGCCGCATAGTTTTTGTTTCTTAAATTATCAAAAACAATCTTTAATGCTTCAAACCTATCAAGGCAAACATCTCTAAATGTCAATTGTAAATTTGTAAAATCAAGCTTATCAACCTCTGTAGTACCTCTATTAGGATAGTACATAGCATTAGCAATAGGTGTCTTCATATCTGGGGCACCTAATTGTGCTAAATAACTTCCATCGGCATACTTCACCATGGAATGAATTATACTCTGAGGATGAATCAAAACGCTTATTTTATCAGCAGAAATGCTAAAAAGCCAATATGCTTCTATAACTTCTAAAGCCTTATTAACCATAGTTGATGAGTCTACAGAAATTTTTCTACCCATACTCCAATTAGGATGAGCACACGCCTGATCAGGAGTTATTTCTACCAAATCCTCCAGCTGCTTATCTCTAAATGGTCCACCTGAAGCAGTCAAAACAATCTCTGAGACACCATCGGTATATTTTTTAGAGGCATTATCAAGACATTGAAATACCGCGTTATGTTCACTATCGACTGGTATAAGTTGGGCATTATTTTTAGCAACTTCTTCTACCAAAAGATGCCCTGCCGCAACAAGAGATTCTTTATTTGCCAATAAGATTTTTTTACCTGCTTTAGCCGCTGCAAAAGTTGGCTTCAAACCAGCTACACCAACTATAGCTGACATAACCATATCAACATCATCATAACTTGAGACAAATTCTAAGCCATCCTCACCAACGAGAACTTCAACACCAACTAGATTCTGTAGCTGTTGTTTTTTAGCCTCATCTGCAACAACAGCATATTTAGGTTTAAACTCCAAACAAAGTTTTGCTAATTTTTCAATATTACTAAAAGCTGTTAAAGCGAAGATCTCAAGATCTTGATTTTCTCTAATTACAGCAAGCGTGCTATCACCGATAGAACCAGTAGCTCCAAGTATAGTAATCTTACTCTTAGACATAGTCTTATTCACTAGTTTTCAGTATTTTCAAAAGAATCTTCACCGGCAATTTCCACACCGCCATCATCTTCCATAATATGCTCTGCTTCTTCTACCTCCAACTCCTCAACTTCTTCATCATCATGTTTGACAACTTTAAGACTGATTAGCTTTTCATTATTTCTTAGATTAATAAGTCTAACGCCTTGAGCTGAACGGCCACATTCTCTAACTTGGTCAGCCGAAGTTCTAACCAGAGTCCCGTTATTTGTAATCATCACAATATCTTCATCATTCTCAACAAGCACTGCCACAACAACAGCACCATTTCTATCTGAAGTTGAGATAGCTATCACACCTTGGCTAGCTCGCTTAGTTTTACGATATTCAGAAACCGCTGTACGCTTACCGTAGCCATTCTCTGTAGCAGCAAGCACCACTCCCTCATCAGGATTTGTGACAAGCATCGAGACAATTTTCTGCTTAGGCTGTAAACGCATACCAGTTACACCAGCAGCTGAACGCCCCATCGCTCGAACATCTGACTCATCAAAACGGATTGCTTTACCAGCATCTGAGAACATCATAATCTCTTTTGAGCCATCTGTAAGCGCAACATAAGACAGCTCGTCACCATCATTAAGACCAATAGCAATCTTACCTGTAGAGCGAGGTCTAGCAAACTCAGAAAGATCAACTTTTTTAACTCTACCAAGCTTAGTCGACATAAACACAAACCAACCTTCAGTAAACTCACCAATAGGCATCATTGCTGTAATTTTTTCATTCTTATCTAATGGCAAAATATTATTTATAGGACGCCCTTTAGAAATTCTACTAGCAACTGGGAAGTCATAAACTTTTGACCAATATACTCGACCTAGGCTGGAGAAACATAACATCGTATCATGAGTCGAAGCAAGCATTAACTTAAAGATGCTATCCTCTTCTTTTGTTTTGGTTGCAGATTTACCTACACCACCACGTTTTTGTGCATTATACATACTAAGTGGTTGAGTCTTAACATATCCATCCATCGATAACGTTACAACCATATCTTCTTCTGTAATAAGGTCTGCTCTTGTAAGATCTAATCTTGTAGTGATAATCTCAGACTTTCTCTCATCACCATAATTATCTCTAATTTCAATAAGCTCTTCTTTAACAACACGAATTAACTCATTTACATCACTTAGAATGCCAATCAGATACTTAATTCTCTCAATAAGCTCTTTGAACTCATTTACAATCTTATCTTGCTCTAAACCTGTTAACCTATGTAGTCTTAATGCTAGAATTGCATCAGCTTGCTCTTCTGTCAAATTATAAGAGCTATCTGTTTGAATACCATAGTGAGAAGCTAATTCTTCTTTACGGTACATCTTAACATCTACACCCTCAAGCATGCTTTTAACCATAGAACCATTCCATGATCTATCAAGCATGGACTCTTTAGCATCTGCTGGAGATGGAGAAGCTTTAATAAGTTCAATCATCTCATCAATATTTGCAAGTGATAGCAATAAACCTTCTAAAATATGTGCTCTTTCTTTAGATTTTCTAAGCTCAAAAATTGTTCTTCTAGTTACAACTTCTTTTCTATGCTTAATAAACTGCTCAATAATCTCTTTTAGATTAAGAAGCTTAGGCTTATTATCACTAAGAGCAACCATGTTGATACCAAAGCTACACTGAAGCTGAGTTTGAGCATAAAGAGTATTTAAAACAACCTCTGGAGACTCATCTCTTTTAAGGTCAATTACAACACGGATACCATCCTTATCAGACTCATCTCTTAACTCAGAGATACCAGTTACTTTTTTATCTTTTACAAGCTCTGCAATTTTCTCAACTAGTTTAGCCTTGTTTACTTGATACGGTATTTCTGTAATTACAATTTGTGATTTACCAGAAGCTTCATCTTCATGAATATCAGCCTTAGCACGCATAATAACACGACCACGACCAGTTTTGTAAGCCTCTAAAATACCATCTGTACCATTTATATATGATCCTGTTGGGAAATCCGGAGCCGGAATATATTGAACCAAATCTTCGATTGTAAGTTCTGAATTATCAATAAGAGCTATAGTCCCATTGATAACCTCTGCCATGTTATGTGGCGGAATATTTGTCGCCATACCAACTGCGATACCTGAAGATCCATTGACCAAAAGGTTTGGTACTCTTGTTGGTAGCACGTCAGGCACTAATTCAGTATTATCGTAGTTCGGTGAAAAATCTACTGTTTCTTTATCTATATCAACTAAAAGCTCATGTGTCAGCTTCTGCATTCTAATTTCGGTATAACGCATCGCTGCTGGTGAATCACCATCAACTGAACCAAAGTTACCTTGTCCATCCACTAACGTATAACGAAGAGAAAATGGTTGAGCCATCCTAACAATAGTGTCATAAACTGCTGTATCACCATGCGGATGGTATTTACCAATTACATCACCGACAACCCTTGCAGACTTTTTATACGGTCTATTATAATAATTTGATAACTCATTCATCGCAAAAAGCACTCTACGATGTACAGGCTTCAAACCATCCCTAACATCTGGTAAAGCACGACCAACAATTACGCTCATTGCATAATCAAGATATGATTGCCTTAATTCTTTTTCTATATTTATTGACGATGATTCTTTCGTAGTTATAGACATTATTTACCGCTTTTAATAAAGATAAAACATATAGGCAATATTTTAACATATACGAGAGCAAAAAAGTATACTTTAAAAAAGTAACTAGGGCGATGAATTAGTCAATTATCCAATCTATTTGAGAAAGATTTTTTCTAACTAAATATTCATTACATTCATTAAAATGGTTACACCCTAAAAAACCTCTATAGGCTGACAACGGCGATGGGTGAGTAGATTCTAAAATCAAATGCTTTGAGACGTCAATTAGAGATTTTTTCTTACGCGCGTGAGAACCCCAAAGCATAAACACTACATCTTGTTTATTTGCTGAAATCTTTTGGATAACAGTATCCGTAAATCTCTCCCAGCCAATACCCTTATGAGAGTTTGCTTTGTGCGCTTCAACTGTAAGAGTTGTATTTAGGAGAAAAACCCCTTGTTTTGCCCAACTTTCTAGACAACCATGATCTGGAATTTGAAAATCACCTATACTATCAGCAAGCTCTTTATATATATTCTTTAATGAGGGTGGTATATCAACACCCTTTTGTACTGAAAATGCTAAACCATGAGCCTGATTATAGTTATGATAGGGGTCCTGTCCCAGTATAACTACCTTTAAATTATCAAACTCAGTATATTTAAAAGCATTAAAAATATTTTCTTTAGCTGGAAATATAACTTTACCCAAGCTCATTTCATTAGCTAAAAACTCCAATATTTGTTTAAAGTAAGGCTTTTGTTTTTCTTCCGATAATATATCTGACCAGTTCATTTCTAACTCCAAAACTTTGATACACTTGGTGTTTTGATACCCACTCCTTCAGGGGTAACAAAAATCATGTTATTTCCACATTTCAAAACCACTTGTTTCTTATTTTGGACAATCATACAATCCTTACTGGTGTCAATATACTGCTGCGCTTGGACTGAAGTTGGATTTTTAGGTAACTCAGAAGACGACTCAATAGCTGCAAATAAAAAACAAGGAATCAAAAAACCAAACACAATCAAAACTCTAAATAATTTCATAGATATATCAATACATCATTCAATTTAATGAACAAGTATAACAAAATGAAATAAATATAAAGATAGAAGAGTTAGATTAAATTAGAAATGACTATTTTCTTTTCTTTTGAGGAGGAAGGTCTGTAGCAGTACCTTCAAATACTTCTGTAGCCATCATTAAGCTCTCAGAAAGAGTTGGATGTGGATGAACTGTAAGAGCAATATCTTCAGCATCACAACCCATTTCAATAGCTAAAGCAGATTCAGAAATAAGTTCACCAGCATTAGTACCAACTATAGAAGCACCAATTATTCTATGATTTTCATCAAATAGAACTTTAGTCATACCTTCTGATCTACCAATACTTAGTGATCTACCACTAGCAGCCCATGGGAATACACCTTTTTCATACTTAATACCTTTAGCTTTTGCAGAAGTTTCAGTTTCACCAACCCAAGCAACTTCAGGATCTGTATAAGCAACTGATGGAATAACCAAAGGATCAAAACTATGATTTAAACCTGAAATAACTTCAGCAGCTGTTCTTCCTTCTGGTACAGCTTTGTGAGCAAGCATAGGTTGACCAACGATATCACCAATTGCAAAAATATGTGGTACATTTGTACGCATTTGCTTATCAGTTGCGATAAAGCCTCTTTCATCAACATTTACACCAGCTTTTTCTGCATCAATAAGCTTACCATTTGGCTTACGACCAATTGCCATAAGAACTCTATCGTAACGTTCATCTTTAGCTGAATGATCGCCTTCCATTGTTACATAGATGCCATCTTTCTTAGCCTCCATAGCTGTAACTCCAGTTTTTAAGCGAACCTCATATTTCTTGTTCATTTTCTCATAAGCTTTAACGACATCTTTATCAACACCGTTCATAAGCTGATCAGCAAACTCAACAACTGTAATCTTAGTACCAAGCTCAGAATAAACTTGTGCCATCTCAAGACCAATAATACCACCACCCACTACAAGCATAGTCTCAGGAATTTCTTTCATTTCAAGGGCGCCAGTAGAATCAATAATTCTGTCATCTTCTGGCACAAATGGTAGATTAATTACACTAGAACCAGCAGCAATAATACAATTATCAAAAGCAATTTTTGTAACTTTACCATCAGCAGCTTCTACAGCAAGCTCTTTATCAGATGTAAATTTACCGTAACCTTGTACGATTTTTACTTTTCTCATCTGAGCCATGCCTTTTAAACCGCCAGTAAGCTTGCTTACAACATCATTCTTATACTTAAGAACTTTATCTTTATTGATTTTCATATCACCCATTTCGATGATACCATCAGCAGCTAAGTGTCTAGCCTCATTAATAACTTTAGCAATATGAAGAAGTGCTTTTGATGGAATACAGCCAACATTTAGACATACACCACCGATATTTTCATATCTTTCTACTAAAACAACTTCTAACCCTAAGTCAGCTGCTCTGAAAGCTGCACTATATCCACCAGGACCACTACCTAAAACTACAACTTGTGTTTTAATATCACTCATTTTTTAAAACTCCGTGTTTACATTATGATTTCACGTAAATCAGAAAGAATCTGACTATATCTTGTTAAGAATTTAGCCGCCATAGCGCCATCAATTACTCTATGATCAGCAGACATAGATAAAGGTAGCATAGTTCTAGGCTCGAACTCTTTACCATTCCAAATAGGTTTAACAGCAGTCTTAGATACACCCATAATAGCAACTTCTGGCATATTAATAATTGGCGTAAACGCTGTAGTACCAAGCACACCAATACTTGAGATAGTAAATGTAGCTCCAGACATATCTTTTGAGCCTAGCTTACCATCACGAGCTTTACCTGCTAGTTCCATAATATCTTTCGATATTTCAATAATGCCTTTTTTATCAGCATCTTTGATAACTGGAACCATTAGTCCTGCTGGAGTATCTGCAGCAAAACCAATATTATAGTATTTTTTAAGAACTAGGTTCTCACCATCGTTAGTAAGTGAGCTATTCATTCTAGGGAACTCTTGCAAAGCTACTGCTGCAGCTTTTACTAAGAATGACAATGGAGTGATTTTCACACCCATTTTCTCAGCGAATCCTTTTTTAGCTTTCCTAAACTCTTCAAGATCCGTAACATCAGCATCATCATAGAAAGTTACATGAGGAATTTTTACCCAGTTTCTATGTAAGTTTTTCGCACTAATTTTATTAATACGAGTTAAAGGCTGAGTTTCAATCTCACCAAATTTAGAGAAATCAACAACAGGATCATCTAAAAGATCTAAACCACTTCCACTCGCAGCAACTTTACCAGTTTGAACTTGTGTTACAGCATGTTTGATATAGTTATAACAATCTTCTTTCGTTACACGTCCTTTACGACCCGTAGCTTTCACCTTGCTTAGATCAACATTTAAAATCCTAGCTAGCTTTCTAACAGCTGGAGAAGCATGAGCATTTGAGTTATCAACTTCATATTCATTCACACTACTTTGAACTGGTGTTTGAACTTTTTGAGGCGCCTGCTTAGGAGCTTCTTGCTTAGCTAGTACTGATTGTGAACTAGCTTGAGCAGGAGCAGAACCTTGAGTTTTAACTTTAAGAATTAAGCTACCTTGAGAAACCTTATCACCAACCTTTGTTATAACCTCTACAACCTCACCTGATACAGGAGATGGAACTTCCATACTAGCCTTATCAGTCTCTAATGTAATTAAAGAATCTTCTTCTTCAACTTTATCACCAACAGCTACGGATACTTCAATAACATCAACGCTATCATAGTCACCAATATCTGGAACCTCTACATCAACGACTTCTTCAGAAGCTTGAGCAGGAGCTGATTGCTGAGCATCTTGTGCTGAAGCTGATGCACTAGCACCAGTTTCAACTTTAAGAATCAAATCACCTTCACCAACCTTATCGCCAACTTTTACAGCTAGTTCAGTTACTTTACCACTAGCAGATGATGGCACTTCCATACTAGCTTTATCAGTCTCAAGTGTAATCAAAGAATCCTCTTCTTCAATATCATCACCAACTTTTACAGATATTTCAATAATCTCAGCCGCATCATAGTCGCCAATATCAGGAACTTTAACATCAACAATTTCAGTAGCTCCTGATGAAGCTGGTACAGCCTCTTCTTTCTGAGCAGGTTTTTCTTCTGTTGCAGTATCAGATGATCCTTCTAGTTCAACTTCCATAATTGCAGAACCTTCTGAAACTTTATCACCAACCTTTACAGTCAACTTAACAATTTTGCCAGCCACAGGAGATGGAACTTCCATGCTAGCTTTATCAGTTTCTAATGTAATTAAAGAATCCTCTTCAGCAATAACATCGCCCTCGGCAACATTTACCTCAATTACATCAACACTATCATAATCCCCAATATCAGGAACCTTAACGATCTCTATAGACATTTATATCTCCTTACCGATTAGCTATATAATGGAGCCACACGCTCTGGGTCTATATTGTACTTCTTAATTGCTTCTTTCACTTCACCAGTTTTTACTTTACCTTCTAGAGATAGCGCATATAGAGAAGCAACCACAACATGATATCTATCAACCTCAAAGAAACTTCTTAAAGCTTCACGCGTATCAGATCTACCAAAACCATCTGTACCAAGATTCACGAACGTATGAGGGATAAATTCTCTCAGCTGATCTGTATATAACTTGATATAGTCAGTAGAAGCAACCACTGGGCCTTTTTCATCTTTGAAGCATTGCTCAATATAGCTTTCTTTTTTCTTAGCTGTCGGATGAAGCATATTTTCACGAGAGACATTTTTAGCCTCTCTGTAAAGTTCATTCGCAGAAGTCATGCTCCAAACATTAGAAGTAACACCATACTCTTCTTTAAGCATCTCAGCAGCAGCCTCAACTTCTCTTAGAATAGATCCTGAACCCATTAACTGTACATGTTTATCTGCTGGCTTAGTATCCTCCAACTTATAAAGACCTTTGATAATACCCTCTTCAACGCCCTCTGGCATAGCTCTGTGAGAGTAATTCTCATTTAAGACAGTTATATAGTAATAAACATGCTCACCATCAACATACATTCTCTTCATGCCATCAGCCATAATAACTGCTAATTCATAAGCATAAGTAGGATCATAAGATACACAGTTAGGGATAAGACCAGCCTGAATGTGACTATGTCCATCTTCGTGCTGTAAACCTTCACCATTTAAAGTAGTTCGACCAGATGTACCACCAATCACAAAACCTTTTGCCATAGAGTCACCTGCAGCCCATGCTAAGTCACCAAACCTTTGGAAACCAAACATAGAGTAGTAAATCATGAACGGTATCATCGGCACATTATGTACACTATATGAAGTAGCCGCAGCTATCCATGAGCAGAAACCACCTTGTTCATTAATACCTTCTTGAAGGATTTGACCATCTTTAGCCTCTTTGTAGAACATCACTTGTTTTTTATCTTCTGGTACATATTGCTGACCTTTAGGGTTATATATACCTAATTGTCTAAATAAACCTTCCATACCAAAAGTACGCGACTCATCTACTGTAATTGGTACGATGTGCTTACCAATTTTCTTATCTTTCGCCAAGTGAGATAGTATTCTTACAAACGCTGTTGTAGTTGAGAACTCTCTCTCACCACTATCATCCAACAAGTTCTTAGCAAAATCTTGATAAGCAGGAATCTCTAACGCAGTTTTATTTTCTCTTCTTGCAGGGATATATCCACCAAGATCTTTTCTCTTAGAATGAAGATATTTCATTTCTGGAGAATTCTCATCTAACTTGATAAGTTTGTAGTTATCAACATCTTCTTTTGTAGCAGGCACATCAAATCTATTCTTAATATACTCAAGAGCATCAGTATCAAGCTTTTTAACATTATGTGCAATGTTTTTAGATTCACCATACTCACCAAGACCATAACCTTTAACCGTCATAGGTAAAATAAGTGTTGGCTTACCATTAGAAGTTTCAACGGCTTTTTTATATGCTGCGTAAATTTTTAATGGATCATGTCCGCCACGACGAAGAGCTTGCAAATCTTCATCGGACATATCTTTAGCTAATGCTTCTAAATCTTCATCTCCACTAAACACTACTTTACGACATTCTTCGCCACCATGAGCTTTGATTGTATGGAATTGACCATCATTTAACTCACTTAATCTTTGAGCAAGTTTGTCGCCTGCTTTAGCATCTGCTAAAAGCTTATCCCAATCACTACTCCATAGCACCTTGATAACATTCCAGCCAGCACCTTCAAAAACACCAGCTAATTCTTCGACAATATTACCGTTACCATTTACAAGACCGTCTAATCTTTGTAAGTTACAATTGACAACAAAAATTAGGTTATCTAGACCTTCACGACCAGCTCTAGTGATAGAACCAATTGATTCTGGCTCATCCATCTCACCATCACCGCAGAATGCCCAAACTTTACGATCTGCAGTTTCAGCTAAACCTCTAGCTTCTAGATATTTCATAAATCTAGCTTGATAAATAGCTTGAAGTGGGCCAAGACCCATTGAAACTGTAGGGAACTGCCAATATGTTGGCTGCAAATATGGATGCGGATAAGATGAAACAGCATTCTCACCATTAAATGCCTGTTTTCTAAAATTATCTAATTGTTCAGAAGTAATTCTTCCTTCAAGATACGAGCGAGCATATACGATTGGAGAAAGATGCCCTTGATAAAATATCAAATCACCAGCATGGTTTTCATTAGGAGCCTTCCAGAAATGGTTAAAACCAACTTCATAAAGTGTCATAGCACCAGCACCTGTACCAATATGACCACCAATAGAGCTATCTTTTTTATTAGCTGATGCAACGATAACAGTAGAGTTCCATCTATTCACAGCTTCAATCTTTTGCTCAAGCTCCATATCGCCTGGATAACTAGGCTGTTCTGAAACATTAATAGAGTTGATATATTTTTTAACTTTTGCTGCTGCATAAGCATTTTCTACACCAAGTTCAGCGCCTTTAGTCAAAAGCTGTTCGAATAAGAATTTTGCTCTATCAACACCTTCTCTTTTCACAACATCTTCAAAAGCCTCAAGCCATTCTTGAGTCTCGAAAACATCAATATCTTTAGTAAAATCCGACATCCTTTATCCTCCGAAGTAATCGAATATTAACGAAATTAAAATCACATTAGTGAGATTATAAGTTAATAGCCTAGTAACATCAACCAATACCCAACACCTAAGCTTATTAACAATAATTAACCAAAGCTCTTTAAAACCTTATTTACCACTGCCATAAACTCTGATCTAACAATATCAAGCTGTTTAGCATTATCTGCTTCAAACCTTAAAACAAGACACGGCGTTGTGTTTGATGCTCTAAGTAAAGCCCAACCTTTCTCAAACTCTACTCTGACGCCATCTATATCTATAATTTTAGCATTTGAAAACTCTTTTTGACATGTTTCAAGAATAGTATTTACAATTTTAAACTTTTCATCCTCTGAAACATCTATATTGATTTCTGGAGTAGCTATACTATTTGGTATCTCCATAAACAATTGATCTAAGTTTTTATCTGTTTTTGCAAGAATGTTTAACAGCCTAACACCTGTATATAAACCATCGTCAAAACCCGGCCACCTATCATTAAAAAACACATGACCACTCATCTCACCAGCCAAATCAACTTTATCAACTTTCATTTTTTTCTTAATAAGCGCATGTCCTGTTTTGTACATTTCAGACCTACCCCCAAGATTTTTTATAAAACCATCTATATTTTTAGTTGATTTAACATCGTATAGTATTGATGCTCCAGAAACTGTTTCAAGTACATCTTTTGCGTATAACATCAACTGTCTATCAGCTGCAATAATATCTCCACTATTTGTAACTAATCCCAGTCTGTCTCCATCACCATCAAAAGCTAAACCAACATCAGCTTTTTCTTCTTTAACTTTTTCAATCAAATCTTGTAAATTCTCAAGCTTACTCGGGTCTGGATGATGATTAGGAAAGCTCCCATCAACTTCACAATACATTTTAGAGACATCACACCCTAATCTTTCAAAAAGTTTTAGTGCTATCTCACCTGCTATACCATTACCAGCATCAACAACAACCTTTAGTTTTTTATCCAGACTTTCTCTATCAAGAATATAATCAATATAGCTATTAGAAACATCTTTGTATTCAACGTCTCCATGGCCATTAGCAAAAATATTTGATTTAACTAGATTCTTTAATTCTAAAACTTCTTCATTTGCCAGCGTATTATCAGCTATAGTCATTTTCAAACCATTATAATCACCTGGATTATGGCTTCCCGTTAACATAATACCTGTACCATTTGTCAACTTCTTAGCTGCAAAATATAAAACAGGAGTTGGTACTGCACCAATATTTATAACATCACAACCAGCTGTTAATATTCCCTTTTGTAGAGCAGCAAGCAAAGCTGGTCCAGATAAGCGACCATCTCTAGCTATAGCGACTACATTCTGATTAAGTTCCTTGGCTTTTGTACCATAAGCTAAACCTATATTAAAAACAACCTCTTCATTCAAATCAGATGGAACGACCCCTCTAATATCATAAGCTCTAAAAATATGCTCTGGTAAACTCTCTATATTTTTATACATAAAATATTTCTCTCTTATAATAAATAATCAATATTATCTTTGTTATCAAAAACATCTAAAACAGGAGCAAATTCAACCGAAAAAGCAAAAACTTTAAATATTTCAGCTAGCTTATCATTTAAGACAAGCTCTTTCATATCTTTATTATACTTCAACTGCTCTGCACTCTCTAACCTTTTGGAAACATCTAAAAAAACTTGAGATATATTTGCTCTTTTCAAAAAATTCGCTTGCGTAATATATCCATCTAATTCAAAACCATTTTCAACTACAGATTCTGCAACGGTTGTAAAATCAACATGGGCAGTAACATCTTGCTCACCGATATTTATAAAAGGATCAAAATTAACTTTATGTTGATAATAGCAAGTAAGTGTTCCCATATTTCTTTCTTTAGAATAATACAAAGCCCTGTGATAGCCATAATCACATAAAAAAACCACACCTTGTAACAATGTATCTTTTAAAGACTTAACCCACGGTCTTATCCATGTATTTATTTCACTTGTATAACCATCTTCAAAACTAAGATTATCTTCTAAAATTCGGCCTACTTCATATTCAAAACGTTTATCATTAGAATCCAAATCAGTAAATTCAAATTCATTATCTACTAAACTTACACCTTGTTGAATCAACTTACCATTTTTTGCTTTAAAAATATCAACAGGCATAGCATCCAAAACTTCATTAGCAAAGACCACTGCTTTTATCTTTTCTTTTGGTAACTCATTAAGCCAAATAAACTTATTATACAAATGTGGAATATTATTTTTAATATACTCTTGTTGTCTTTGTTTCAAATCATTACTTAGCTCAATTATTATATATTTATAAGGCAAAGATTCTAAGCTCTCAAGTTCAGCCATACAATCAGCAGCAAACTTGCCTTGGCCAGCACCAAATTCAATAACATTACAGTTAGTACCAATATGAGAAATCACCAAAGAAAACTGTCGAGCAAACGTTCTAGCAAACAAAGAAGTTTGTGATGTAGCTGTTATAAAATCTCCCTGGGCAGAAATTTTTTCTTTATTAGATGCATAATAACCAAACTCAGGGTAATAAAGAGCAATTTGCATAAATTCTCTAAATGATAATTTCTTACCAGAAGAAAGCTTGTCAATCAGAATATTCTTGAGAGTCATATCCACTTTATAACCTACTAAAATTTTAAGGCTATTTTAGACGCAGAAAACTCTTTAATCAAAAAATATATGACTTTCTGAAAAAAAAATATTAAAATCTTAGCTCAAACTATTTTTAAAGTGTAAAAATAATGAGCATAATTAACACATACCCTATTGGTATAACAGGCGGTATAGCTAGTGGAAAATCTACAGCAACTAGAATACTGAAAGAAAAGCTAGACATTAATGTTGTTTGCGCTGATACAATAAGTAGAGAAATCACAAAGAAACCAACTGTTATCAAAAAAATAGCTGAGAAATTTGGTAATGAAGTAATAATGAACAAGCAAATTAATAGAGCTATGCTTAGAGCAATTATTACAGAATCCAAAGAATCAAAAAAATGGTTAGAAGATTACTTACACCCTGTCATTAATAGAGAAATCAAAAAACAAGTTAGAGAATCTGAATCTGCTATGACTATCGTTGATATTCCTCTACTTGGCCCATATAACTTTCGCCATTATGATTATTTAAAAAAAGTCATTGTCCTTAAGGCTGACCTAGAAACTAGAATTAGAAGGCTTATGGAACGTGACGGTAAAGATAGACAGCAAGCAGTTGCATTTATAAACTTACAAATATCAGATAAAGAAAGAGAAAAAATTGCTGATTATGTCATCGATAACACTGAACTTAGTGATGAAGAGCTAGAAAATAAGCTAATTGATACAATTAATGACATAACAAACTTGACTAACTAAATATTAACATCTATAATACACAACACTTTTGCACCCATAGCTCAACTGGATAGAGTACTCGGCTACGAACCGAGCGGTTAGGGGTTCGAATCCCTTTGGGTGTGCCATATTTAAGTTTGCGGGAATAGCTCAGTGGTAGAGCACAACCTTGCCAAGGTTGGGGTCGCGAGTTCGAGCCTCGTTTCCCGCTCCATTTTCCCTAAATAAGTCTTATTTAAAAATCCTAGATATGCTAAAATTTATGATAATTTTTTAAATGCTTATATTTTTCATACAAATGTCAAAAAAAATAGTTTTAACAGGTGTTACTCCATCTGGAACACCTCATCTTGGTAATTATATTGGTGCTATTAAACCTGCTATAGAAATGTCAAATAATGATAACTATAGTTGCATGTACTTCATCGCAGATCAACACTCTTTAATTAAACTTTGGGATAAGAAACTACGTCAGCAATATATTCACGAAATAGCAGCTTCTTGGCTTGCATTAGGTCTTGTTCCTAGCAAAGCTAGCTTCTACCGTCAATCTGACATCCCAGAAATCATGGAACTTACATGGATAATTAGCACAACAACAGCAAAAGGCCTACTAAACCGAGCTCATGCTTATAAAGCTTTAGTTGACCAAAACTCATTAGAAGATGGTGTTGACCCTGACAAGGGTATAACTATGGGATTATTTAACTATCCTGTACTAATGGCAGCGGATATTCTTATGTTTGACGCAGATTTGGTACCTGTAGGTAAAGATCAAATTCAACATATAGAAATAGCTAGAGATATAGCAAATAGATTTAATCATATTTATAAAAAAGATATGCTTAAAGCTCCTAAAGCTATGACAAATGAAGATAGCCAAACCATACTAGGACTAGATGGTCGTAAAATGTCAAAAAGCTATGACAATACGATCCCTATATTTTCTACAGAAAAAAAACTTAGAAAACAGGTGATGAAGATTATCACAAACTCTCAAACTCCAGAAGAGAAAAAAAATCCTGATAATTGCACAGTTTTTGCTATATATAAAAGTATTGCAACTGAAACAGAAACAGCAGAGTTAAGAGAAAGATACCTTGCTGGTGGGCTTGGTTGGGGAGATGCAAAGCAAATATTATTTGAAAAGATCAACAAATACCTTGCTGATGCTCGTGAAAAATATGATTTCTATATAAACAACCCCAAAACTGTTGATGAAATACTTAGTGAAGGTGCTGCCAAAGTTCGACCATTTGCAAGAAATAAGTTAGACGAAGTTAAAGATCTAATAGGAATGTAATTATATGCAAAAGTTAGATAATATAATTATTGCTAACTATAGCATACACTCTCTAGGACTGATATGTTGGGCAAAACAAAATTTAGAGCCTAATAGTTTCTGTATTCTGTCTGTAGATACAGGTTTTGCTGCTGCAAGTTGGGGTAGTTATTTAGAAAATGTTTTTAACTGGCTCAAAGCTGAGAATATCAGCTATTTCCATCTAAAATCTGAAAATACTTTTCAAGAACTTGTTATTGCTCGCAAACAGTTTCCATCACAAGAGTTTAGCTGGTGTGCAGGCTTTCTAAAAGGTATAACCCTTTTAAATAAAATAGATGAGCTTGATCCTGATGGTGAAGCTACTATTTTGCTAGCACACCGAAAAGACATATCAAAAGCTTCTCAGCTTTTAAAAAACTTAGATGAAGAAGAACGCTATGATTACAGAGCTCTAGAGTACCCTCTTCTAAATAAAAACTATGAAGATGTGAAAACCTTAACTAAAAATCTACCTTTTAAATCTGTGCAACATAGTCTTGAGTGCCATCCTTGCATACACTTTACAAAAAATGAATTTAAAGATATCTCTACACAAGATAGAGAAAAAGTAATAGAATTAGAGAGTCAAGCAAAAAATTTCATGTTTGGTGATCGTCAATTTAGTGATTTAAACGATGACTTTTTTATACAAAACAATATTTTAGAAGAGCTATCAAAAGCTTGTAGCTGGGAGTATAGCTGTGGTCTATAGGAGATCTTTTTTATGAATGAATATTTTTTATTTAGCTTATTAACTGTTGTAGCTGCCTCTATGAGCTATATCAATACAAAATTTTTAAAATTACCCAAAGCAATTGGATTAACAATATTATCAATTTCTTTTTCTGCAATTTGTGCTTCTCTTTTAAGTGATTCCAACTTCTTAGTTGTTGCACTATCTAGTTTTGACTTCAAAACAACCGTTTTAGATGGAATGCTTTCATTCCTATTATTTGCCAATGCCTTGCACTTTAATATGATTGACTTAAAGAAAGAATTAAAAGCTGTTTTTGGTTTGGCAAGTATTGGTCTATTACTATCAGCTTTTGTAACTGCTGTTTTAATCTATGGCTTTTGTTGGCTTATAGGCTTTGAATTTAGTTTTGGCTACTGTTTAGTCTTTGGTGCTTTAATATCTCCAACAGACCCAATAGCTGTAATTAGTACTCTTGCAGGTAATAAATCTATTCCTAAAAAATTAAAAACACGTGTTGTTGGTGAATCATTATTTAATGATGCTACTGGTATAGTATTATTCGTTGTACTATCAAATATTGTCTTCTTTGGTAGTGGTGGTGAGTTCGGCACTATTGCTGGAGATCATAATATAAATTATGCATGGGTAATTACTAAACAAATTGTCTCAGAGGCTGGTGGAGGAATAGCACTAGGATATATCTTTGCTAAAGTTGCTCTGATATTCTTAAAAACCAACAAAGATTCTGAAACTTCAATTTTTGTTACCTTAGCAGTAGCTAGTATGGGATATGTAGTTGCTCACAGCTTACATGTATCTGGACCAATTGCGATGGTAGTTGCTGGATTATTTATAGGAAACAACTTTTCAGATAGCAAAAAAAGCTGTCCCGACCAAGTTGAAAAAATAGATAACTTCTGGATGGTTATTGACAACATGCTTAACTCATTTTTGTTTATACTCATTGGTTTAGAATTAACCAGTATTCCATTTAACATTAGCGCATTTTGGGTTGGACTTGGAGGTATATTTATCGTTACTATTGCAAGGTTGATAAGTATTTCCATACCGATAACAGTTGTTGATAAGAAACTCTCAAAAAGCTCAGCTAAAGACAATCTCTTAGTTGCTTGGTCTGGCGTTCGTGGAGGTATTTCTCTTGCATTGGCACTATCACTACCAGACGAAGGGCATGTAATAGTAAGTATTACTTATACTGTAGTTATCCTTTCTATACTAGCTCAAGGATCTACACTAAAAATTGTCTTAAATATGATATATCCTGCTAAGCCAACTAAAACTGCTGCTAATACTAAGAATTAAATACTTATAAAGCTGTTACTCATATTTATGATTATAATACTCATTTCCTAAAGCCTCAGCCAAATATTTATCAACCTGTAATGCTTCTGGAGTAGAGTCTGTAGGTCTGCGAGGATTCACTCGATCATTAATCCAAGTTTCATTATTCCAATACTTTGTAGTTGAGATACACTCTTTAACAAAGCCTTTTATTAAATATCGATCTTGAATCTGCATGCAACCAGTTATAAAAAGATCAACGTATGACTGAATGATTGGAAATTCTTTAGTAGGTCTTTGAATATCTTTAGATTGTTTTGCATATATCCAATAACTACCTTTTTGAAGATTTTTTAGACCTAAAGACTTAATATCACTAGAAGGAATCTTATATCTACAATAAAAATTTTCTCGCTTATCCGCCTGTTTCACACCCTTATAATCTACAGGATAGTATACGGCATTTAGATGCTCTCCTTGTTTAGGAACTACCAACAAACCAGTCGTTCTATAACTTCCTCCAGCTCTCAACCCCCAAACTCTCTCAAAATTTTTAACTTCCACAGGATATACATTTTTTGCCTGAGGATTTGTTCTCATTCTTGAGCTATCATTCATCAAACTGCCATAACCAACAATAAAATTTTGTTGAGAGCTATCTATTTGTGGATGACACTGATCTGCAAAAACAGAACTGGAGAATACTATGGAAGCGGCTACCAATGATATTTTTTTCACTTATAAATCCTTATTTTTCTTAGCTATTTTTTTATGAAAATCCTACATCGTTAAACTTTAAGGCTAATTATATTATTACCTTAATATACAACTTCCCATCATCTCCTTTTTCTAAACCATGAATATCATACTCGAACCCTGGAAGTTCTGCTCCAATATCTTTAAGCATGAGCAAATAATCAAGCGTCACTTTGCTTTCAAGAGTAATTCTTTCTCCTGGCATAATTAGAGGTATCCCAGGTGGATAAGGAAGAACCATAACGGCGGATGTATGACCTAGCAAATCATCTAAACAAACCTTTACAACGTCTCCTTTATTTAACTTTTGATAAGCCTGATAAGGGCTCATAGTATACTCAGGTAATTTATCAAAAGCATGGAACATAACTTGCGGCAAGTTATGTTTAACAACTAAACCATGTTGCTTTTCACAAAGATCTTGTATCTTAATATTTTCATAAAAATCAGGATGCTTACTGTATATAGTTGGTAAAACGTCTTTTACTAATCTATTTTGATCATACATTTGTTTAAATTTATTTAATGTAGCAAGTAGCTTCATTGACTTAGCTCTTGTTATTCCTATACTAAATAAGAATAACATTGTATATGGACCAGTTTTCTCAACTATAATCCCATGATCCTCGAGAAACTGAGCTACAATACTGGCAGGAATACCTTTTTTTTCTAAATTATGCTCTTTATCAATACCTGGTAAAATCACTGTAACTTTAACAGGATCCAGATACAAGTAATCATCTTCAACTTCATTAAAACCATGCCAAGATGAAGAGGTATCAATTGGCCAAGCTTGTTGCTCATCAATATTTTCTGGCTGCCAAATATCATAATACCAATCTAATGACTCCTCTTTAAGTTTAACAATTTCTTTACGAAAGTCTAAAGCATAGTTTATACAATCATTTATTAGGCTCTGTCCAAGCTTACCTTTCATCATCGCAGCAGACACCTCACAACTTGCTACAATTGGATAAAATGGAGAAGTTGATGTATGCATCATAAAAGTCTCATTAAGCTTCTCATTATCATAGTGACCTTTAACATGCACCATAGATGCTTGGCTAAAGGCAGCTAACAGCTTGTGCGTTGATTGTGTTTCAAAAATAGTATGATTTAGCTTTGGTTTGATAGACATTCCATATTTACCCTCATATATCGAATGGAAGTTGGTATAAGGAACCCATGCACTATCAAAATGTAAGTTTACAACATCTAATTCTTGATGTACTTTATTAACATTATAAAAAATCCCATCGTAAGTAGAGTTTGTTATAACACAGTATCTAGGCCAGCTCTCAGCTACAGGATGATCTGATAATTTCTTTTCTATTGAAGCGCTTGTGAACTCTGATAGAGGAATCCCTCCGATTATACCATAGGCATTTCGCGTAGGTTTTAGGTATATAGGGTTAACATCTACCATCATCATTAAATGAGTAAGAGATTTATGACAATTTCTATCTACTAAAATAGTGTCTCCCTGACCTGCAGAATACATCCCAACAATTTTATTTGAAGTTGAAGTACCATTAGTAACTATTAATGATCTATCAGCATTAAAAATATCTGCCACATAATCCTCAGCTTCCTTATGAGGACCAGAATGATCTAAAAGACTTCCCATTTCTTCCATAGATATTGAAATATCAGACTTAAAAACATTTGGCCCAAAAAAATCATAAAATGCAGCTCCTACAGGAGACTTCTGAAAACCATGTCCTTGCTGATGCCCTGGAGTACAAAATGAATAATTACTCTCATTTATATAATGCATTAGTTGTTTTGTAAAAGGAGGCATTATTGCTTTATAATAAGCATCTATGCCGTTTATTATTTTTTCTATATCATCATTTAAAAGAACTGCATCATACTGTAAGAAATCTAAGTTTAACTCAAAATCAACTAAATTTAACTCGATATCTAAGTGATTATCTCCTATAGCGAATATAGGTAAGTTTGGATTATAGTCTGCTAATTTCTCAAAAGCTGATAATTCAAAATGGTCCCAATCTAAAATAATACTTGCAACTCTATTATTTGATTTAACAATTTCAGCCGCAGTATTCAAATCTGTGGTTAACAAACAGTCATAATTTTCTTTAATTAAATTAGATTCTAAGTTTTGTAAAAACTCTAATTTATGTACAGGAAGCTTTTTACTATATACAAACAAAATATTTCGCATAACTAATCACCTTTTATTTGCCAATGATGAACATCTTTATAAACTCTTTTTTCAAAATCTTCCCTATCTTTACGAACATAAAAAATCATCGTAATTAAGGATATAATAGTCACACTAACTAAAGCATAATCTTCTGCACCAATATAAGCTATAAAACAAAACAATATTGCTACTATAGCTACAACAGTCAAAACGAAATGCTTAACAGGATGCTCAACAACATCTATGAGATTTAATGCTGAATAAAAATATGGAAGAATTGTCATCATAACTGCAATTGATATAACTTTGCCAAACAATGCAGCCGTTGAGCCAGAGCCCAACATTACAACCAGCATTAAAAGAGTCATTCCTGATGATGTTACTATTAGTCCTTTAACAGGTATATCATTTTTATTTAATTCCCCAAATATTTTTGGTAATGAGCCATCATGTGAAGCCCTAGCTCCAGCTTGAGCAGTAAGCATCATCCATGAGCTTAAAGATGCAAGACAAGCAAATGCAACTATTATTGAAACAGCTTTACCTGCCCAATTACCAAACATAAAACTACTCACTAATGAAAAAGGAGCTCCCGAATGTGCAACCACATCACTTTTAAAAATCCCAGATATCACCGTACAAGATAAAAAATAGACAATGGCAGCAATACTAACCCCTATAATAGTAGCCAAAGGAATTGTCTTACGAGGATTCTTAACTAAATTAGTATTAACAGAAGCACTTTCAACTCCAATAAAACTCCAAACACATAGTAGCACACCACTAAAAATTCCATGAATATTCGAACTATGAGTGACATTCCAGTTATTTATAAATGTTTCTGAGCTGAAAAAAAACCAACCAACGGTAGCTGTTAAAATTATAGGTATAAGCAACAAAACAACACCTATAGAAACTAATCTACCAACCCAGCTCGCTCCAAAAAAATTTATAGCAGTAAATATCCAGATAATAATTATAGTAGCTATTCCAGCATAAATTGGATTATTAAGCTCTGGGAAAAATGTTGATAGATAAGCAACCCCTGTAATTGCTATAGCAAGGTTCCCAATCCAATTAGCATTAAAATATAAAACTCCAGATTGAAATCCTAAGATAGGAGCTACTTCACCAGCATAAGCAACAGGACCTCCTTCTTGAGGATCTGTCGCAGAAAGTTTCGCAAAAACAAAGGCTAAGCCTATTGCTCCTATTGAGGCTATTATCCAACTAATAAATGTTAAAGAGCCTATTGCCGCTAGGTTTGAAGGTAATAAAGCTATACCCGACCCCATCATATTTCCAGCGACAATTGCTGAGCTTGCAAAAATTCCAAGTTTTTTTGACTTTGTATGCATAAGAAAAAAGTTTTATAGATACAACTATTACATTGTAGCAGGCTATTGAGAAATATATAAAGATTAATTTTTGTTCTTTTTTATAAAATTAATAATTGCGTTGCAGTCTCATATTATTGGCATCATTTGGTGAATACATGCTCATTCCAATAGTTGAAGACATAAGACTATTATAATGATGATTTCTACCATAAAAATCATAATAATTATCAGTAAATTGCTCTGGGAAATCTGCTTGCATAGTATTTTGTGATTGCTGCATATATTGTTGATGTTGGCCCTCACTATGGCCCCAAACAATATTTTTAGGAATACTATCTGCATCAATCACAGATATTGGATCATTTTTTAGTTCTATTTTTTCTGCATTTTTAGATTTAATATTTGAAAACTCTGGCACACCGTTATCATTTGTCTCATAAACTGATGAATAAGCACTAAAACTTATAATCATTCCAACCAACAATACCGCTTTTTTCATATTAACTCTTAATAAAGTTACGATTATTCTTTAATATTGCCAAAGCTTGGTCATAATCACAATCATTTAAGATCATAACAATAGCTACTTTTACAGATTTAGCTGCCTTTGTATAGAACCTTTGAGCTGTTTCATAATCAACCCCTGTTGCCTCGCAAATGATATTCTTAGAACGTTCAACAAGCTTCTCATTAGTTGGCTTAACATCAACCATCAAATTTTGATAAACTTTGCCAACAGACACCATAGATAGTGTAGAGATCATATTTAAGATAAGTTTTTGAGTTGTTCCTGCCTTTAATCTTGTTGAACCTGTTAAAACCTCTGGACCTGGTACTGCTTCAATATGATACTTAGCATATTGAGAAATTTTAGCTTGTTTTGTACAGCTAACAGCAACAGTTTCAGCTCCTATAAAGTTTGCATATTCAAGAGCACCTATTACATACGGTGTTCTACCACTTGCAGCAATTCCAACAACAATATCCTTACTTGTCAAGTTTATTTTCTTAAGATCATTTTCACCAAAGTTTGGATCATCTTCAGCGCCCTCTTGTGCTTCTATAAATGCTTTTTCACCACCAGCTATCAAGCCAACAACTGTATTATAGTCAACACTAAACGTCGGTGGACACTCTACAGCATCTAGAATTCCTAAACGTCCACTTGTCCCAGCACCAACATAAATAATCCTACCATCATTTTTCAATGCAGCAGATGTTTTTTCAATAACATTTACCAAGTTAGAGTGCTGCTCTTTTAATGCTTCGATAACTCCATACTCTTCTTCTATCATAAGACTAATAGCATCTGATAATGCCATTGAATCAAGATTTAAACTTTTTGGATTTCTTCTCTCAGTATTTATATTTTTTAATATATTCATATGATTACCTTTTTAACTACTCCTAATGGATAAAGATATTTACTATCAAGATAAACCGGCTCTGCTGGCTCATCATCCTCTTCTTCATCCTCTCCATTTTTATTATTTTTTGCTAATTCTTCTCTTTTTCTTTCAGCTGTTGATTTTGGTCTTTCTCTTGTTTGTGACGATGAGCTTGATTTATCATCAACTTCACTTTCATCCTCTGGCTCATCTTCATCACCTAACTCATCTTTTATATCTTGAGCTTTTAGATCAAGAGCCTCAGGTTGAATGTATATTTTGTTAATTGTATTTTTGACAGAATCAAAGTCAGCCAATATCTGTGGAGATGAAGTAGCATCTATATCAACTTCTTGAAGTACATCAAACTCATAGTTTAGTTGCATAACCTTATCTGAGGTAAAAACAAATAAATAACCAAACTTAGGTACAACTAATTGAATACCGTCATCATCTTCACTTTCGTCATCTTGTTGAGAATCTGGTAACCCAACTACAACATTTTCATCGCTTTTTTCAAACTCAAACTCTTTTTCAAGACCATTTGAGCCATACTCAAGAGACTCAAAACTCCCCATTCCTTTTTTATACTCATAACGATGTAACTTATCAGACTCATAAGTAATAATATACATAGAGTCATTTGATTTAGAAACTATAACAGGCTTACCAAAACTTTCCCCATCAATATAGGTATCTAGACTTTTACCAACTCTATGATCTCCATTATAGTTGAAATCACTGATCCCCATAATTGTCTTACTCTGATTATTTGGGTGAAATATCAACACCATATTTGCTTCCAAATTACTTGCGACATCGGGAACCAAAAGCTTAACACTACTTTCACTAAGCTCTGTTTTAAATGGCATTTTTTCAGCAAGTTTAAGAGCGTAGTTATTATTTGAAGTTGAGTATTCTGAATAGTAAACTTCAAGCTCAGTCCTACTTATTTTTTTCTTCTTACTTTTACTTCCTTTTTTCTTAGCATCACTATTACTACGGCTACTACTTTGATTTTCATTACTGTTTCTAACAAGCATCAATTGAGGAGGACCATCAGAGTTTTCAAAATACCAAGCAACATCAATTATACCATCCTTGGTAAACTGCTCTCCAGAAGAACTCATTCCTCGACCACCACCACTAACAACAGCCTGCCACTTACCGATCTCATTTCCTAAAGCTTCATTATCCTCAGCAAGGCCTTCAACATCATCAGCCAAGATATCTTCCAGTGGAAAACTAGTTGTAAAAAGCTTATCTGTATCATACAAAAGCAGATATATACTCCATTTACCTTTTTCCAGATTCCAACCAACTTTCACTTTATAGCCAGTTCCCATTGCATCAGGAATCGGCACACCTATTTTTGCTTTCTGAGTAAAAATACTTAATTGCTTATTTTGCTTTTGTATTAACCCTATAAAACCTTTAGGCGCATCCTTACTCATAGTTCCATCACTTTCTAAGCGATAAATCCTCTCTTGATAATCAGTCATAGCATCAGGATTAATCATCGGCACATTTATTGGTGTATAATCACCATCAAAGTTTTGATATGTATTTGCAGTTAGAGCATTATAAATAATACGCTCTGTTAAATTGACATTTGTACCAAGATTAAATGCTTTATATATTGCATTATAACTACTATACTCCTGTGACTGAAAAAGCTCTGCATTAGTATTTTTTGGAAAAAACTCAGAAATATCTTCATCATCAACAGTTACCTCGAATTTGCTATCACCGATTTTAAATTCACTAGATTTTGTAAAATCTATATCATCTTGTACCTTTGAAATATACGTTTCACCAAGAACCTTATCATTACTATTTTTGATAATACTTTTTGTAGTAAGCAAACCCATCTTAAATGTATATAATAACCCCGTAAGCATAACCATTATGACAAATGCAAATATTAAGGCCATCAACAAAGCAGATCCTGTTTTTTTTGAATCTATTTTTTTATACATACTTAGACCTGACCTACTAAAAATATCTTACTAGTGGATTGTCCTGAAACCTTAAACGAGATTTTAAGGGCTGCAACAGTATCACTACGAACCTTGATAAAGTCTTTATCAATAGACTGCCATTTAAGTTTTGGATCACCTTGCTTGATATCTGAATTTAAAACATACTCAACCTTCATATCACTAACATCACTAACCAACTCATAAATAGAGGAGTCATCTGAATTTTGCTTTATATACTCATATAACGAATATTTAGGGTTACCATCTTTATCTTTTTGACCGTTCGCTGCAATATAAAAAACCTCAAGCATATATTTACCAACATAGTCACCCACCTTGAACTTATCTTCAACACGCCTTGCTGTTGATACAAAATCTCCTGTTACTGCACCTACTTTATTCAACTGACATTCATTAGCATTACACAGAACAAGATAATCATTCATAGAAATATCTTTCTCTGGAAGGATACTTTTCTCAAACTCATTCACTTTAAAAATATTATTTGATGAATTAGTCTTAAGATTTGAATCAATACTACTTCTTTGAATCATAAGAAAATCTGTATCAGGCTGTACACAATGAACACTCTCATTTATATTCATATTTTTTAGATCAGCCTCCTGAGATTTACGCTCTTTACAAGCCTCCACAGATAAAGTCAAACCTTCTGGTAAACCTTGAATATTCTCCAAAGGCGCTTTACCTATTGTAATAATCCCCATTTTCCCAAAGATATCTCCAAAGTTATCCCCGGAGTTATCCACAAGCTCTTGATAGATATCACCATATTTTGTTGTAAATCCTGCATGTCCAATGGCATTATAAAAAATCTGCTTAATCATTAACTGGTTAGTATTTATCTCATGCTTAGCACTAAGTTTTGTATATTGACGTTTCATATCTATATAAATATTTAGCGCCATACCCATCACTAATGCAGCTATAACCATTGAAACCATTAGCTCTGGCAAGGTAAAGCCAGCAAATTTTTTATATTTCTTCGCTGTCATTTTGCTCAACCTCTCTTTCTATTATCTTAACTCTATCTGCCACTCCCATTTGGTTATCAAAAGCTGCGATATTGACAACCTTATAAGTTATTTCAACATCATTTTCAGCATCTTTTTTAGCCTTTTTATCAGCTTTTTCAGCCATCTTTTTAAGATCTGAAACGCTTAAAGGCTTAAATCTATTCACAGGCTTTTCATCTGCCTCTGGTTTGGTATCATTACTTTGTGTTATGACTACTGTTTTCTTAAACTCAATACCATCTTTAGTCTTAGAATTATCAAATGCACCAGTTAAGCGATATATATTAACCCTTTCATCAAGAATACTTGCAATTTCATCTTTTTTATTTTCTAAAGTGATATTAACTAGGACGCTATTGAGAAGGATAAAACCTGAAGAAAGAACGAACAACAAAATCATCGCAGCAAGCATTGATTCAACAATACCAAAACCTGCTTGTGATTTTATTTTTCGTAAAGGCATAAATACATATTAAGTTTAGATTTCTTATGCTTCCTTAAATTTACCGAAAGACATTATTTTATCGTATCTTTTTGAGTTTCTTTCTTCTACAGACATTGCTAATAACTCTTTTATTTCTGCTGCTAAAGCTTTTCTAATATTTGTAGCTGTTGAGTCGTAGTCTCTATGAGCTCCACCTAACGGCTCAGCAATTACATCATCAACAATTTCAAGCTCTTTTAAACGACCAGATGTTATATTCATCATTTGTGTTACTTCAGAGGCTTTTTCTGCTGTCTTATGTAAGATTGAAGCACAACCTTCAGGAGATATTGTTGCAAAATAGCTATACTGAAGCATCAATAGCTTATCTCCAACACCAATACCTAATGCACCACCAGAGCAGCCTTCACCAATTACAGTACAAACTACAGGCACTTTCAACGCACTCATTTCAAATAAGTTTCTAGCTATTGCTTCACTTTGACCACGCTCTTCTGCTTTGATACCTGGGTAAGCACCAGGAGTATCAATAAAAGTAACAATAGGCATATCAAACTTCTCAGCAAGCTTCATAAGTCTTAGTGCCTTACGATAACCTTCTGGGTGCATCATACCAAAGTTATGTTTGATTTTACTTTTAGTATCACGACCTTTCTCTTGACCAATAACCATTACTGGCTTGTTATTTATCTTTGCCATGCCACCGATTACAGCTAGATCATCGCCAAAAGTCCTATCCCCATGTAGCTCTTGGAAATCTGTAAATATCAATGGTAATAAATCTTTAAAATATGGTCTGTTAGGATGACGAGATAATTGTACCACTTGCCAATCTGTAAGTTTTGAATACGTAGACTCCATTAACTCAAGTCTTTTTTTATTTAATTTTTGAATTTCTTTTTCTGTTTTTTCATCTTCAAAAACATGTGATAGAGACGTAATTTTATCTTCTATTTCTTTTATCTTTGACTCAAAGTCCAAGTAGTTCATCTATTTTTCTCCTTTCAAATACAAATTAATCATAAAAATAGCTACATAGTATTCTAAAGTATTTTAGTAAAATAAAAAAGATAACAGTGTGTGATTTTGAAAGTTTGTTATATACAGTATTTATACTATAATCATTCGTATAAAGATTAAGATTCAAAAAGCAAATGCAAGATACTTCTCATCACACCCCTATGATACAACAATATCTAAAAATCAAAGCTCAATACCAAGATATATTATTGTTTTACCGTATGGGTGATTTTTATGAGCTATTCTTTGATGACGCTAAAAAAGCCGCTGATTTACTAGATATAACACTTACTGCGCGTGGCAAATCAAATGGTGATCCAATCCCTATGGCAGGTGTACCTTATCATGCTGCTGAAAGCTATATAGCTAAAATAGTCAAACGAGGTCTATCAATAGCTATATGTGAACAAACTGGAGATCCTGCAACTTCTAAAGGGCCTGTTGAGCGACAAGTTACAAGAATTATCACTCCTGCTACAGTTTCAGAAGAAGCTTTTTTAAACACTAATGAAGATAGTCTTTTACTAAGTATTTTTGAGAAAAACTCTAAGTATCATCTTGCATATACAAGTTACACACAAGGTAAAATATATCTGCTAAAAACCATTAAAAACATAGCAGAGCTAAAAAATGAAGTTTTAAAGCTTTCTCCCAAAGAAATTATTACAAACTCTAGAGATCTTGCTGAAAAAAACATTTCCCAGAAGCCTATAAAAATTTTAGAAGAGTGGTATTTTAGTAGCTTTGAAGCTAAAAAGCATATCTCAAATGCTCTTGATATAAGTCTAGCTACAAATATTCTGCAACAAAATAAAACTGAACAGCTAATCACCATTGGTTCTATACTTGCATATCTTGAAAGCACTTTAAAAGATACTCCTAGACATATTACAGATGTTAGCTTTGATGAGGATGAACAAATACTTAATATTGATGTTAATAGTCGTATAAATCTTGAATTAGATAATAACTCAAAAAGTAGTCTACTTAATATCATTGATAAATGTAAAACTAGTCTTGGTAACCGCTTACTGAAAAGATATTTTAAAAACCCAACTAAGGATTTAACAAAAATATCAACTCGCCATAGCGTCATAAATTCACTCAAGGAAAATCATCATTTCTTAAAGTTACAGGAAACACTAAGTTATATAAGTGATATTGAGAGAATTATCTCAAGAGTTGCTCTTGGCACGGTTAAGCCCAAAGATTTGGTTTCTCTTCAAAGCTCACTTGAACAGCTACCAAAGATCAAAAATCTTTTAACAGAAAAAAACACCAATGAACTAAATGCTCTTAACGAAGGTATTCATCAGCTTGATGAACTAGTCAATCTTCTAGAAAAAGCTATAGTTGAAAATCCTCCTGTAACAATTCGTGATGGTGGTGTAATAAAAGAAGGCTTTGATAAAGAACTTGATGAGCTAAAGGGTATCAAGGATAATTCTTTTGACTTCTTATTAAAATTTGAAGAATTACAAAAACAAAAAACTGGAGTCAGCACACTTAAGGTTGGCTATAACCGTGTTCATGGCTACTATATCGAAATGTCAAAACAGCATTCTGATAAAGCTCCTGTTGAATATATTCGCCGTCAAACACTCAAAGGAAGTGAGCGATATATCACAGAAGAACTTAAAGAGTTTGAAGATAAAATTCTTTCATCAAAAGAAAAAGCTCTAGCTCGCGAAAAGCTAATATATGACTCACTACTAAAGAAAGTTTTAGAATATTATAACCAAATTCAACAAACTGCTGAGAATATTGCTCAAATTGATGTTTTAGCAAATTTTGCAGAGCGGGCAATTAAACTAAGTCTAAATCAGCCAGAATTTAACAATCACGGTAAGCTTGATCTTAAAGAAGTTCGTCATCTTGCAATTGAGCAAAATATTGATGAACCATTTATACCCAACAACACAAACCTTTGCAAAGATGCTCATACTCTTGAAATTATCACAGGTCCAAATATGGGTGGTAAATCTACATATATGCGCCAAGTTGCTCAGCTGATATTTCTAGCTCACTTAGGCTCTTTTGTGCCAGCTAGTTTCGCAAATATTTGTGATATAGATACAATATACACAAGAATTGGAGCATCTGATGATATTTCTAGTGGCAGATCTACATTTATGGTTGAGATGACTGAAACCGCTTATATATTAAATAATGCTACAAATAAATCTCTAGTAATAATGGATGAAATTGGTCGTGGTACAAGCACATTCGATGGATTATCACTTGCTGAAGCATGTGCTGAGAAATTTGCAAAAATTGGCTCATTCACTCTCTTTGCTACACATTATTTTGAGCTTACAGAATTAGTGAATAAATATCAAAATATCAAAAACATCCATTTTGAAGCTAAAGAGTATAAAGACAATATCTACTTTATGCACAAAGCTATAGATGGTGCTGCTAAGAAATCTTACGGTATACAAGTGGCAAATCTTGCTGGCATACCTAAAGATGTATTAAACTCCGCAAAGAAAAATCTACACAAGCTTGAAAATAGACAATCAGTGATAGATTCTAACCAGTTCCAAGATTCTCTAGAACTAGAAATAGCACAACAAAAAAGTCCTTTACAAGAAAAGTTAGATAGCATCGATGTTAATAGCATAACACCACTTGAAGCTTTAAATATTCTTTCTAGTCTAAAAAGTAGTAATTAAGATACTTGCCAAACAGATATACTTGGATTTTTAACACATATAGCTGACATATAAGTAGAGTTATTACCCAACCCAAAACCAGAACCACTAGGCCTAGAACCTTCAAAATCATAACTAACTAAACTACCTGGTGATAAATCTGATTGTAAAGCTTCTTGAGATGATGATGATACATTTGTGATAGAAACAGAGGAGCCGTAAGGAATAGATTCTAATGCTTTTGGAATAACCCATCCTGCTGGGCAAGACCAACTTGCAGAGGTATTAGTTATCTTAAAGTTAATGCCTGATGGCGCAGGAAATGTACCAACTACATAGCCATCAGCAGCATAATCACCATTAAAGCTTTCTGTAGATTTATTATCATCTATTTCATTGATGCATGAACTAAGCAATGCACCAGCCAAAGAAACACTAAACAAAATTTTTAATTTCATATTCTTTTAAAACCTTCTTAAACTTCAAAATTATTTAATCAATAAAAGATAATAACAGAAATATTTTTATTTTTTAACTAGAAATCACAATTAATAGTTACATAAACATTTTATGATTTGCTATAATTTTTAAAATATGATTATAAATCCCCAGGAAAAACTATGCAAAACACAGAAAATCAACCTTCTTTCTTAATTCAAAAAGTTTACACAAAAGATGTTTCACTAGAAACAATCAACTCTCCAGCTTGTTTTAAAGACCAGTGGAACCCAAGCTCAGATTTTAACATTGACATAAATACTAAAAAACTTAATGAAGAAAATTTTGAACTTGACCTAACTGTAACAGTAACTACAAAAAATAACGAAGCAAATGTTTATATAGTAGAAGTTACTCAATCTGGCATCTTTACAATAACAGGTATGTCAGAAGATCAAATAGAATCAGTACTAAATACATATTGTGCGAATACTCTTTTCCCATACGCAAAAAGAGTCATTGATTCTTCTATCATCAAAGGAGGATTCTTACCATTAAATTTAGCACCAATCAACTTTGATGCCATATACATGCAAAAAAAATCTCAGCAATCACAACAACCGGCACATTAAAAAATAAGAAGTAGCCTATGAATAATTCACAAAACAGTTTAATCAAGATCTTTGGATCTATAATGATCATTGTCGGCACGATGATAGGTGGCGGCATATTAGCTTTACCAATAATTACAGCGAAACTTGGTTTTGTCATAGGCTCGATACTCGTATTTGTCGTTTGGAGCATCATGACCTATACAGCTGTCGTTATCTCTGATATTTCATGTTCCATGCCTTATGGTAGTAGTTTTAAAACTATCGCAGAGAAATATCTCGGTAAAGCTGGTGGTATAGTTGCTAGCATTGCTTTTCTTGTACTAATGTATTTCATAAGTACAGCATATATATCTGCTGCCGCATCTTCACTTTCAACATCTTTTCCTAATATTGATGAGAAAATATCTTCCTTAGTTTTTGTTATAATTTTTGGAAGCATCGTTGTTCTTGGCACAAGGTTCGTTGATTACGCAAATAGATTCTTCATTATACTTAAGATCTTAGTATTAGTAATACTTTGTGTAGTTTTTAACCAGTATATTGAAGCTAAAAATTTATTAGTTGCTCCTGTTGACCTAGGTATATCATTAGTTATTGCTATACCTGTTTTTACGACTTCTTTTACATCACATATTATTGTACCAGCACTTTCTGACTACCTTAAAAAAGATTCTAAAGATTTAAAACGAGTAATTATAATAGGAAGCATTATTCCTCTTATCCTTTACATTATTTGGGTTGCCACTATTTTAGGAGTACTGCCTCTTCATGGCCCAGTAAGTTTTATGGACTCAATTTTCAATCATATTCCAGTAGATAAAGCAAATATAGGTAATATTCTTACAGCACTTGGTGATAAAGTAAGAACTCCTACTACTGATGCGGTTCTACATATATTCACATATGTTGCTATTATGACATCATTCTTAAGTGTGAATTTATCCCTATTTCATTTCAATCTAGATACGTATAAATTATATAAATCTAGAAAAGTTATAGGGTATACGATCGCTGCTGTTTTAACTTTTGCAATACCTTTAATAATAAATCAGCTAGACCCAAATATATTCATTTATGCTATGACATGTGTTGGCTTATCAATTGCGGTCTTACTTATGATAATGCCAGCTCTAATGGCTTACAAGATGAACAAGCAAGGAGAAACTTTTAATTATAAAGTTTCAACTTATAAAACTCTATGGCTTATTTCTCTAATTTCTGGTGTAATAGTCATACTATGTGTTGTAGCTTAACTTAAATCTATGACTAATTATGACCATATAGACCATTTCCTTGAGAACTTACTCTATCTTAAAAATTATTCACAAGAAACTATAAATAATTATAGAAGAGACTTACAACAACTAAATGAATCTTTAGAAAAAAAAGATATAACAACTCTTAATCATAAAGATATTTTAATATGGATAAAAAAACTCCATGCTCAGGGTAATTCACCTAAAACACTCCAACGTAAACTTAGCTCCATTCGTAGCTTTTTTAACTTTCTGATAAATAGTGAAGTAGCCTCTGAAAACCCTGCTCTTAATATTAAAGCCCCTAAAAGTAGCAAACGCCTCCCTAAAGCAGTCAATATTGATGAGCTTGCTCATCTATTAGAAATAGAACCTACAACTGATATGGAAGCTAGAGATATTGCTAGTTTTGATTTGCTATATAGTTGTGGAATCAGACTTGGTGAGCTTTCATCTATTCAGCTTAAAGATATCAATCTATCACAGAAAAGTGTCCGTGTATTAGGTAAAGGAAATAAAGAACGAATAGCATACTTTGGTTCTAAAACACTTAATAATTTAGACAGATGGCTAAAAATCAGAGATACATTGAATCCACAGTCAGATTATCTTTTTATATCAAGAGATGGAGCACATCTAACAAATAGATCTATTCAAAAACGTTTGGAAATATTTGCCCAAAAGTACGCCTCTCGCCATATACACCCACATATGTTACGCCACTCGTTTGCAAGTCATGTATTAGATTCATCTAGAGACCTACTAGCTGTGAAAGATTTACTTGGTCATGCAGATATATCTAGTACTCAGATTTATACTCATCTTAATTTCCAACAACTAGCAAGTGTTTTTGATAAAGCGCACCCAAGAGCGAAAAAAAAATAATGAAAATAAAAATTGCTAATGAGCGCACCCATGACTATATTCAAAACCTTATAGAACAAACTATTGACTATAAGCTTTCTAGTGATGACAAATATCTCTTTTTTGATAATGATTCTTTGAAACTATTTCATAATGATAAAACATTATTCATAGATTTTAATGACAATGATATCCTAAAGCGCATAGATCCTAAAACTAAAAAATGTAGTGTAGTCCAAGCTGTTGAGGGACGTTCTAAGGAAAAACTGCAAATACTTGATACTACTGCTGGTTTAGGCAGAGATAGCTTTACATTAGCTGCTAGAGGTCATCACATAATATCTATAGAAAAAGATCCATACATTTACTTATTGCTTAAAGATGCTTTATACAGAGCTAAGCAACTACACAGTCTAGTTGATATAGCAAATAGAATCACTTTACTAAATGCAGATAGTAATGAGTATATTTCAAAGACTACGCAAATTTTTGATTGTATCTATATTGATCCAATGTTTCCACCACGTAGGAAAAGCGCAAAAGTAAAACAAGGGATGCAAGTTTTACATGAGATAGCTTTTAATAATGAAACATCGAATGCTAATTTATTAGCAAATATTATAAAATCACAAAAGACAAAAAAAGCTGTAGTTAAAAGACCAATAAATTCTGAGTTTTTATGTGATAAAAAACCTTCTTCACAACTTAAAGGTAAGACCAATAGATTTGATATCTATAGCTTATAACTGAAGTTATAATTTAAACATTTCTTTTTGCACTTGTATATGATGCGACCAGGAGGACTCCTGCAATAAATAATAATACTGCTGAAACCCAATAATAAGGAGCGAAATCTTTAATATACTGAGGAGCATTCTCGACGACCATAGCAGAATTTGCATAATTCACAGCATAACTAATAAATTCCACTGAAATAAATAATAAACCTATAGCTAGTCTAAAGCATAAAAATACTGCTCCAACTACAACCAACATGTAACATAAATAATCAAATCCAAATAATACCTCATAATCAATTATTGCTGGATTTACATATTTATACATTAATCCAACCCATATAACTAACACAACTAATGATGAAATTATTGATTGTAACTTTTTTTGTTTTGTTGGTGCTGTATAACAAGGTTCTTTAAGCCATACAACAGTAGCAATTATAGATGTTAAAATTTGTGCTGATAAATAAATAGAAGAGCTAAACATTCCATACTTACCATAAATAAAAACTTTAATAGCTAAACTTGCTAAAATCAAAAACCATGCAAAACGAATATTCTTAAAAATTAAAATAGCAAATGCAAGTAAGCATCCATTTGCTATTGTGTCATAGATAACATAATTTAGAGTAATCATAGAAAATCCTATATTTAAAAGTCTGACTAATGTTTTTAATATAAAAGCATATATAATTATGAATATAAAGACTTTAATTTTTAACTACTATGAAATATTTCAAAAACATTACAATACTAACTCTAATAACTATGTTTAGCAGCTTTTGCTATGCTGATGAAAGTGATAATGTGTATACATGGAGGTCTGGCAATGGAACTGTAGTTTTTTCACAAAGTACACCTATGTTTGATGAAGAATATGAGAGAATCGGTGTTCATCACAATAATCAAGTACATCAGAAATCTCCTGTAGAGCAACAACTTGCTTCTCTTAAGCAAAATAATATTTATATCCCTGATAATTCACAATCAGAAAATCAACCAAATCAGCAGCAAGAAGTAAACAGAGGAATACAAAGAGTTGAAATCATATCTCCAGCACCAGGAGAAAATAGATTTATTCATAATGAAAAACTAACAATTATCTTAAGACCAGCCTTAACAGCTGAAGATCATCCAATATTCATTATGAATGGGATTCCTCACCCTGCTCACTTTGAAAATGGGGTTTGGAAAGTTAACCGACCAAATCCTGGTCCTGTAAGCATAACAGTCAGAGGAAGAACTCATGATCATAAAACCATAGTTTCTAATGAATCAGAGTTTAACAGAAGACAAGTTTTAGGTAGATAACACTCAACTACTCTTTTGATTAAAGACAATTTTATATATACTTGAGTTATTATGGCTATTGTAAAACTAAGTATAAATGTCAAAAATCAATAAAACCTTTTTAAGCACTCTACTTTGTTTCTTTGCGGCCAGCTCTATAGCTGAAGCCGCTGAAACACAAGTCTATTCATGGCGCTCTGAAAACGGCAGCGTTGTTTTCTCTGAAGAAAAACCCACTCATGATGTTGAGTATAAAACTCTAGAAGTTGGTAAACCTACAGTTGTTGATACCAAAGCGCCTAAAAAACCAGAAGATGGTTCTCCAGTTCAAATAGGACAATCAGATGTTGAAAAGCTAGCAAATTCTCAACTTGCTGATAAAAATAAAGAAGTGCTAGAAGAAGGTCAACAAACAAATCTAGAAGTACAAATAACAAGCCCTGCAAATGATGCCAATATTTTTACTAAAGAAGATGGCATCCCTATTACAACGAGCCCTACTATACCTAAAGATGATAATCCTACATTCATAATAAATGGCTCTACTGTACCAGCAACTTACGATGGTACTAATTGGACAATTGCTAGACCAACACCTGGTGAAAACAAACTTAGCATAGGAGGTCACACTGCAGACGGCGGAGAAATCAAATCTTCAAATCAAATAACTTTTTATATAAAAAATGGCTGGCTACAGCAATCAAAAAATACAGGTAATTATAGAAAGGGTTAAACCGTTTTCTATTCCTCAGAATCCCAATTTACTTCTATAAATTTCTCAGGATGATTTTCCTTCAAATGACCAAGATTTGGACAAGTTGTTGTGTGTATAACAACTCCTTTAGATACGCTCATGTAACCTTGAATTTGATCTGGATAAGTGGGCTGGCAACATTTAGCCATTTCATATTTCATGCCATCAAATCCTGACACTAAGACTTTTGTCGTTTTTGATTTACTTCCAGCCGTTCTAACTTGCTTCTTTACTAGCTTTTCTTCTGCTGAATAAATATCAATGATATGATTAACAACACTATTAAGTCTTACTGTACCATTCTCAATAGTTGCAAAAAGACTATCTGAATCTTTAAGGTTAAACTTAGATGCAACCTCTGCAAAATCTATTTCTTTAAGATCATAACCCTTAAGAGCTTTTGATAATCGGTCTTTACCTAAAGCTATATTATCTTCTTTATTTTGCTCATTAAACCACCTAATTACTCTTGATCGATTACGAGATGAAGACAGATAACCCAAACTTTCTGATGCCCAATCTTTACTAGGATTCGGCTCTTTATGAGTTAGAACTTCGACTTTATCGCCTGTTGCTAACTTAGTTGTTAAAGGAACTATTTTACCATTTAACTTAGCACCTTTTGTTCGATGACCAACCATAGTATGTACAGAGTAAGCAAAATCTAGAACTGTAGAGCCTTCTGCCAAATCAATTAGCTCATTCGCAGGAGTAAATACATACAGTCTCTTATTAAGTTCTTTTGTAATTTCTCCGCCATCATCATTAATCTCTCTTTCCCATTCAAGAAGAGATCTAAGCCAAGCAACCCTTGCCTCATAAGAAGCGTCGAATTTAACTCCTTCTTTATAACGCCAATGAGCTGCAAAACCAAGTTCTGATTCTTCATGCATTTGATGAGTTCTAATTTGAATTTCTATATTTTGCTCACCAACTTTTACAACTGTATGTATAGATTTATAACCATTTGGTTTAGGGTTGGCTATATAATCACTAAACTCTTCTGGAATTGGAGAATAAAGATTATTTACCTCTGCTAGGACTTTATAACATTCATCAATATTATTAGTTATAACTCTAACTGCTGTAATATCATACAGATCATCTAAGCTTTGATAACCTTTATTTTTAAACTTCTTATAGATACTATATATATGCTTAACTCGTCCCTGAATCCCAGCATGCAAATCATATTTTTTAAGAGTTTGTTTAAGCTGCTCCATAACATCATGGAGAAAGCTCTCTCTTTGTTTACGCGTTACTCCCAAACTCTTTGCAATCTTTTTATACTGTGCTTGATCAAGAAAGAAAAATGCTCTATCCTCAAGTTCCCACTTTATAGTACCTAGGCCAAGCCTATTTGCTAATGGTGCATATATATCGAGTGTTTCTCTGGCAATAATTTGTTGTGTATTTTCATTCAGAGACTTTAAATGACGAACTGTACATAATTTATCAACTATTTTTACAAGAACGATTCTGACATCTTCAATAATAGTTAATAACATCTTTCTAAATGTATCAATTTGCTCAGTAGAAATTGTGTCAGAGCGATACATTCTAATTGCGGACATCTTTCGGGTACCTTGTAAGATCTTTAAAACAGTCTGATTCGTAGCCTGTTCTATTTCCTCATCAGAAATATCTCCAAAGTTATATAGTTCATAAAGTATACCCGCAGATACTGATTCTTCATCAGCTTTGATCTTAAAAAGTACATACGCCATCTCAATAGCATATAAAAAAGAACTAATCCCAGTAGGATGGCGAACTGATTCGGCACTTTTGTTTTTCAACATTTCTAAAGCTGAAGCTATAAGCTCAAATTTTTCACCCGTATAAAAACTCTTTAATTCTGAAATTAAAAGGCCATCTTTTATTTGACCATCACTATCTAAAAGCTTAGAGTCAATAACTTGCATAAATACCTACTTTTTTAAAAAAATACAAAGCTAGTCTATAAGCCGGGTTCTGTAATAGACAGTCATTTATCTAGGCTTACTGTCACCAGCAAGCTCAAGCGACCTACCCTGTCACAGTGCGAGCAGCACATATACGTGACGCTATTTGGTCTTGCTTTAGATGGGGTTTACAATGCCATTGCGTGTTACCACCAATGCGGTGCGCTCTTACCACACCTTTTCACCCTTACCTTTTAAAAAGGCGGTATATTTTCTGTTGCACTTTCCGTAGGCTCACGCCCCCCAGATGTTATCTGGCATCTTGCTCTATAAAGCCCGGACTTTCCTCACTTATAATAAGCGCGACTGTCCGACTAACTTTGTATATTTAGCCTTCTCTAACTTTAGCCAATTCAATACTATTATTAGATTTTACAGAATTATACTCTTCCTGCAAAGAACTTATCTTAGCATTATATTGCTTTTTTAATTTAATAACTTCTGACTCTAAATTCATTCTATCATTACTTAATTTAAGACGACTCTCGTTATACTCTTCTTGCAGTCTAATCCTATCATATCTAACAGCTTGGATAAGCTTAAAAAGCTCAATCATTTCATCAGAGAATTGTTCAAGTTTATCTACACTAAAAGTTTCCACAACAGGAATTGGCTTAGGTCTATTATTTACAAATTTATTATTTGTATACGGTCGTTTTTTTACATCAAAATTAGGCTTTTTCATAGAAATAAATAAAAGATTTAAAGATTAATGAACTATATATGAGGTAATCTATCAAAGGCTACTAATAATTGCAATCCAATAATACCTACACCACTAAATAATATCAAAGATAAATACAGTTTACTTAACAAATTATTTTTTGCTTGCTGAGTTCTAATTACCCAAACCATCATAGCCGGTTGTACAACCAAAAGCATAGCGACAAAAATACTAGCGTACCCTAAAGCAGCTATAAAACTATCAACAAAATATATAGCAAATACAAGAGGAGGTAGCAAGGTTATAGTAAGAGCTAGTAATTTCTTAGACTTTTTAGTTATATCTAAACCATATAAATCTCTATTAAAAGAAAATAGTGCTAATGCCACACCTAAAAATGAAGTAATGATTGCAAAATTCTCAAATAATCTTATAAACATAAGAGGACCATGCTGACCTAACCCTGTATATGCCTCAGCAAGTGTTTTACCTGTAGCATTAAGGTTTATAAAGCCATTATCCCCATAAATACCAACAGTACCAAGTGTAGCCACAACCCAAATCAGATAAACTAATAGTGGTGTTAAAGCTCCAATAGCAACCGTCCTTTTAAAAACCTCATCATTTTCAAAATAGTTTCTAATCGATGGAATAACAATGTGAAACCCAAAAGATGTAACTAGTATAGGAATAGCAAACCAAACATATTCAACGCCTAACGCTTGGCTCTCTAACAATGAGGATTGAATTTGAGGTGCAACAAAAACTATAAACAATATAAAAGCCAAAATTTTTAAACTCAAAAAAAGCTCATTTACACTAAAAACTACTTTTATACCTTTATAAATAAAGTAACCAAAAACCAAACAAAATAAAAGTTTAGCAACACTATTACTTTCTATACCACACCAGCCAAATATATATGTTTGGAATAACTGACCTCCCATAAAGATATAGGCCGTTAATAGTGAATATAATAAAAGCAAGTAAAATAATAAATTCAATACTCTTCCTGACTTACCAAGAATATTATGAGCTATGGAATCCATATCTGTACCTAAAGGCTGAGAAACATTTGCCTCTATAATCAACAAAGCTGTCGCATACATTATTATCCAAACAAGAAATAAGGCAGCTACCGCATAATTAAATCCAACAGCAGCTACTGCAAAAGGAATCCCTAACATTCCTGCCCCTACGGCTGTACCTGCAATAATAGCTATTGCACCTATTTGCTTAACCTTTGAAACATCCTTCACTTAATCATTTCTCATTCGGTAGTTTAAAACACTAAATTATAGCAAGATTAAACAATTAAAGGCAACCTACTAAATATTTCTAGCACTAACTTGATAGCTCAAGATTAATTTAACTGCTTAGATTCTATGTCAAGATATAAGTTTTCAATAGTATAGTCACTAGGTTCAGTTAAACACTTATTATCAGACATAATACAATATGACTTAGTATTATCTTTTGTAAATAGAAATTCAAATATAGGAGTATTTGTAGGATATTCAGCTGGTATGTTTGTTTTACCTGTTGCTGACTGCTTAGATGATTTAGACAAAGAAGATATAACATCAAAAATTGCATACGGTGATAATATATCATTTGATGTACTTTGGTTATTTGACTCTGTTAATATAGCCTTTTTATTATTAGCTGGGATGACAGTTATATTTTTACCCGATACTTTTGCAACATCGCCATTACTTAAATAATCAAGTCGAATATTCTTTGCAAAAATAGAGCCTTTTCCATTATCAAAATTTGAATCATATGTAGAAACAATATATGAACCGTTTTTACCATAAGCAGATAGATTAAAAGTATCATTTGACTCTATTGTAACCAATAACGCGGTATTATCTTGATCAATACCTAAACCAATATGTTTTTTTGAATCTGACATAGCAGATATTAATCTACCCAGCCTTCCTCTATCACCAAAATGCGTATCTGTAATAACTTCAAATGGTAATAAACTTAGTCCAGACATCAGACCACCATTCTGTTCATGCTGTAATTTCACAAGCTTAGGATTTGGGTTTATCCTTTGATCTGCAAAACCAGTACCTCCAACAGCTCCATCTTTAACACTTTTTTGTGCAAGACCTTGATTATGATGAAAAAACAATATTCCGAAAGAATCTTTAGCTGAATCACTTATCCCACCAAAGGTTATATCCCCTAGCACAGCCATACCTGCAGAAGTCCCTACCATCAAAGCACCACTATTGTATTTTGGGGCGACCTCTTTCATTAAAGTATTATATGAACCATCATCATTTAACCATGTTCTAGAATGTAAGGTTTGATTACCTCCATTAAAAAAGATAATATCAGCATCTTTTATAATTCGAGCATTTTCAGCCCCTTGTTTTGTATTGGTATCTGTCGTTGTTGTATAGTTATCAACATTTGCGATAACATGCTTTGTTATAAAACCATTGTCTTCAAATAGCTTTTTATAATATGGGTATACCTTATCTTTTGCTATTTCTGAGTTATCTGCTGCTGATGTAATCACTGCTACTTTAGGACATTTTGTAGTATTCCAATCACCACAATTATCTTGCCTATCAAGTTTCATATCTATAGCAGATGCCATATCATCAAATATCTGCGAATATGTACCATCTAGATTACCACCAACCAAAAAAACTTTTTTAGTAGTTGAGTATGAATATCCCGTAAACAATAGAACTATCGAGATGACTAATACAATTTTTTTCATTTAATTATGCCCTTGGATCATAATCCATTTTTTCTTGCATTTGCTTATAGAACTCTTTTTTATCATCTGTATCTGCAGGAGGTAACTTCACATCATATACAATATAAAAGTCTCCATCTCCAAGCCCCTTACCTTTAATTCTCATCTTACGACCTGATTGGCTTCCTTCTGGTACTTTCATTTTCTTTTTACCAAATGGAGTATCAATTTCAAGAGTTGTACCAAGAGCAGCTTCCCATGGTGCAACATTTATATGCTCATAAATATCATTGCCATCAACTTTATAATTTTTATGATCTATCACTTCTACTTTGATATATAGATCTCCTGCGGGTGCATTTGTACCGACTCCAGCAGCTCCTTTGCCTTTAACACGTAATTTTTTACCATTACCCATTGCAGGCGGAATCTTCACATCAACATTTTTATGTTGCATTGACGGCATGCCATTAGCACTTACTTCCTGATAGCTATAAGATACTGTTCGTTTCCCTCCAGCTATTGCATCCTCTACATTCAAGCGTAATGAGACATTTATATCTTCACCTTTTCTAGCTCTTGGTTGACCTCCACCAAAACCTCGACTTTGACCACCTCCGCCAAAAAGATCTCCAAAAATATCACCTAAGTCTTCAAAATTAAAATTCTGCGATCCACCTTGAGAGAAGCCGCCAAAACCGCCGCCTTGACCGCCAAAGCCTCCTTGTTGGACTTTATCCCAGTTCTCACCATAACTATCATAGAGAGCTCTTTTCTCTTTATCGCCGAGAACATCATATGCAGTCTGGATTTCTTTAAACTTATCTTCAGCATCCTTTTCTTTATTAACATCTGGATGATATTTTTTTGCTAAACGCCTATATGCTTTTTTCAAATCAGCTTCTGATGCATCTCTACTTACACCAAGCAGTGAATAATAATCTGCCATACTAAAACTCCTAAACTCTAAATTTCATACCACAACCAAGTATGTACGAAATAATTCTTAATACCTTGTTACTAGATATAGGGTCAACTTGAATAAAAACAAGTCTTATACAAAACTATTTATCAATTAATAAAAAAATATATGAAGAAAATAAAGATGCTTCTAACTTTTAAGAAGATAGAAAGTCAGATCTATACCTCTATAAGAAATAATAATTCTTAATAACTGTTTTATGCTACAGCTTTATAAATAACTCCTGCAAACATAGCCCATAAGAAATTAAATACGATATTCATTATGAATACTGTTGAATCTGCATTAGAGCCAAAGAAACCAGCTCCCTGAAGTGGCATCAAGACCAAGAAATTAAAAAATATAACTGCTAAGCCGATTATAGCACTTTTAATCCAGATATTTTTAGATATAGGGAATGCAAATAATATTGCCCAAACGCCTCCCCATACCATCAAACGGTAAAGGTTATATTTAAAACTATCATCAAGAGATATAGAGTGTTGACGAATTAAGGTAAAAATAAATAGCAAAACCATTGCACTAATTAGACCACTCATAAAACCTATAAAAACACTATTTAGATTATTCTTCATTTAAGTTCTCTCCTTGCTTATTTTTTCAGAACAATAAAATTCATAACAGCGATAACCTGCTGTCCACAATACTAATATAGTATAGATTACCCCTAAATAAAACACTGTAGTAGGTAATAAAATCATAATTATAAAAAATACAAACGTCTCTGCTCTTTCAATAAGTCCAGGACTATAGTAAAAACTCTTTTTTGATTCTTTTTGACTAAATATACCAACCAATAAAAAGCTGTACATACAAAAAGATATCGATATAAATATAAAAACAGCTATCCAAAGATTTTGTAAAGGCTGATTAATAAATATTGCTACTATAATAAAAACCTCGACTGCTCGATCAGATAGAATATCAAGAAGAGTACCAAAATTAGATGATGAATTTTGTAATCTTGCAATAGAACCATCCAATATATCTAAATAGCCTGACAATAGTAGAAGTAAAACACATAAATATTTATCATAAAACAAGGACAGCGCACTTAATAAGCCAACAAATAAAGCTAGTAACGTAACAGCGTTTGGCTTAACTTTATTTCCTAAAATTTTTGCAACATTAGCAACAAAAACTTTTTGAAAAACTGGTCTTAACCTTTGATCTATCATAATTTTTTACCAAATATCTTCATCATGAACCTCACAATTGCCTTAACTTTAGAGCCATAAAGTGTAGGAGTAAAATAGTTACCTGCTAGTCTTTTATTTAATTCACTTAACGTCGGATATGCAATAATTTGTGAGGTCATATTTTTTATTTTCATTTTATTCTTAATCACTATAGTCCATTGCACTATAAGTTCGCTGGCACTTTCTCCAATAATTGTAGCTCCTAAAATATAACCCTTTTTATCTATAGCTACTTTTACCAAACCATTCGTTGATAAGCTAGCTTGTGCTCTATCATTATCTTTATATGAAATTTTTAAAATTTTTGCTCCAGCATTTTTAGCTTCAGACATAGATTGACCTACATGAGCTATCTCAGGGGTAGTATAAATTGACCATGGAAGACTACTATAATCAACCTTAGAGGGCAATTTAAATAACATATTCTGAATGACAATTCCCGCATGGTAACCTGCTACATGTGTAAACTGGTAACCTCCAGTCACATCACCAATAGCATAGATATTTTTGAGATTTGTTCTTAAGCGATTGTCAACGCTTATACCTTTTGATGTATGAGTAATATCTGCACTCTGTAAATTTAATTTTTCAATATTTGGCTGTCGACCTGCAGCAACTAATAAATGAGAGCCTTCATAAGATTTTGAACCACAGTTAATCTGTATTACCTGAGCCTCTTGTTCAATTGAATCAATATTTACATTAGTTATTATATTTATGCCCAAATTATCCAGTTCTTTAAGCAAAATATCTCTACATTCATGGTCTAACATTCCCAAAATAGTATCTGACGCTTCAAAAATAGTAACCTTTGAACCTAGCAGTGCATGAGCTTGAGCTAACTCTATACCTATAGGACCTCCGCCAATTATCATCAAATGCTGAGGTTTTTCTACTAAATCAAATATAGTTTCATTAGTTAGATAGTTAACCGTATCTAAACCTTTGATACTTGGAATACTTGCTCTTGAACCAGTAGCCATAACTATATACTTTGCTTTGATAATATTATTACCAGCTTTAACTGTGTGTTGATCGACTATCTCTGCATATTCTTGAATTACATTTACACCTAAACTCTCAAAGCGCTCTACAGAATCATGTGGCTCTATTTTTGCAATGACATTTTTAACGTGCTGCTGAACTTTTTTATAATCAATATCTACATTATTAATGTTAATGCCAAAATCTTTCGCCTTATTTGTCTTTGCGATAATTCTTGAAGCTTCTATCATTGCCTTAGATGGCACACAACCATAATTAAGACAATCACCTCCCATCTTACCACCCTCACAAAGCACTACTTTTGCTCCCATTTGCACAGCTCCAGCTGCTACAGATAAGCCCCCAGATCCTGCCCCAATTACACAAATATCTGCTTTAATCATAATTAGTAACCTTTTTCTTAGATTTTTTGACAAAGACAGGCACTATTGACAAAATAGCTAAGGCTACTATTGGCAAGATAAATTCAGGCTCTAAAATAATTCTCATATTAATATCGTTACCTTTTTGAATAAGGTAACTAAGACTAGTACCGACCCATACGTAAACAACACTACCAGGAATAATTCCAAGAAAAGTAGCCCAGAAAAAATCTCTAAATTTAACCCCAAGTATCCCTGCTGCAATATTTATTACAAAAAATGGAAATATTGGAATTAGTCTCAATACCATAAGATAATTAAAAGCGTCTCTCTCAAACCCTAAACGCATTCTTGCAATGCTACCTTTTATCTTAGTTTGCAAAGCTTCTCCGAGAGATGTCCTTACTGCAAAAAAAACAACACTTGCACCAATAGTTGCTGATATGACTACAAGAAAAGATCCTAATAATAAACCAAACAACAAACCTCCTAATAGTGTCATTACTGTAGCTCCTGGGATAGAAAATGCTACTACAGCTATATATGCAATCACAAAAACTAAAATACTTATAGCAAAATAATTATTTGTAAAAGTTAAAATATGTTGATAATTTTCTTTTAAAGCATTTAAGGATAGATACTCTTGTCCTCCAAGACTAAAAAAAGCAACAACACCAATTATTAAAATAACTATCGGCATGAATTTATAAAACTTACTATTTGTCATTATCTAAGTTATTATTAAACTATGTATATAATACATAATATACTTATGATTAAAGAAACTCAGCAAATTTATCTTAGTTCAATAAATAAAGATAAATTTAAAAATATTTTTTATGTAGAAGAAATACAGACGCCAATTGCTTCTATGCTTGCTATTGCTGATAGCGACTACTTGTATGCCTGTATTTTTGAAAGTGATTCAGCTATCAAAACCATTGAAGGATTACTAAAAACTTATTCAGCAAAGATTGTATTTAAAGGAAACAAAATAACTCAACTTACAAATTCTCAGTTAGATAAATATTTTAATAAAGAACTAAAAAGCTTCTCAATCCCTTCAAAATTAACCGGTACTGATTTTCAAAAACAAGTTTGGCAAGAACTTCGTGAAATTCCTTATGGCAAAACTATTAGCTATCTAGAAGAAGCTAAAAACATGGATAAACCAACAGCATTTCGAGCAGTGGCTAATGCTAATGGTAAGAATCTATTCCCAATAATCATTCCTTGTCATAGAGTAATTGCTTCTAATGGTAAACTTGGTGGGTATACTGGTGGTTTGGATAAAAAAAAATATTTGCTGAATTTAGAAAAAAGTACCTAAAATGAAAGCATTATATAGATAAGTTTTTTAGGTTTCCTTAAAAGGTTATTCCCCTTATATAACTATAAAGTTAAAGTTGACACTTATGATTTTATAAAGCCTATTTGTAGGTGTTCCAACTAAAACTCCAACAAATAATGTAAGCTAATAACTTTAAGATTTATGATATAGGAAAAGAGTTACTCCGAGTATTAGTTGATGCCATTAAAAGCTTATAGTTAAAGGAGATACAAGAATTTTAATAAAAATATTCCCTGCTAGCTGATAACAAACTTTGTACTATCCACCTCATAGAATCGTTTCTCCAAAGTCAAGAACAATAATTACTTTTTTACTATTCTAATATCAAAAAAAATTGATAAAATTTAAGTGAGTATTAGGAAATACTTAAGTGCCTTGTTTTCATTTACTTTGTCAAGGAAATGGTAATGAATTTATACTAGCCAAGTTGGGAGCTTGGCTAGTAACAAGTTGTTTAACCCTGTGCGGTCAACCCCTTGCTATAAAAACGACTGTGCTCCTAGTAAAAAATAAGGAGATGATGAATATGCTTAAAATACTTGCTAAGCTGGTTCTAAACATTCACATAATAATTATTATCTTATAATAGATTGTGTGAAATTTCTATCTAATTCTACAAAATCCTCTTTCTATGCAACCAAATCCACACTAGTGGAATTGCTATAATTATAATATCTGCCCCAACTAGTATCATTGTGTATTGAAATACATTTTTAACATGTGAAAATGCTGGTGGAAACATCCCTAATACAAAACCCAGAATACACATAAAAATAGCAACTAAAGACATAGATACAAGTAGCCAGTTTGAGTTTCTCTTACCAACATAAAATACCCTATGTGTATCAGGTTTAGTAAACCTAAGTCTAATAGCTGATGCAAACACCATAATCCACATCACAACAGTAAACTGTGATGTAATCGCAACTAGTAATGCAAATGCAGCGTATACAGAAGGCATTATTAAGAATACTGAAGATAACACAACTACTATTAGTATCTGTATCACAAGCATATTTACAGGCATACCATACTTATTTTTTCCAGCCATAATCTTTGGAAAAAGCTCTTGTTCTGCAGCAGTTTGCATCCCTCTAGCAGGACCCAAAACCCATGTACTAAGAGCTGCAAGCATACCTATACCAATCATAATAACCACTAAAGGCTTAACATTACCAAGGCCAATTATATTTAAGACTTGTGATATACCTTGAATCAAACCATTTAAGACATTTACATCTTTTACTGGGATAATTATCGTCAAACCAACTGTTGTTAGAATTGTTAAAGATACAATTATTAAAGTAGCCATCAATATTGATCTTGGAATATTTTTCTCAGGTTTTTCAATATTTGTCATATGAAAAGCTACTGATTGAATCCCAGAATATGATGATAATGTTTTAACTAATAATGCATAAGTACCAAGTGAGAATACTGGCAGCACATCACTAACTCCGCGATATTCAAGATTACTCTGTCCTGTTGCTAAGAAATATATTGCGCCTGATACTAATAAAACTCCAGGAACTATCATCCCAAAGACAGCTCCAATTATATTTAGTACAACAACTTTTCGTAATGGTAAACAGTTAAACAAGCTTATTGTAATAAATACAGTTATCATAACTAGCCAGAAACCTACACTAGTATGAGTATTCTCGGCAAAACCTCTAAAGCCGATATATGAAAAAGTTGCTATCAAGGCTGTTACTGAACTTGGAAAGCCAACAACATTATTGAACCATTCAAGCCACATAGCAAGTACACCAGCCTTCTCCCCAAGACCTGCCTTAACCCAGCTAAATACTCCGCCATTATTTTTGGTAATCATACTGCTTAACTCAGCACAAACTAGTGACGTTGGAATTAAAAAAGTAACCGCAGCAATGAGGTAAAAGAAAATACTCTGTAATCCAATAGTTGCCATATATGCGATTGAGCTTAGATTAATAATCGCTGAGATATTTAACATCGTAAGCGATAGCGTTGATATTTTTTTGTTTGATAAACTCATAATAAGTCCTAAATAAAATACTCTTTAACAGTTGGTCTTAGATTATACTCACTTGCTAAAACCTTACCATAAGCACCTGCTGAATATATAGCTATTAAGTTGCCTCTTTTTAGCTCTGGTAATGGATAGTATTTTGCAAACACATCACTTGACTCACAAATTGGACCTACAACATGATAGTGTTGTTTTTCTTTGCCATTATCCTCTACCAATCCAACTATCTTGTGCTTAGCTTGATATAGCGCTGGTCTCAACAACTCTGTCATACCAGCATCAACAATTACAAAATCAGTATTTTGAGTAGTTTTGTTAAATAACACTTGTGATAAAAGCATCCCAGATTGACCAACCAATGCTCTACCTAACTCAAAATGCAACTTAACATCATCACAATACTCAAAAAACTCTGCAAAATTCACAAAGAAACTATCAAAATCAGCAATTGGATTTAATTCAGGATTGTCATAATCAATACCTAGACCACCACCAAAGTTAATGTGTCCAATTTTCACTCCAATCTGCTCAAGTAGTTTCATATGCTCATTTGATGTTATTGCTAAGGATTGAAAAACTTGATTATTCAGAATTTGTGAGCCTACATGATAGTGCAAACCAATAACATTAATATTAGCAAACCTATAAAAACCAACATTAAACCAGTTAAGAATATCAGCAAAAGCGATACCAAACTTATCATCAAATTGACCAGTACTTATATAATGGTGAGTTTGAGCATCTATATTTGGATTTACTCGCAGACAAATATCCACAAATTTATTTTTAGCTTGAGCAATTTGGTTTATTACTTCAATCTCTTCTAGAGATTCGCAATTAAATGCGAATATATCATTGTCTATAGCGAGTTCAATCTCCCAATCAGCTTTACCAACTCCCGCAAATACAACATGCTTAGAGTTAACGCCCTGTTCTAGCGCTCGGCTAATCTCTCCTCCACTTACACAATCTATTCCCATGTTGTGCTTTTTGGCAATACTTATAATATTTGGATTATGATTAGCTTTAATAGCATAGTGGATTTCTGCATTCTTAAAGTTTTTATCTAATGCTGATTTTGCAGTTGCGAAAGTATCTTCTAAAAGCTGTGTATCATATATATAGCATGGAGTCGTTAATGATTTCGCTCTAACTTGTTCAACTAATTTCTTATTATCAAAAATCGTGTAATTGCTCATCTAATTTCCTTGAGATAAATTTGGTAAATTCCAAGCCTGTTGAACTTGGTTATAAATATTTTGTGGTAATTGTACTAATACTGGATCCTTACTAGTATCTAAAGCCTGCTGAATATCTTTTATATCTTTCTCAGCCATTGCTGTACAGCCCTCTGTACCAGTTCCTGAAGACTTCCAAATATGCATAAAGATACATGAACCTTTTTCAGGTATAGCTGGATTTGTATTATATAAAACCTCTATTCCATACTTGTATATTTGGACTTCTGGCATATTTTCTGATGATTGCCAATCTTTTTGAATATTGGAACTATCACTATCTACTATTTGATTATAGTATTTTGAATTACTATCATCTACACAGCGAATACCTGTTGTTAAAGGTATATATTCCGAATTACTTAATAACTCATTTGAAAAGCCAAAAGTTTTACCTAAATTAAAAATTCCAGCCGGTGCTTTATTATCACCTTCTCTTTTCTCTGGGGCTTTTGCAAATTGCTGATATGAACTATCTGCCCACGCTAAACCATTCTTGCCAACAACTGTTGGAATAGCAGATTTTATAACTAGCCAATGATTCTGCTTATCTTTTTTAAAAAACCACAACTGTCCTTGTACACTTTGCCAATTTTTTGTCGTTACAACTATAAGCTGTTGTGCTTTATTTATATTTTCTATATTTATATCTGGATATACCATTCTCTTAAACCTATCTTTTAAAACTTAAATTCTTTGCAAAAATATAAATTAAAGAGGTTTTCGTTTAGTGTATGATTTGCGGTTTTTTGATATTAATGAATAATTTTTTTTGAAATAAAGATCTGAAATATACATACACTATTCTCCTTTTGCTACAGATTCCAAATACGACTCATAAAGTTATAACCAAATGCCATGCTCATATTTTATTCCTTTAGTTATTATTTAACGAAAAACATCACTTATCCTACTAGACTAAACAATAATCAATAACTTGTAAAATATTTTTATATGTGAAATTAAATTATTTGATTTTTAATACACCAAAATTATTATAAAATAATGTTTATCTACTCTAAGAGAGTTGTAAATAAACTAATTTAGATGCAAAATTGCATATATAGAATATTTGTTGTCTGCTTATACTAGATATAGGTTACGTTATGTTATGTATTGAAACAAAGATTCTTTTAATTTTTCAAATCACAAAGGAGACGCATAAATGAATGCTCAAAAGTATATTGATAGTGTAATCGCTGATGTAGAAAAAAGAGATGGACATGAGAAAGAGTTCATCCAAGCAGTAAAAGAAGTTTTTTCTACTCTTAAGCCAGCCTTAGAGCAAAATCCTAAATATATTGAAGAAAATATTTTAGCTCGTATGGTAGAGCCTGAAAGAGGAATCTCTTTTAGAGTACCATGGACAGATAGAAATGGTAATATTCAAGTAAATAGAGGCTACAGATATCAATTCAACGGCGCTATTGGACCTTTCAAAGGTGGTATTCGATTCCATCCAAGCGTATACTCTGGAATTATCAAATTCCTTGGTTTTGAGCAAGTTTTCAAAAACAGCTTAACTACACTTCCTATGGGTGGTGGTAAAGGTGGTGCTGACTTTGATCCTAAAGGAAAAACAGATCAAGAAATCATGAACTTCTGCCAAAGCTTTATGATGGAACTACAACGTCACATTGGTCCAGATATCGATGTACCAGCTGGTGATATCGGTGTAGGTGGCAGAGAGATCGGCTATATGTACGGTCAATACAGAAGAATTAGAGCATGTTTTGAAAATGGTGTGCTAACTGGTAAGTCACTAGAATCAGGTGGAAGCTTAATTCGTCCAGAAGCTACTGGTTATGGTGCTGTATTCTTCTTAGATGAAATGCTTAAGCATGATGGTGAAACTATGGAAGGTAAAACTGTAATCGCGTCTGGTTATGGTAACGTTGCATGGGGTGTATGTAAAAAAGTAACTCAACTTGGTGGTAAAGTTGTTACTATCTCAGGTTCTAAAGGTTTTGTACATGATCCAGAAGGCATCAACACTGAAGAAAAAATTGAGTACTTATTAAAAATTCGTGCTGGTGAAAAAACTATGCAAGATTATGCTAAAGACTTTGGCGCAACTTGGCACCCAGGTGAGAAGCCTTGGGGTGTGAAAGCTGATATAGCAATTCCTGGTGCTACTCAAAACGAGATACATGAAGAAGAAGCTAAGCAGTTAATAGACAACGGTGTTAAATATGTTGTTGAAGCATCTAACATGCCTGTAACTAATGAAGCTATCGCTTTATTACAAAGTAAAAAAATTAACCTTGCTCCAGGTAAGGCTTCTAACGCTGGTGGTGTAGCTTGTTCTGGTCTTGAAATGGCTCAAAACTCTACTAGACTTGCATGGACAGCTGAAGAAGTTGAATCTAGACTACGTGAAATCATGGCAAACATCTTCCAAGCATGTGTTAATGCAAGTAGCAAATATGGCTATGATTATAACCTAGTAGCTGGTGCTAACTTAGCAGGTTTCGAAAAAGTAGCTGAAGCTATGATTCAACAAGGTAGATATTAATTAAAACCTCTTTTTTTATTCTAGCTAGTATTTTCAAATAAATCTTACTTACTAGCTTATTTCTGATAAAATTAGCTTTCTAAATATTTTTTATAAAACATTGTCACAATGTCTACTTTTCAAGATATTAATAAAAATACATCTTTCCACTACAAAATAAGACTGTTTATCCTGCTATCATTTCCTATTTTGATGGGTATGACTATTGACTTATTTGCTCCATCACTACCTGGGATTAGCTCATCATTACATATTTCAGCATCTGTATCAAAAATGGTTATCTCGCTATACTTAGTTGGATATGCGTTAGGTAATTTTATAATTGGTGTAATGACAGATGCGCTTGGACGTAAAACATTATTAAGAGCCTGTTGTATAGGATTTGTAGTTTCTAGTATATTACCAACAGTTATACCTAATGAATATGTACTATTAACTGCAAGATTTGGACAGGGTTTCCTTATGGGAGCTATTGGTGTTGTTAATAGAGGTATATTCTCAGATACTCTGCCTCCTGAGAAACTTTTAAAACTAGGTCCAACGATGGGATTTCTATGGGGATTAGGACCAATAGTAGGTCCTATTCTTGGAGGTTTTTTACAAGAACTATTTGGCTGGAAATCCGGCTTTTACTTTTTTAGCATTATCGTTGCTATTTTAACGATTTTAGTATTTAAATATATTCCAGAAACTATTGAAAAAAAGACAAAACCAAATGCTATAAAAATAAAAAATGATCTCATAGAGGTTTTATCAAATAAAGAATTTATATCTCTAAGTATAGTTATGGGAGTTGCATATTCACTTATTATAAGCTTTAACACATTAGGACCATTTCTTATACAAGATATTATGGGATATTCAGCAGCTTATTTTGGAAAACTCGCAATATTTTTAGGTTTTGCATTTTTACCAGCTCCAATTATTAGTCGCAGATTAGTAGATCTTTTTTCTGTTGGTAAGATATTTTTTAGCGTTATTCACTTATTTAGTTTATTAATCGCTGTGTTTTTTATAATCAGTTTTGCTATACCAAACAGTATTAGTTTGTTAATTATTACAACAATGTTTGTATATTTTACATGCGGCTCAATATTTCCCCTCTCAATGGGAAGAGGTATATCAATGTTTCGCCACATCTCTGGTACCGCTGCTGCAATTATGTATTTTATAAATATGTCAATCACAAGCTTAGTATCTTTTATTCAAAGTTATTTGCATGCACATACTATCATAGACATCATTAGCATCTATTTAGTCTTAATGTTTATAATCATTAGTCTATATTGGTATAAACTAAAAGATCTTTAACACATTCCATATTGGAAGTTCTGATATACATTTTTTATCTTTTTTCCTCTCTGTTATACTTTTGTTATAAGCCATCTTTTTATGAGTTTAGCTATATGATTAAACATATCCTCAGCCCAAATATAAAGCATCTAGATAAAATAACGGTCAACAGAATATTACCATCCTCGAAACAGCAGATGGTTGGACCTTGGATATTTATGGACCATTTTGGCCCTGCTACTTTAGATAGCTCTATCGCTCTTGATATACGCCCTCACCCACATATCAACCTTGCAACAGTATCTTATCTACTAGAAGGAAAAATTACCCATAGAGATTCTCTGGGAAACATCCAGACAACAAAACCTAATGAAATAGGATTAATGGTAGCAGGCAAAGGTATTACTCATTCAGAAAGAGAACCCAAAGAGAGTCGTAATCAAGCAAGAATATTACATGGACTACAACTGTGGCTAGCTCTTCCTTTAGAATTTGAAGAGGTTGAACCAGAGTTTTTACATTATTCAGAATCAACTCTACCGACATTCAAATATAATAACGCTCAAATAAAACTACTTATAGGTAAAGCATGGGAACATGAATCTCCTGTAAAAACCTTCTGTGATACACTTTTAGCTCATATAGAACTACAAAAAAATTGCTCTTTAGATATTCCTATTAAGGAGCAAGTAGGTATTTATGTTTTATCTGGAGAACTCGAAATATCCGATCAAAAAATTTCAAAATCTCAATTAGCTATTTTAGAAAATACTACTAATATTAAAGCACTTTGTAATAGTGAATTTATAATTCTAGGTGGTGATAAACTAGGTAAAAGATTTATAAAATGGAATTTTGTTTCCAGTAAAGAAACCAGAATAAATCAAGCGATAAAAGACTGGCAAGAAGATAAATTCGATAAAGTTATAGATGATGAGGATGAATTTATACCCTATCCAACAAGATAGATTATAAATACCTTACAAGAGTAAAATTAAAGATCTTTTAGATATTTCATTAGGTATAATATACACAAATTTTAAAGCTCAAAATCGATGGTAATATAAATGACTCAAACAAATAAATATGATGTCATAATAATTGGAGCTGGTGCTGCTGGACTTATGTGTGCTATAGAAGCTGCAAAAAGAGGCCGTAATACTCTAGTACTAGATCATGCAAACAAAGTGGGCAAAAAGATCCTAATGTCAGGAGGTGGTCGCTGTAACTTCACAAATTATAATGTCGCCCCTGATAGATATTTAGCAGACAATCAACATTTTATGAAATCTGCCCTATCTCGCTATACTCAATGGGACTTCATTGGCTTAGTTAGTGATTATAATATCCCATATCATGAAAAAACATTAGGCCAACTTTTCTGCGATAACAAAGCGAAAGATATCGTAAATATGCTTTTATCAGAATGTGATAAGTATGGTGCTAAAATACAACTTTATACAGCTATTGACAAAATTTACAAAAAAGAAAATAGCTTTTATTTACACTCAAAAGATCATACATATAGTTGTGAATCTCTAGTTATCGCAACAGGAGGTCTATCAATTCCAACGATGGGCGCTACAGGGTTTGGTTATAAAATCGCAAAACAGTTTGACTTAAAAGTTAATTCTCAAAGAGCTGGATTAGTACCCTTCATTTTTAATCAAAAAGATCAAAAAAGATTTAGTCAACTAAAAGGTATTTCTGTTTTTTGTAACGTTTCAAACAATAAAGTCAGCTTTGATGAAAATATACTTTTCACACATAAAGGACTTAGTGGACCTGCTATTCTACAGATATCTTCATATTGGAATACTGGAGAAAACATCCAAATCAATTTATCTCCTAATAAAAATATTTCTGACTTTTTAAGCTTAAAAAAAGAGCAAAGGTCAAAAACTACACTTAAGAACACTCTATCTGAGCTACTTCCAAAAAATCTGGTGGCCGCATTTTTTGAGCAAGATATTCTTGAGCAAAGAATATGTGATTTACATAATGACAAAATTACTGCTATCCACGATAAAATACATCAATGGAAAATTTACCCACAAACAAATGAAGGCTATAAAACTGCAGAAGTTACACTTGGCGGTGTAAGTTGTGATGAACTTTCATCAAAGACCCTAGAGTCCAACAAAGTTGCTGGACTTTATTTTGTGGGTGAAGTGATTGATGTCACAGGTTGGCTAGGAGGCTATAATTTCCAATGGGCATGGGCTTCAGGGTGGGCTTCAGGACAAGTTGTATAAGTAAAAAAGCTACGATATAATGTATCTAATAAACTGAGCATATTCAAAAAACGACATATAAGCGATATTATGAGAATCCCAGTACAAAAAGAAATTGCTATGAAAAGAGCCATATTTAATGCTATTAAAAATGGTCAAAGTGCTGCTAAATTAGCAGATGGTTTTGGAGTTTCTAAAAGCACTATTTATAAATACCGCAGAGCCTTAAGAGATCAAGGCTTTGTCAAAAAAAATGAAAATGATGTCTATGTTGTAACTCAAAGTAAGTTCTTAGAAGATATATCAAGTAAACCTTCTAAAAATATAACAAAAGAAAATACTTCAATAGGTAATCCTGAAAAGCAAACTCCGAGTATTGATACCCCTGATATGGCTACAACTAATACACAAACACACAATACCGAAGAAAAAATTCAGGAGAAGCTTCGAGAAATAAGGATGACAAGAGTTGCTGCTCAACAAGCTGAAGAAAATACAGGGCTTTTCAAAAAGTTTTTTAACAAATTCAAAAAGAGCTAATTTTTTTATTTTTCTTTATTTGCATTCTCAAAAACCTCACTATATAAACTAAAACAAAAGCTAATGAACTTAGTATCAACCCTCCCACAAAGCTACCTAAATATAGTGGCTGCCAGAATTGCCAAATATTATTCATGACATAAGTAGCATATGCTTTCCATTCAATAATATTTATATTTAGGCCTAATATAAAGCTACCAAAAAGATAATTAGCAAAATATAAAGGTAGCCACGTAATAGGATTACTAATCCAAACACAAGCTATAGCTAACGGTATATTGGCCCTAAGATATATACACATGATTACAGTAGGTACCATCTGGAAAGGCATCGGTATCATCATCCAGAATAGTCCAATCATCAATCCTCGTGCAACAGATTTATAACCAAACTTCCATAATTGTTTTTGCAACAATTTTGCTTCTACAATTCTAAGACTTCTTGTTTGACCAAGCCTCTTTTTGAGTTTGACTAACTTACGGGCTCTACTATAATTCATAACAAAACTTCTACTAAGTTTATAAACTAACAGTTTTACATAGTAATTATTTTAACCTAAACTAAACACTAAGGATAATTATTAAACTAAAGATATGTCTCAGCAAACAATACTAATAACAGGATGCTCCCATGGCGGCATTGGCTACGCTACTGCAAAATATCTTAAAGATCAAGGACATAGAGTTTTTGCTTCTGCAAGGCAACAAAAAGATGTTGAGGCTCTAATTACTGAAGGTTTTGAGACATACCAGATTGATGTAAATAATTATGCACAAGTAGATAAAGCACTACAAGATATTTTAACGAAAACTAATGGAACTTTAGATATAGTATTTAATAATGCAGGATTTGGTCAAGCTGGTGCAATAGAAGATGTTGATACAAAATATTTAAGAGATGAATTTGAAACAAACTTTTTTGCTCTTCATAATCTGACCAGTCAAGCTATAAAAATAATGCGTAAACAAGGTTATGGAAAAATTATTCAACATAGTTCCGTATTTGGTCTAGTATACTCAAAATATCGCGGGCCATATATTGCCAGTAAATATGCTGTTGAAGGTTTAACTGATACACTACGTCTTGAATTAACTGGGACAAATATACATATAAGCACTCTAAATACAGGACCAATAACTAGCAAGTTTAGAGAAAATATGGTCAAAACAGCAAAAAATATTGATATACAAAGCTCTCATCATAAAGATGAATATGAAAAAATGCTAAAATGGCAACATAAAAAAATTCCTTTTAACGAGCCTGCAATATCAGTAGCAAAAGTTGTTGAGAAAATAATAAGTAGCAAACAACCAAAAGCACGTTATCATATTACAAAGGCTACATGGATTTTTGTAATCTTAAAAAGAATCTTACCGACTAATCTATTAGATAAAGTATTACTAAAATTATAAAAGGCTTATCAATTTAAATATTTTTCAATATCTTCTTCAATAGGTGTCATTATAGAGCCATAATTTGGAGTTTTATAATCTTGACTAGATTTAAAGCTCCCTTTAGATAATTGTTGACTCTGAAGCTTATCTGTTAGCAAAATAACTGCAAAATTCTTTTTAGGATCAATAACTGTTACCATTCCTGTAAAACCAGTGTGTCCAAATGCTTTATCACTAGCATAGTCACCCATCATCCAAGCCATTTTTCCATCATCTCCAGCTAGCCTCCAACCTATTCCATAAGTATCATTTGTTGCAACAGGAGTTGTAAATAGATCTAAAGTCTTTTGATCAAATAGAGTCACTCCATTATAACTACCTCCATTTAAAAGTAGCTTAACTAATGGCTCTAAATCTTCAACGCTACCAAATAATCCAGCATGCCCAGATACCTCACCCATACTATAGAAAAGCTTTTCATCTTGAGAATGTCCTCGAATAGGATTAAGACGCATATTATCATAAAACTCTATTCTCAAGTATTTTTCATAAACCTCGCTATATGATGCATCCCAGTTACCAATAGCAGTTTGTGCAATTTGATTAATATCCACACCATTTTCAAGAGGCTTATATGTAAGTTGTATTCCTAAAGGTTTATAAATCTCCTCTTTTACATACTTATCTTGTGATTTACCAGTAATATGCTCAATAATAGTTCCAAGTAACATAAAATCAGTATCACTGTAAATATTTTTTGTACCAGGCTCATACTCTCTAGGCACCACAAGATAATTTGGATTATTGTCACTATCATTTCGACCTGTTATAAAATCTAAAGTCGTTGCTCTATCTTGAGAATAAAAACCATTTTCTTCTACTGTCTTGCCGTTGTACATAACATCATTTCTATTATAGAAGTTTACTTCAGGGCCAAAACCTGCTGTGTGTTCTGCTACCTGTTTTACTGTGATATCTTTGTATGGGTAGTCTTGTATATAGTCTGCTACGGGCTTATTAAGATCAAGTTTGCCTTGGTATACCAAATGCATCATAGAAAATACAGTTGAATAAATTTTTGTCAAAGAAGCTAAATCAAATTTTGTATTTACTGTCATAGGCGCTCTTTGTGCCATTTCTAAATAACAACTATTTGGAATAGTATAATCCGGTCTTGTTATACAATCAGATTTAAACCTATCACGATAGCCATAAGCTGATTCTTTAATAACTTCGCCATCTTTAATTACTGCCAAAACAGCTCCACCAAAACCATTATCAACATCATTTTGTATAATAGTATCAACATTTTTAAAAATACTATCCTCTGTTTGTGATGCACCAAAAACAATACCTAATGATAATGATGTAATTAATACTATTTTCTTAATCATTACTAACTCTTCTAAATTTATACAAAGCCCAGCCAATGAGAATAAATGCTATAGGTCCTAAAGCTAATTCAAGCTCATAAATAATAATTTCAGTAGTTGTTTTCAAATCTGCAGGGGGCTGAAAACTAAATATAATTCCTAAACATAAAGATATTAGAACTAATATACTTACCAAATATTTAAATCTTGTTTCAGCTAACTTATAGTACGCCAGAGCCACATAAATATATGGTATAAAATATAATACAGTAGCCATAAGTATCAAAGCATGATACATAGTATCAACTGTTGGCAATAGATTTGTGAATAAAATAATTATACTTACAATTACACCCATAAAAATTAAGCCATTTGCTGGAGCATTGTACTTATTTGTCTTATGTAACCATTCTGGCAATATACCTCTAGGTGTACATTTAAAGAACATCGTAATAGGAGCAACAAGCCATATAGTAATTCCTGCAAGCTCAGCAAATGTTAACAAAAATGCCATTAAATGTGCTAACCAGCTTATACCCAGCTTTTGCCCTAATAAGTTAAATGCATCGACAAGGCCTGCCGTTTCACTTATATTATCAGGCGCTAAAACAATATTTATAGCAATTGTACCTAATATATAAAAGCCTATTAAAAGAAAGGCTGAAAAAATCAAACTCTTATATAAAGTTTTTCCTCCGCCCTTAACAGAATTTGCAAATGTTGGAATAATTTCAATTCCAGACATAGCAAACATAATTATTGTTAATGTCGAAAGATTACCAAATATGCTGTCATGTGGAATTATATTATTAGAAGTAAATTCAGTAGCGCTCCCTCCATATATAAAATACGCAGCAAAGCCTAGAATTATAACTACTATGGCAGGGACTATCGCTCCTAATAACCCGCCAATATCACCTATCATTTTACTAGCTCTTAAGCCATATAAATTAATTAAGATAATAGCCCAAAATACAATAAGTATTAATGTAGTAACCCATATCTGATCATGGATTTTATCAGGCATACCTATAAAATAAGCAAAGTTAGCTGCAAAAAATATCATTAAAGTAGGATAGTAAAAAAGGTTGTTAACCCAGTATAACCAAGCAACCATAAACCCAGACTTTTCACCAAATGCTATAGTTGTCCAAGTATATGCCCCACCCTCCTCTGGATATCGTTTGGATAGATAAACAGCTATAAATGTTAAGGGAATAAAAAACATTAAAGCTCCTGCTATCCAGAAAAAGATAGCCGAAGCTCCTAGTCCTGCTGCTACAGCTAACCATCTAATACCAAAATTAGAAGCTATTGTCATTAAAGTAACATCTTTAAAACCTAAAACTTTATTATCATTAGAGGTTAAATCCATAAGTGACTCTCATTTTTTAAAAAACTTATAAGAATCAATTATATGTAATAAAAAAAATTTATGTAGGGGAAATATCTAGATTTTTTTAATTATTAATTGCTAGTTATATCAAAGGCTATTAACAATAATGAATACTTATCTACAAAAATAAGCTACTTGCTTCTAAACTTATACAAAGCCCAACCTATAACAATAAATATAATTGGACCTAAGATTAACTCAAACTCATAGATAAAAATATCATACATACCTGTTAAGTCACTTGGCGGTTGGAAACTGAAAATAATACCTAAAGATGTAGAAATAAAGACAAAAAAGCCTAAGAAATATTTATATCGATTATCCATAAGCTTAATATAAGCAATTACTAAATATAGATATGGTATGAAGTAAAGTACTGTTGCCATAAGAATCAAAGCTTGATACATCAAATCTACAGATGGTAAAAAGTTTGTTAAGACAACAATCAAAGTTACTAAAATACCCATAAATACCAAGGCATTTTTTGGTGAGTCATGTTTGTTTGTTTTATGTAACCACTCGGGAAGGATACCTTTAGGAGTACATTTAAAGAACATAACTACTGGTGCTAAAAGCCAGATGCTAACAGCTGCAAGCTCTGCAAATGTAAGTAAAAATGCCATCAATCTTGGGAACCAATCCCAGCCAAACCTTTGTCCAATTATCTCAAATGCTTCCATAAGCCCAGAAGCACTATTAATACTATTAGGAGATGCCACAAGATTTAAAGCAACTGTCCCTAAAATATATAGACCAAGCAGAATAAAAGCAGAAAGCATTAAACCATAATATAGGTTTCGTTTTGCATCTTTTACAGAGTTTGCAAAAGTTGGGATAATCTCAATCCCAGCCATTGCAAACATAATAATTGTCAAGGTCGATAGATTATGCCAAACATTTTCATGTGGGATAATATTTCCCAAAGAGAAATCTGTAGCACTCTCACCTACCATCAAATATGCTATAAAACCTAATACAATAATGGCAATAGCTGGTAAAAATGAACCTAAAACACCACCAATATCTACTAGATATTTATTTGCTTTTAGACCATAAAAACTAATAAATGTTACTAACCAAAACGCTGTCAATACTACAATCGTAATATAGTAATGATTACTAACCAAATCAGGACGACCAATGAAATATGCAAAGTTAGTAGCTAAGAATATAAGTACTGCTGGATAATAAAATACCGTATTAACCCAATATAACCAAGCTACCATAAAACCAGCTTTTTCACCTAAAGCTCTAACTGTCCATGAATAAATACCACCCTCATCAGGATGTTTTTTAGAAAGCTGAACTGCAATTACAACCAGCGGTAAGAAAAACATTACAGCACCAAGTATCCAGAAAAATATTGCTGAGGCTCCCAAACAAGCTGCAACAGGTATCCAACGAATACCAAAATTGGCTGTAACTGCCATTATTGTTACATCTTTTAAGCCAAGAACTTTATTATCATTTGAGATTGAACCCATAAATAACTCTTATTTTTTTAAAAATTTGTAAGAATTATTATATGAGATTACAAAGAAATATATAGAGTTTTTAGAAAAGATTTAAAGAAACATATTACATCATGCCTGGCATGCCGCCCATGCCGCCACCCATAGGCATAGCAGGAGCATCTTCTTTGATCTCACCAACCATAGCTTCTGTTGTAATCATAAGACCAGCAATTGAAGCAGCATGTTGTAGAGCTGAACGAGTAACTTTAGTTGGATCTAAGATACCCATTTCAACCATATCACCATAAGTATCATTAGCTGCGTTATAACCATGGCTACCTTCTTTAGCTTTAACTTCATTTACAACTACAGAAGCTTCACCACCAGCATTTTGTACAATCTGTCTTAGAGGTGCTTCTACAGCTTTTCTAAGAAGAGCAATACCATGATTTTGATCATCGTTTTCACCAGTTAAGCCTTCTAGAGCTTTTTGTGCTCTGATAAGAGCAACACCACCACCAGCAACAATACCTTCTTCTACTGCGGCACGAGTTGCATGAAGAGCATCATCTACACGATCTTTTTTCTCTTTCATTTCAGCTTCTGTAACAGCACCAACTTTGATCACTGCAACACCGCCAGATAACTTAGCTAATCTTTCTTGTAGCTTTTCTTTATCATAATCAGATGTTACTTCAGCGATATTAGCTTTGATTTGAGATACTCTATTAGCGATAGCATCTTTATCACCAGCTCCATCAATGATAGTAGTATCATCTTTTGTTACTTGTACTCTATTTGCAGTACCTAAGCTCTCCATGCCTGCTTCTTCTAACTTCATACCAAGCTCTTCAGAGATAACTGTAGCACCAGTTAGGATAGCAATATCTTCAAGCATAGCTTTTCTTCTATCACCAAAGCCAGGAGCTTTAACAGCACATACTTTAACTACACCACGCATATTGTTTACAACTAGAGTAGCTAGAGCTTCACTCTCAACATCTTCAGCAATCACAAGTAATGCCTTACCTGACTTAGACACACCTTCTAATACTGGAAGTAGCTCACGGATATTAGAGATCTTTTTATCTACTAACAAAATATATGGGCTTTCTAAATCTGTAGTCATATTTTCTTGGTTTGTAGCAAAATATGGAGATAGATAACCTCTATCAAACTGCATACCTTCAACAACATCAAGCTCATCTTCAAAGCCTTTGCCTTCTTCTACAGTGATTACACCTTCTTTACCAACTTTTGCCATAGCTTCAGCGATAAGCTTACCAACTGTAGCATCAGAGTTAGCTGAGATTGTACCAACTTGCTCGATAGATTTAGCATCTGAACATGGCTTAGAAAGTACTTTTAATTCTTCTACTAACTTAGCAGCTGCTTTATCGATACCTCTTTTAAGATCCATAGGGTTCATACCTGCAGCAACAGCTTTTAGACCTTCTGTAAGTAGCGCTTGAGCAAGTACAGTTGCAGTAGTAGTACCATCACCAGCCACATCAGCAGTTTTTGAAGCCACTTCTTTTACAATTTGAGCACCCATGTTCTCAAACTTATCTTCTAATTCGATTTCTTTTGCAACTGAAACACCATCTTTAGTGATAGTTGGAGCACCAAATGATTTATCTAAAACAACATTACGACCTTTAGGACCTAAAGTAACTTTTACAGCGTTAGCTAAAGTGTTAACACCATCAAGCATTTTTGCGCGAGCTTCATCTGAAAATAAAACTTCTTTTGCAGCCATATTTATTTCTCCTTTAAAATTTGTAAAATTCTTAAATTATCCGATAATACCCATGATGTCTTCTTCTCTCATCATTAGAAGAGTTTCATCACCTGCTTTTACTTCACTACCCGAGTATTTACCAAATAGTACTTTATCACCTACTTTCACATCCATAGGTTGAGTAGAACCGTTGTCTAGTTTCTTACCATTGCCAACAGCTACAACTTCACCTTCGCTAGGCTTCTCTTGAGCACTACCAGTTAGGATAATTCCACCAGCAGATTTTGTTTCTTCTTCTGCACGGCGTACTAATACTCTGTCTTGTAATGGACGAATGTTCATAACAATCTTACTCCTTTGTTAATTATTGTTATTTTGTTTTACTTTAAGCATTTAAATTTTGTGCATTTTTAGAATAACTCTTGTACTCTAAACCTTGCAAATTTACATATTGAGCCAAAAAGTCCTTTTTCAAGAATATTTTGCGATCTTTTTTTAAAAAAGTATAATGTTAGCACTTATAAAATTATCACCTTACTTATTACATTATGAGAAAACTTATAACGGTACTATTTTTTTTAGTAATTGCGAGCTTAGGATACTCCGTAAACTTAGAAAGCAAAACTATTGATATTAGCAATGATATTGACATTCATTACCTTCAATCTACTTATAATGAAACTAAGCCCAACCTTATAATGCTCACAGGTCGTGGAACTACAGCAAACTTCTGGCCAAAAGATTTCATAGATAATTTAGCTAAAAGCTATAATTTATATCTACTTGACTACAGAAACATTAATACTGATAGACAGAGTACTAAAGAAAATTATTCAATTTCTGATATGGCAGAAGATGTTAATACTTTTGCAACAAAAGCAAGTATTTATAGTCCTTCACTATTAGGATGGTCCATGGGTGGTGCTGTAGCATTAGAAGCAAGTTTTGAACACCCTGAGGAATATTCCCACCTTATACTACTGTCACCCGCTTTACCAAAAACATCTACACAAAAAATCCCACCAGCCCCAGCATTTAAAACCACTGATGATATTTATAATTATGTTTTTAGTATAAACCTATATGATTACTCTAAAGAAAACTTAAACGCTGAGAAAAACAGATTCATAAACAGTGAAATAACAAAACTTTTTCCATCGAATGAGGTTTTAGCAAAACAAATAACTGGTGTCACTAAATGGCGTAATAGTGATGATAATCTAAAAAAATTCAAGAATATAGAAATGCCTATATACATATATGTATCTCTTGATGATAAAGTAGAGCGTGTTAATGAAATTAAAGACACGATTGCTGAAGTAAAAAATAAAAAAAATATTACAGCTAAATACTTTAAAAATGCAGGTCATGCAATTGCTTGGGATAAATCACAAGAATTGGCAAATGCTATAAATAAGTTAGCATAGAATACTTATTTATTGTTATCCTTTAAACTTAAAAGTAAATAGAGACAAGATTTTGACTAATAAAAAAATGAGCTTTCCAGCTCGTCTAGCTCATACTATAGGATTTGAATTCTTTGGAATCGTGATATTCACTCCATTTGCAATGTTTGTACTGCATAAAGATATGTTTCATATAGCAAGCTTAGCTATCATTGTTTCTGTCCTAGCTATGCTATGGAATCTTATTTACAATTATATTTTTGATATAGTTGAAAGAAAGATGGGAAGATGTCGCACTAAGAGAGGATTCCTTCCTAGGGCGTTACATGCTCTATTTTTTGAGGCTGGCCTTTTAATTGTAACAATCCCTCTAGTTGCATATATGCTAGATATGGGACTTATCCAAGCATTTATTGTCGATCTTGGTTTTGTAGTTTTTTATCTTATATATGCTTTTGTATATAATTACATCTTTGATAAAATCTATTTTGGAATAATTTTAAAATAGTTTCTTAAGCACCCATAGCTTAACTGGATAGAGCGTTGCCCTCCGGAGGCAGATGCGGGGGTTCGAGTCCCTCTGGGTGTGCCAGTATTTAATTTAAGCAGCCAATGTAAGCTCTGCCTCTGGGAAATTACCACTAGAAAAATTCCCTATTTCTCTTAAGCTATCCCCTAAACTAACTGTTACTAAAGCTGCTATTATACAAATTGGTAGAACTATATTTTTCATTTTAATCACCTTTTAAACTATTTGAGTCAAGTTATGGTGTTATTATGGCAACAAACACATTAAAAGAAAAATATATAATTATTAACAAATCGATAAGCTTAAGTTATTGATATTAATCAAACTCATTTTCAATTTCTTCAAGAGTTTTACCTGCTGTTTCTGGAACTAGCTTTTTGACAACCATTAAATAGATAAATGAACCTATAAATATAATTCCAAACATAATATTAAAACCGTATTTCTCTCCTATCTGTAAAAAATAGCCAATAAAGAAGAATGCAAATAACATCGAAGCCGTGCCTGCAATAAAGATTCCAATAATCCTCACCCTATTTGGCAAAATCTCATTTATGAGAGTGATAACAACTCCTGAAGGACCAAAGGCGAGACCTGCTACACAGGATATTAATAAAACAATTACAGCGATATAACTATACTCAAATACTGGCAAACTATATAAAACTACAAGCAACAACATGCTTATAAGAGCAACAGCAAGCCCAGTAAAAATAACTTTTTTTCTCCCCCATTTATCAATATAGAATATAGTCAAAATTGTCGCACAAAAGTTAATAGCTAATATAAAAAAGTTAGCAATATGAGCAACTTGAGCATTTTTTACTAGAGGTGCTAATATAAGTTCGGATGAAAAAACAATAAAGTTTATACCCGTAATTTGATTTAGTATTAAAACACTAGTCACAAGTAGTACAGGTATAATATCTTTACCTATAAATACTTTTTGTAGAAAACTTCTTGGTTTATGATCTCTTAAACTAACTCGAATATCATCAATATGTTTTTTAATCTCATCATCTGATAAGTCTGGCTGCGTTTTTTGGATTACTAAGTATGCATCATGTACTTTTTTTCTTAAAATCAACCAAGTTGGGCTTGCTGGTATAATACAAGCCATAAAAAGTAAAATAAGAGCAAAAGAAACTGTTACATATAAGTACTCATGCCAGCTTAGAACTTTGTAAAAGAAAAAAACTGCTAAGCCAGACAAACACATCCCCGAAGTCCAAAACAATTGAAATAGTGCTACATAACGACCTCTTTTATTTGGGGGTGCTATTTCTGTCATATATACAGGAAAAGCATAAGTACAAAGTAAAATTGCAGAGCCTTGTATAAACCTAGCAACAATTAAAGCGTCATAACTTTGTGAATTTACAAACAAATAAGTACCAAAAATATACATAGCCACAAAAAATATTATCATTGCTCTGCGACCTATGCGATCAGTAGCTAGCCAAATAATTTTAGCTAAAATACCACCTAAAAATACCAAACCCAATAATATAGATAGCTGATGACTATTAAGCTCAAAATGATGTCTAATATCTTCACCAATACCACCAACTATTGCTAAAGCATATCCTCCAACTATTGCTGACAAAATATACACAAATAAGATAAATTTAAAATTATATCTAAAATCTAAATTGAGTTTCATAGCTTATAATATCATCCATTTTTAGTTCTAAAATCTTGCTCGATTTCTTCTAAAGTTTTACCTGCTGTTTCTACAATTGTTAACTTAACTATTAGCATGTAAACAACACATACCCCAGCAAGAATTAAGAAAAGAGCTCCATAACCAAATTTATCTGCAAAATTCAAAAAACTACTAGCAAAAAAGAAGGTGAATATAGTAGTTGTCATTCCAGCAATAAAAATACCAATAACCCTAACTCTATTTGGAAGCATTTCATTAATAATTGTAATTATAATACCTGCTGGTCCAAATGCTAACCCTCCAACAGCTAGTACTAAAAATATAAGCACAAGATAGTATTGTAACCCCTTAATAGGTATAAAGAATGATAGACTTAGAAAGACATAACTTATAATTGCTATAATAAGTCCTATATAAAACACCTTCTTTCTTCCTAATTTATCAGCATAAATTACAGTCAAAATTGTTGCTCCGAAATTAACAAACATAACTAAAAAGCTAACCATATTTAAACTAGCCGAATAGCTATCTATACTTTGAAGCACTTTTTCATTCATCAGTAAAACGACATTATTTCCTGATAGCTGATTTAATATAAGCAAAAGTGTTACTATAAATATTATCTTAATACTCTTAGCATCAAATAAATTTCTAACTTTATTAGTACTATTTTTTTCTTTAAATAAGCTTTCCTTAGTTGACAAAATTCTCTCATTTATTTGTATCTCTGTAAGCTCAGGAAATAATTTTTTGTACACATCTTTTGCTTCTGCAATTCTATTTCTAGAAATAAGCCATACTGGACTATACGGTATAAAAAGAATTCCTATAGTTACTAAAATTAATAAATACATAGGAACATCATAAAATTCCTGCCAAGAAACAAAGTTATCAAACATTAATACCGCCAAAGATGATATCGCTATACCTCCAGCCCACATAAGCTGATATAAAGTTACATACATACCTCTTTTTTCTGGTAGAGCAATTTCTGTCATATAAACAGGAAAAGCATAATATGAAAGCAAAATAGCAGCTCCTTGGAACAATCTTGACCACTCTAAGCTTGTATATGACACACTATTTATAAACAAAAATGTCGCTACAATAAATGTCAATAGAACAATAATTAATATACGTTTTCTACTTATATAATCAGCAGATAACCAAAAAAATTTAGCTATTATCCCTCCAAGAAATAGTAAACCTATTAAATAAGATAACTGTCCGTCGTCTAATTTAAAACTATTCTGAATATGTATAGCTACTCCAGCAATTATCCCTAAACCATAACCACCAATGAGTGCCGTTAAGATATATATAAATAAAATAAACTTAAAGTTATATCTAAATCTCATACTTTCTACCTATATATTTAAACTTTCATATATTGAATCTATTAATTGTCCATATAATCCTGTTCTAAATGTTTTACCTTCAAAAATTCTTGGGTAAATAATTCGACAATGAACACTATTTGACATAATTATAATTGTAATCTTATTTTCAGGATCTGAGATAAAACATTGACCTGTAAAACCAGTATGGCCTATTGTTTTATCACTACACTTTTCTCCAAATAAAGATCTATTTTTACGTCCTTTTGCAGTCCAAAAACCTTGGGTAAAAGCAGGGTTAACATCACAGTATTCACTAAATTCTTTGATTGTGCTTTGCGAGAAAAACTCATTTTCTTGATAGAGTAAACTGGCTAATCTTGCAACATCATCAATAGTTGAAAACAATCCTGCATGACCAGCTACTCCATCCATAGAGTACAATGCTTTCTCATCATGAACTAGACCTCTAAGAGTATCTGTTTTGATATTATTAAAGCTAGTTGTACCAAAGTTAGCATGCCCATCAACTTGGGTTGCTACTATTTGTTCTGGTAGATAACCTTTTTCTAAAGGATTGAAACAAGTATTTTTAAGCTCTAGTTTTGAATAAATATTCTCTACTAAAAAATTATCTAATCTTTGGTTTGTAATTGCTTCAACTACACAACCTAATATCTTCATCCCAATATCACTATAAATACAATACTTACGTGCAGGCTCAACTACTGACATTTTTGTTTTTAGATATTTGATAGTAGTTTCTCTATCTTGGCTATACAAATCTCCCGCTGTATAGTTATTATAAAAATCAAAAAATGGAGCTACTCCACTGGCATGATTTAGTAAGTCACGAATAGTTGGAATATAAGACGTGTTCACAAATTTAAATTCTGGAATATATTCAGTAATTAAAGCGTTTAATTTAATAAGATTCCTCTCATACAGATACATAATCGCATAAGTTGTTGCAAAAATTTTTGTAAGAGATGCTATATCAAATAGCATATTTTTATCTAAAATTTGTGGATCAGTTACTTGCTTACCCGCTCTATCATATCGATAAGCATAACCAAAAGTATTTTGATAAATATTTTCACCATGATAAATAATACTTAAAGCAACCCCAGGAAAACCATGGACAACATCATAGTTAATAATACTTTCTAATTTCGTGAAACTCATATTTGAAAATAAGAATTATTTAGATGAGTATATTAAACCATAATTAATAAACTAATGTTACTTAAATAATCTCTTCATGGGAAAATAATAGACACTTTTGAGTGCTGACTTAGCCTTGACACGGCACATGAATCAAAAGTTACCGTTGCTTCCTTCCGGACCTGGCGGGGTTCACAATCTATCATTGCGTGGAAACCAAGTCAGCGGGATATATACTACTAGATATACATATAAATTACAAGTCACCAAAGCAAATTCCATTATCTAAGATAAATTGGTATTATTAAACCTAAAATACTCATAAAATAATAAGAAAATGATTATAGTAATATCTCCAGCTAAAAGCCAAAACTTTGAAACTATAAAAGAAAGCTACAACTTCACTCAACCAGTTTTTAAAGATCAAGTTAATCTTTTAATAAATAAGCTCAAACATTATGAGGTTGATGAAATTGAAAAGTTAATGAAAATCAGCCCCAAATTAGCTCAAGAAGTATTTGATAAACACAATAATTTTGACCCAAATAGCTATAATACTTCGAACTCAAAAGCTGCTATTTTTACATTTAGTGGCGATGTTTATAAAGGTTTAGATGCTGAAACTTTAGACATCAAAACTGTTAAATATGCTCAAGATCACTTACTCATGCTGTCTGGTCTGTATGGCCTTATTCGCCCTCTTGATTTGATGCAAGCCTACAGATTAGAAATGGGTACAAAAATCAAAATTGATGAAAAAATCCTATACAAATATTGGCAAGATAAAATCACTCCTCAACTTAATGACTTCTTTGCGAAACAAAAAAATAAGACTTTAATAAACCTAGCTTCTAATGAATACTCACAAGCTATAGATAAAAAGACTCTTGATGCTAACTGGTTAGATATTGATTTTAAAGAAAATAAAAATGGTACTTTTAAAACTATTGGAATCCATGCTAAAAAAGCTCGTGGTCTAATGACTAGATATATTCTAGAAAATAGAATTGAGAATATAGAAGATATTAAAAAATTTGATATCGCAGGATATGAATTTAACCATGAATTATCAAAAGAAAATCTGATTTGTTTTACGAGATAGCAGTATATTAAACGCGTGTAACGACAAGTCGTGACTTGTCACTACAGAACTGTTCCTTTATTTTTGTATAAAATACATAAGTTTAAAATAAATGTAGTGACAGATCATTGATCTGTCAGATTAATAAGAAGAGAAAAATGAAAATAAAAATAATATCACTAGGCGAAAAGCCACCCAAATGGGTTAGTGAAGGCTATAATGAATATAAAAAACGCCTTAGCAAATCAATACCTCTAGAACTAATAGAGCTACCTATTGCTAAACGGGCTAAAACAGGCAATCCCAAACTTTGGATGGAACAAGAAGCCAAAACTATTCTTAATAAACTAAATGATTCTGATCATTTAGTAATACTAGATGTTAGCTCTAAAATTATATCTACAGAGGAATTAGCTGACAAAATGCAAAATTGGAAATTTAATAACCCTAATGTTGTTATTTTGATTGGTGGACCAGATGGCATTGATCAGAGTATTAAAAATATTGCTAAAGAAAAAATCTCTATATCAAAAATGACTTTTCCTCACCCTATTGTCCGAATCATTATAGCTGAACAACTATATAGAGCTTATACAATACTTGAAGGCCACCCCTATCACAAATAAGTTAGTATCCTTATTAATTTTTAATAGACACTGTTAATTTTAACCATACCATTTTTTTTTATTCTTAAGCTATCATTTAGCATATTCCAAATAAAGAAATTATTTGAAATAAAACAAAAACAATTTTTATTTATTAAAAATTAATTTTTTAAATTATATAAGGAACTAAGAAATGAATAACAAAATAAAAACTTTATCTGCTTTAACATTATCTCTAATGGGATCTCTAGCATTTGCTGATTGTAAATTAGATGATGTTAAAAAAGGTTGGACTGGTCAAATTACTTTTAGCTGTAATAAGGATACAGATTTGGTAGATAACCCTATCACTTTTAAATTAAGCGATGGCGTAGAGATAGGAAGTATCTGGGGTATTGGTAATGCAACTATGACTCAATCTAATGGTGGAACTATCTCTATCACATCTAAACAATGGGGTGGTGATTCTACTATTGTCAAAGCTGGTAACTCTGCTAGTTTTAGCTTCTCACCTAGTGCTCCTATATTTAGTGTTGAAAGTTTTTCTATAGGAAATGGTGGTGGTAGTGATGAACCTGTTGATCCAGTAGATCCAGTAGATCCAGTAGATCCTCCAAGTGGAGACTACGAAAGCTATGTAGCAGGCACACAATACCAAAGTGGTGATATTGTCTATGCTGATGGTAAATTATTCAAGTGTAAAGCTGGTGTTGCAGACTGGTGTTCAGGACCTCAGTGGGCATACGCTCCTAATACAGGTCTTTATTGGGATATGGCTTGGGATTTATATGATCCTAGCAACCCTGATGAGCCTGTTGATCCTACAGACCCAGATGATCCAACTCCTAGTGAAGATAAGTTTGTGACAACTCAAGCTAAACTTGATGCACAAGAAGCTGAGCTAACAAGCGGTCCAGTTCTAAGTAAAGTAAAAGAATCTATTAAAACAAGAGATAATAGCGTGGTTGAAGCTGTAACTGCAGGTAATCCAAATAACCCTGAGAATGTTAAAAGAGTAGAAGGTATAGTATCTGCAGAAGATTGGGATTATATGTTCCCTAAACGTTCACCAGAATACACCTATGACAATTTCTTAAAAGCTGTAGCTAAGTTCCCTGCATTCTGTGGTACTTATACTGATGGTAGAGATTCTGATGATATTTGTCGTAAGTCTCTTGCTACTATGTTTGCTCACTTTACTCAAGAAACAGGTGGACATACTGCTCATTGGGATGTACCAGAATGGCGCCAAGCTCTAGTACATGTACGTGAGATGGGCTGGGATGAAGATATGCGAGGTGGTTATAATGGTGAATGTAACCCTGATGTATGGCAAGGTCAAACTTGGCCATGTGGTAAATTTGAAAATGGTGATTTCAAATCTTACTTTGGTCGTGGTGCTAAACAATTAAGCTATAACTATAATTATGGACCTTTCTCACAAGCTATGTTTGGTGATGTAAGAGTATTATTAGATAATCCAGAAATGGTTGCTGATACATGGTTAAATCTAGCATCTGCGGTATTCTTCTTTGTATATCCGCAGCCTCCAAAACCATCTATGCTTCATGTAATTGATGGTACTTGGCAGCCGAATGACTCTGATAAAGCAAATAATCTAACTCCTGGTTTTGGTGTGACTACGCAGATCATTAATGGCGGTGTTGAATGTGGTGGTAGTGTTGAAGTTGCACAATCTGTAAACCGTATAGATTACTATGGCAACTTTATGAACTATCTTGGTTTGAATATTCCAGATACTGAAGTTTTAGGCTGTAAAGGTATGAAACAATTTGATGAAAATGGTGCTGGTGCTACACAAATATATTGGGAGCAAAATTTTGACCATTATGCTGACAATCCAGGCGGGAAATCGTTCTCATGTAAACTTGTTGGCTATCAAACACCATACTCAGCGTTTACAGAAGGCGACTACACTAAGTGTGTAAAACATCACTTCCCTGATATAGTTATCAAAGAATAATACAACCCTTCTGTTCAATCTAAAAACTCATACCCTCTGATTTCAACCTCAATACTTAAATAAAAATAATACACTATACTCCTTTTTATTAACTGATTATTTTCATGAGATATTTGAGTTAGAGTAGCCTAAATATAACCTTAATAATACTAGGACTCGACTAGATGCATTTATTGAATATTGGAGTAAATATCCTTGGATAGAAAAAGCTTTTAAAGGTCAAGATATTGAAAACTACTTTGCGTATTTAAATTTATCCTAGCAGTATTCATAGAGTGATTTATACTACTAATTGGATTGAAAGCTTAAATAAAGAGATTCGTAGAACTACTAAGATTAGAAATTCTTTTCCAAATCTAGATAGTGCGATGAATCTTATTTGTGCTTGTTTGATAAACTTCGAACAAAAAACCTATAAATATCCAGTAACTGCTTTTTGCAAAGTTAAGGATATTTTAGACGCAAAAATCGACAAGCTATAGACACACTTTCTTGGACAGTATCCTCATTTAGATTCGCACCTGCGACTATGTTAGCTAAAGAATAAAAACAGCAAAGAATAAGAATAGTATAATAGCAATGGCTATCATGACCTCTATAAATGTAGTTCCTTGTGTTCTTTTTCTACCATAACAAACTAGGTTCAATCCCTGTCAAATAGAGCTTTTTAATATCTAGAGTATTTGAGTAGAAAAATCCCTAATCAGTTAACAATATAGTGATTACCCTGCTTTTATTATGAAATGTACTGCCATACTTCTAGGTGCAGTTTCTGAGTCTCCACCTTGATTAATATATGATGTTTTCATAACAGGACTAAATTTTCCTGCGCCATCATAAGCATATGCCACATCATTATCATACCCAGCCTGAACTCTACCAACACCTTTAGAGAATGAAAATGCTTTTGTAGTTGGTAATGCTGTAGTAAAATTTGTCTTTTGCAAAAGAGGTCCTGAAGAAACTCCATTACTATTAGTCCCTAAAGCTCGTGGAAAGTAGCCTCTAAAATCTGGTAAATTTGCCCCGTACATAGATCTTAACTTTGGATATACATCTGCATCAATCTGCCTACCATCGATAGGTAACCATCCATCTGGTATAGTGCCTCTACCCCACATTACAATCGTCCCAACGGGTACTGCTGAAGTTACTACCCTATTATCTACAGCATTTGCTATTTCAGTACCATCTGTTTTGATAGCTTCTGTTATAGTTCCATCCCCTGCTATAGCATCTGTTACAGCTTTTTCTGAAACCTTCTCAGCCTCACTTGTAACTATAGCTAAACCACTGCCTGAGCTCATAGTCTCTGTTACAACTGCGCCTAAGCCTACTGTAGGTGTATAGTTTTCTTGAAGTGTTGCCGTTGCTACTTTGCTATCTAAACCAGTACTTCCATCATTAATTTTAGTCTGTAGAGTTTCAAAGTCGGCTTTAGGTGCTTTTGTATCAAGTTCAGTCTTAATAATACCACCATCATTTTGTGTTGCATTTTGTATCTTGGTGTCTACTGCTTTAGCCACAGCCCCTGACTGAGAGTCCTCAATATTTGTCTGTATAGCTTTTGCCAAATCACCTTGGGCATCTGCTACAGCCTTGTATATTAAACCTTGTATATTACTATCTCCAGCTTGATCTAATTCGCTCGGTGCTGATATTGCCTCTGTTATTAACTGCTCAACATCAGATTCATCAACTTTAGTAACTAAACCACTTCCTGAGTCCATAACTGTATTATCAAGAACCTCAAAATCAGTCTTAAGTGTATAACGATTCGCTAAATTCTGGTTTAATGTACTTCCTGAATTAGTCAACGCTGAAATTATACTACCACTTGGTGCTAATGCATCTGTAACTGCAATACTAGATCCTGATGATATAGCATTCCTAATCACTCCACTCTGCTCTGTAATAGCTTTATTAATTGCTACATTCGCAGCCTCTGTAACTATACCAGAACCTGTTCCTGTTTGAATATTTGTATTTATCAAGTCATTAACAACACTTGAGATATTACTATCTGCCGTAGTTATATTCTCAACTATAGCTCGAGATAAATCTCCATCTTTATCTACTATCGACTCATAGATGCTTCCACCTGATGAAGATAATGCATTTGTAATTGCTACACTACTTCCACTTGATATAGCCTCTGCAAATACCCCACTTCCAGATACTATCTGATTCTGCATTGCTTCCGCTATCACTCCATTCTCAGACAATATAGCTTTATATATATCTCCATCTTGCTTAACTGAATTTTGGATTTGTGTATTTATAACACTTGAACCACTATTTGCTAAATAAGTATTTAAGTCACTTGTCTTTGTATAATCTTTTAATGCACTTAATGGCGCCTTGCTCGGTAAACCATTATCAGAATCTGTAACTGTTGTATTTAACTCTTCGAAGTCAGATTTAAGTGTGTAACGATTCGCTAAATTTTGATTTAGTGTACTACCTGAGTCAGCTAATGCTGTAATTATACTACCACTTGGTGCTATCGCATCATTTACAGCTATGCTAGAACCAGATACTATCGAATTATATACAGGACCTTCTTTCTTCGTCACCTGATCCTCTATATCCTTAGCTATCGCTCCATTTGGTTCAGCTGCCTTACCAATGTTTTCATTTATCGCAGTTATAATGCTTCCTGATGAAGCCAGTGCACTTGTTATTTGATTATCAGCAGCTGTATTTATAGCTGCTGAAATATCACCTGTTCCGCTCGTAACTTGAGTCTTAATTGCTTCTGATATAGCCCCATCTTTAGCTGTCGCCTTAGTGATACTATTTTTTATCGACTCAGCTATAGCACCTGTTCCACTACTCACCTGTGCTTCAATTGCTTTAGCTATCGCTCCATCACTAGAAGTAACTGAGTCATATATACTACCACCTTCTTTTAATGAATCATCTATTGCTATACTCGACCCTGATACTATTGAGTCATATATAGGACCTTCTTTTGCTTCAATCTGTGATGAAATATCCGTTGCTATAGCTCCACCTTCTTTAGCTGCATCACCTATCGCTGTATAAATACTCCCACCTGATGATACCTGAGTGTTTATTATGCTATTAACTCCCGCTACATCTACTTTACTTGCAACAGCACCTGCTGCTGCTTCAGCTTTTTCTTTAGCCTCACTTGCTGATGTAGCTGCTGCTGTGGCACTTGTCGACGCTGTATTTGCAGAACTCTTAGCATCTGAAGCCTCTTTCTCTGTCGTCTTAATACGTTCATCATAACCACTAACTTCATCACTGATATCTGATACTTGCTTAACTAATCCGCCAGTCTTTGCCGCAGCACTTCCCGGAGTTCCTTCTACTAGCTTACTTAAATAATATATATTGTTATCTGTATTATTTACGAAAGTATTTAATTCCTTAGAATCAGGAATAAGAATATTGAAAGCCTCATCATTGCTCTCCCAAGCATCTCCTTTTGCTTTAAGATCACCTACTGTATATCTATAACCATCTTCTGGGGTGGATATAAACATCGACTGCCAGCGGTCTATATCTGCCTCGGTCCTATCACTCTCTTCCGAAAAAGCTAGACCTATATTACCACCCACGAATAGCGTTCCTAACAATACTTTTACCAATAACTTCTTACTCATTACTTATACCCTTTTATTATTACTTGTTTGTTATTTTGGTATCCCACAATCCAAAGCAGTCCCATAGTCTCTACCACTAGGTAAATCTAACTCTGCATTATTTGCTGCTTCTATATATCCTATTTGCTCCCAATAAGTCCCATTAAAAGCAGGGGTCGGAGCTTCTGTTTCTATATCCGGCCAGCTAAATCTACTTTGTGGCTGCGCACCATTTGCCAAACCAATTGCATTAGGATCCATAAAATATCCTTCTTTACAAATAAATGTTAAAGTTCCATCTGTACCACCATTACCTATCACCTCTGCAATATTGTCTTTAACAGCTGCACTAGCATTAGCAAACAATGATGCTGCTTCTGTCGCTGTTATAGTTGACCCAGTTGGCATATCGTAGGTAATTTGTGTAGGAAATACATAAAAACTAGAGGATTCATTGATGTTAACAACTTTACCATTTGATAGAGTAGCTGTTCCTGTAACACTAATATCTTGAGATCCCCAAGAGGTACCAAAATCCCTACCTGTGGGGTTATCTATATCACTACAACTATCTGTTTGGCATGCAGGTAAACCAACTGCTGTCAAGGCACTCGAGGTTGTTTGATTACTATCTCCTGGAAAAGACCATTCAACACTCGACAATAATCCACTTAAAGGCTTTTGGCTTAATGTCTGAATATGTTCTTTACCAAGAATATCTGTCGATACTCTAACTCTCGACTCAACAAGTTGAAAACTACAAAGATTATTAATGCATTGCTTAAGCAGCTCTACCCGAATTTCATCTTCTGTCTTGATGCAACTGTTTAAAGATAGAAATAATAACATAAAGACTGTATAAGCAAATACCTTGCCAAATATATTATTCACCAGCTATTAGTACCCATGTAAAATTAATCTATTTGTGTGTAAGATATCACTTTATTAAAAAATATTAAATTATTTATTTCTTATGTTTAATAACATACAAAAAAAATAAATACAAAAGCATTTATTAGATTTATATTAAATTAATAATAATGCTTCTATTGATCTCCACGAAGAAGTATAAAAATATTGATAATAAAACTTTTTCAAGTCTAGATGAATTCTGAAATCTTACTTTTGAAAATACTGCTTAAACAGATCCTTATATTTTACTAATTCATCATATGTCAGTAAAAACACACCATCACCACCTTCGGCAAAGCTTAACCATGTAAATGGAACATCTGGACACATTTCCATAAGTGCATATTGACTATTACCAACTTCAACGATTAGTACACCCTTTTCTGTCATATATTGATCTGCTTCCAAGATAATTCTTTTAGCAAGGTCTAACCCATCACTCCCAGCCTCTAATGCAAGCTTAGGTTCATAATGGTATTCTTTAGGCATGCTATCTAGATCTTCTTTATCAACATAAGGTGGGTTGGAAACTATAACATCAAACTTTTGTCCTTTTAGATTGTTAAATAAGTCAGATTTGATAGCTTTAACTCTATCTCCAACCTGATGCTTCTTAATATTATGATTTGCTATAGCTAGCGCATCATCTGATATATCAACTAGTGTTATATTAGCATCTTCAAAAACTTCACTACAAGCAATACCGATACAACCACTACCTGTACAAAGGTCTAACATATTTTTAACATCATCAATATCATTAACCCATGGTGAAAAATCATTACGAATAAGCTCTGCTATTGGTGAACGAGGAATAATAACTCTTTCATCAATATCAAACTCCATACCAGCAAACCAAGCTTTTTTAAGAATGTATGGTAGTGGTTTACGCTCACATGATCTTTGATAAACATAATTTATTATTCGCTTTTTCTCTTCTGTTAAAAGTCGAGAAGCTACCATATTGCTATCAATATCATGAGATACATTAATCGCACTAAGTACAAGGTGTACAGATTCATCCCATATAGAATCTGAACCATGACCAAAATATACTTGATTAACATTCATTTCTGATATTGTCCAACGAATATAGTCCCTGATTGTATGTAAATTATCTATTATGTCTTGCTGTTTTTCTTGAGAATACATTTATTAACCTTTCTTCCATGTAGTGCCAGTTGCACTATCTTCTAATATTATCCCTTGTGCTTGAAGCTCATTTCTAATCTCATCAGCTCTAGCATAATTCTTATCTTTTTTAGCTTGTGCTCTTTCTGTGATTAATTTTTCGATTTCATCCGCATCAACACTATTACTTTTATCACCTTGCTTAAAGTACTCTTCTACATCTGTGAACAAAATACCCAACACATCACAAAGCTTACGCAATAAATAAGCATAACCACTAGCTTTATATTTATTTGTAGTTTTTAAAGTATTGATCTCTTTTGCTAAACTAAATAGTACTGCTAAAGCTTCTGGAGTATTGAAGTCATTATCCATCGCTTTAACAAACCTAACTTCATACTCATCCGCATCATCAGGCAAATTTACTTCCATTGGCTCAACATCTCTAAGAGCATTAAATAATCTCTCAACAGAAGCCTTTGCATTATTTAAGTTTTCTTTTGAATAATTAATCTCACTTCTATACACAGTTGAAGCTAGGAAATATCTGACAACTTCAGGATGATATTCTTCTAAAACCTCGTTGATCGTAAAGAAGTTATTTAAAGATTTAGACATCTTTTCAGAATCAACTTTTACCATACCAGAATGTAACCAATAGTTAGCAAAAGTACACTCATTACAGGCTTCTGATTGTGCTATTTCATTTTCATGATGAGGGAATCTAAGATCAGAGCCGCCAGCATGAATATCAAAAGTATCACCAAGTAGTTTCTTTGACATTGCAGAGCACTCAATATGCCAACCTGGGCGACCAGCTCCCCATGGAGAATCCCAAGCAGGTTCACCTTCTTTTGCCATTTTCCAAAGTACAAAATCCATTGGATTTTCTTTTTCATCAACTATATCAACTCTTGAGCCCTGCTCTAATGCTTCAAGATTTTGTTTACTTAACTTACCATAATCATCAAATTTAGTTACACGATAAAAAACATCGCCATTAGCCCCTTGATATGCAAAACCTTTATCAACAAGTGCTTTAATCATTGCTATCATTTCAGGAATTGTTTGTGTAGCTCTTGGCTCTTGAGTAGGGCGTAAAATATTAAGACTATCAAAAGCATCATGCATAGACTTGATTGTTCTTTCAACTAACTGATCTGTAGACTCACCATTTTCATTAGCTCTTTTGATAATCTTGTCATCGATATCTGTGATATTTCTTACAAATGTCACATCAAACCCACGATACTTAAAATATCTATTAATAACATCAAAGGCTATATTCGTACGAGCATGCCCAATATGACAATCATCATATACAGTGATACCGCAAACATACATTTTAATTTTATTAAGCTCTATCGGTTTAAATTCTTCTTTTTTTCCAGATAAAGAATTATAAAAAATCATAAAATAAAAAATCCATTTTTTAGTCTTAGAATTATAAGCTATCAGTATAACTAAATTTTAGTGTTTTTTGAAAAAAACTTAGTGTTGAATATTCTTATACACCATACCTAGATATGATCCAATATTATTAAGATCATCTATAAAGTCACATCCACCAGTATAGCCTGAACAATTACCCTCATCACGAATGTATAATCTATCTGCTTCATTGCAATTACCACTCATCTGACAAGTTAAACCATCTGGAATAGCATAAATTAAACCATCTACATCTCGTAAAAATTGATAATTAGAGTCATTTATGCTGATACGATTCATCATATTAGTTGTTCCACTACTAAAATCATCAATATAAATATTATCCTCTGTGACAATAAACAATGCACCAAATTTAGGAATAAGTTTTTGAATAGTTTGCCACCAAAACCCTTGAATAGGCGTTAAGGCAGTAGTATTCAAAGATCCCGCACTATAGTAATGTGAATAGTAACTACTGCCATTATGATAATATAAGTAGCTTTGAGTAGCATTCCTTTTAATTAATACAGGTTCTGCCTCAACTGTAGGGCTTAGGCTTCCTAAGTAAGTTATGGTTCCAGCACTATGAAGGTTAAACTGAAAAACTTTTGTAACTGATCCATCCTCTTGAAAAACAAGAGGAGAACTAGCATTTAAATTAAAGTCCCTATCTGGTACAACTATAAATACTTTATTTACATCAAAGTTATTAGTAGTACTTACACCATCAGATAATGATGCACTAAAGCTCCCATTAACAGGATCATACGTACTATTATAGAAATTTAAGTAATAAGTTCCAGAAGTATCTGATTGTTCATCTTTTTTTAATATCAAAGGCTTAGGGACATCCGAATTTGAATCATGGTACCATTTAGTAAGTATAACACTACCACTAGATATAGTACTTCCACTAGGAATAGTTAATGCAACCTCTTGCCAATTCTCTAAATCAGTTTTTGCTTGAGCAGAATTACTAACAATATTATTTAAAGATGTCGAAGATGTGTAAACTTTATTGACATCATACGTCGCCAAAAAAATATTCCAGAATCCAGATTTAAGATCCCAACCAACTCTAAATTTATAATCAGTGACAGATAAATCATTCGGAACATCTATAGTTGTGCTAGTACCACTTGCGTTAACATTTAGTGTTCCATTATCTTTCTCTATATAACCAATATATCCAAGTTGAGATATACTACTATCTCCAGAAAACCTATATATTGCATTATCCGCCATAGCAGCTGTATTAACATAAGGAACATTTATAGGATAAACATCATCTTCATACTGAGTATAAATACTATTTTTCATAGTATTAAAAATAATATTCTTTGTATATTCATTAACTCCATTATTAAAAAAATTGTGTGTAACATCATAGCTAAATAAAAAAGGTTCTGCAGCATATAAAGTTGCGGAGGTATTATTTACATAAAACTTTGGAGTCATTGAAGTTGGTATAGTTTCAAACCTAAAACTATCAATATTTTCATCAATAGCTGTAGCTAAGGCTCCTGAATCAGCCAAGTTCTTTACATAGCCTTCATCTATATTTATATTTTGCTCCTCATCTATAAGAGTTCCTATTGTCAAAGAGCTTACTCTAAAGTTATATGCAATAGCAGAAACAATAACCATCAATACAAAAGCAAAAATAAGTGCTGTTAATAGTGATGACCCTCTTAACTTATGCAACAAAATATTCTCCTTATATCACTATCACTTTAGAAAATGATTCACCATCAACACTAAATGACACTCTCACTGCAGGATAGCCAGAACCATCAACACCAATATCTGATGAAACCACATTCCAAGTTATATTTCCATCGCTAACAGTTGCATACTCTACTTGTAAATCCTCTATCCCTCTAACCAACTCATAAGACATCCCTGATGAATCATTATCTTTGATATAGATATATAGTGAAAAAATATCATTACCATCCTCATCTTGCTCGCCAGTATCTCTTATATAGATTACTTGTAGCGAATATTGACCGACGTAATCACCAGGGTAATAAATATTAGAACTAGGAGCAGAAACTAAGTCAAGATTATTAGTCTCACTATTAACACTCCCGACTTTAACTAAATCTATGTCATCTTTATTACATAAGGCTAGATAATCTCCAACACTAAAGTCCGAAACAGAAGAAACCTCTAATATTGCTTCTGAACTGTTAGATGCTGTAAGTTCTACATGGTTCTCTTCTTTTTTCACCATTATATAATCAGATCCTGCCTGAAAACAATCTCCCGAACATCCCTCTTCTAAAGCTCCAGCAAAACTAGACCCACTTGAAAAAGGCAGAGGACCAACAATCACTGATGAATTTGTTGTAAAGTAATCATCTAAAGTATCTCCAGTATTATTATGATAATTTTGATTAGTGAATCCAAAATGGCAAGCTAAACCAGAATTCTTAACAAAGTTATATAACAACCTTTTTGTAGTAAGCTCTTTAACCTCTGTATCAACTCTATCTTTTAAATTATTATAGTTATTCTTAGCAGCTACATATATATTTATTGCCATTGCAAATACTGTTACAGCTATAGCAGTAGCAACTAAGAGCTCAACGATCGTAACTCCCCGAAACTTCTTTAGCATGGACCCAAATGATCTCCATGGTTCATATGACCATTTAATGCGGGATATGGTAAAACCATAGTTTTTTCTGCCGGAGTTCCAGGTTTATGACAGATTACTAAGAGATTAACACAAGATGGATGTAACCCTTCTCCACATGCCCCAGCACATTGATAACCAGCCTCATTAGGATTACTTCCTCCATGCTGCTCCTGACACTTTGCTACATTAGGATCATTTTGATTATCTGTACCTATAAGCTCCATACATCTCTGCAACCTATCTTCATTAGATACAGTACAAGCACAATGACCATGAGAAACAGCAGCACACTCAATATCAGTAATTCCAGTAAAAACATCTTCGGCATCAATTATTTCAAACGCTCTTTTAATGATCGTCAAACTAAATGCTTCATTTGTTGCAGAAAATTCAGCCACCTCATCATCAGAATCAAGCTTTGCAAAAGTGATACCATCAGCATCACTAGTATCAAACTCTCCTGTTACCATAAACTCATTAACTCTTTTATCAAGCTGATTTGTTAATTCGACTCTTTTTTCTGTTAATATTGAACCTGAAATTACGCTAGATATAGCATAAAAAACTGCAAATAATAGAAACACAATAAGAACGACTGTAATCATCAGCTCAATCATTGAAAAGCCTTTATTATTTTTCATAACACACCTCACTCAAAGGCTTTTTGTGAAACATTCAACCCACTAACAGAATCTATTGCTGAGTATTCACTCAAACCTGTTCCTTCTATTGATTGCTGAGAAAAACTAGTATTCCCAGAACTACCATCATTAAAATTATTTGATATTAAATACTCGTTAACTCTCTCATCTAACTGGTTTGCTAAATTAACTTTTTGCTCTATTAAATTAGTTTTTGCCGCATTCGATGTAAGTAAGCTGAAACTTGCAAAAGAAGCAAAAAGCAATATAGTCATTGAGATTAAAGTTTCTGTTAAGCTCACACCTTGACTTTTTCTGATTAGCCTCTTCATTTATTATTCAAATGGCATACATATAAATGTAAATATTATCACAAAAAGAAGCTAATTTCTCTGCATAGTAAATTTAGAAAACTAAAAAGATCTTTTTTATGACTCAAAACTTTTATAAACAGTATATAGATACGGACTAACATTATTAAGATCACTTACCGCATCACAGCTATTGTAAGATGAACACCCTGTATCAAAATATAACCTAGTAATGCTACCACAGCCACTATCAGCTAAACAAGACAGACCTTCTGGCATAGCATATATCTTACCTGCACCATCTCTAAGTATCTGATAATTTGTTGCAGTCCCAGTAGCTGGAGCCACTCTACTAAGAATAGTATTATTTGATATATCTTCCATATAAACAGCACTATCTGTAATAATAAAAAGCACCCCAAACTTTGCGATAATTTTCTCTATATTTTCTCCTAGAAATATGCGAGAAACTACCAAAGAAGGTGACCCTGTTAAACTATACAAATATGTATATAAAGTATTACCATTAAAATACACAATATAAAATTGTGTTGCATTTTTCTTAATAACAAGAGGAGTATCTGCAGGCTCTTTTGTCAAAGTTGCTTTTGTACTTGCAGAACCATCACCTAGCTCATAGCTTCCTTCAACCCCAAAATCAAAAATATTTTTTCCCTGAAAAATCAATGGCATACCAGCATCTAATACAAATAAACCATCTGGAACCGCTATATGTACTTGAGTTTCATCAAAATCAATTGTCCCCGTTGTAAAACTATCTGCAAGTATTGCTGTATAAGCATGTGTAACGCTATCAACAGTAGTTCTATAAATATCTAAGTCGTAGTTCCCTGATCTTGGCATTTTTCGTAAAATCAAAGGCTTTGGAGCTTCATCAACTACATCATGATACCACTTAACAAGTATTGTACTACCTGTATCACTAACTTCCGAGCCGCCATTTTCCGTTTCATCACCATCCTCATCATTTTCATCAACCGTGCCAATGATTTCCCATGCAGATCCCCAATCTGATCCTGTGCCTGGAGCATAATATGATGATGCTGTGCTTGAACACCAACCAGGTATTTTACAACTATATAAGGTATTATCTGATACAACTACATCATTTTTCTTATAACTTGTTCCAGCAGAGTATTCTGGATAGTCGCTACCATTTTCATCATTTGTTTGCGTAGCACCTGCACTTTCATTATATAGATCCCATGCAGATTCCCAATCTGATCCTGTGCCTGGAGCATAATATGATGACGCTGTGCTTGAACACCAGCCTGTAACCTTACAACTATACAAACTACCATTTGCTGAAACAATCTCATCTTTTTTATAGTTTGTACCAGCCACATAAAATGGATAGCTTGCATAAGTAGATCCACTTGGCAAATCTATAACTGGTTGCCAATTTGATATGTCAATTTCTGCTTGGCTCATATTATCAAAAAGATTACTCAAAACTGTTGATGATGTATAAACCCTATTGCCATCATATACAGCTAAGAAAATACTCCATCGACCAGCAACAAGATTCCAACCAATGCTAAGCTTATAACCTTCTGTTATATCTGCTGGGAGATATATTCTTGTACTAGCTCCTCCAACTACAAGATTAAAGCTAAAAACTATAGCACTATTATTACCATTACCTTGCCCCGGGTTATCTTCATCGTAACCATCATCATCATTCCCATGACCTTTATCATCATCCGAAAGATTTCTAATATCTAAATAGCCTATGTACCCTCTTTGTGTATCTAAAATTTCACCATTTGAATCTAATCTATATGTTGCTAGATTACCACTCATTGCATCGACATTCACAAATGGAACATTTAAGGGAATAAAACCATCATCATAACCGACCATTGTACTATTTGGCATAGTATTATAGATAAAGTTCCTAATATACCGCAGTATATCACCATCATAAAATTCATGGACAATACTATGACTTATTAAAAAAGGATCTGCATTATAAAGCTCAGCATTTGTATCTTCATACTCAAATCCTGGACTAATAGAGTTTGGTTGAGTTACAAACTTAAAATTTCCAATATTTTTCTCATCATCTACAGACAAATCTGTTGAGCCAACTATATTGCCAAAATAACCTTCAGATACATTAGAATTTTGTTTCTCCCTAACTAAAGAATCTATAGATAAAGAATCCATCCTAAAATTATAAGCAAGTGCTGATATTACTACCATTAGTACAAATGCAAAAATCAGAACTGCTAATAGTGTTGATCCTTTATCTTTTTTAAACATAAAAAACACCTATAAATTAATTATCTTGTGATATCTATTACCATCAATAGAGAAAGATACCCTTATTGCTGTATCATTAGAGTCTTGCAAATCAACATCTGAAGACACTCTGTCCCAAGAAATATTACCATTGCTAATAGAAGTGATTCTCTCTATTTGCAAACTCTCAACTCCTCTAACCAACTCAAAGGATTCACCTTGTGTGTTATCACTTTTCATATAAATATATAGTGCAAAAATATCTTGTCCATTTTCATCCTGCTCTCCAGCATTACCTACATATAAAACCTCAAAAGAATACTCTCCTAAATAATCTCCTGGATAATAAACACTTGCTGTAGGTGCTTGTGACAACTCAATAGTATTTGTTCCTAAATTTACTGAATTTGCTCTAACCATATTTATGTTATTTTTGCCACACAAGAATAAATAATCTCCACTTTCAATCCCATCTGCAGATACAACATTAAGAGTTGTATCTAAAGCATTTGTACCTATTAAAAAGGTGTGATCCTCTTCTTTTTTAATCATTATATAATCAGTATTTGCTTGATAACATTTTTCAGAACATCCAGCTTCTAGCTGTTCAGGGAGATGATTAGATGTTGTTAGAGGTAAATTACCAACCCGAAGAGCAGATGCATCAGTAAAAAAACCATCTAAAGAGTCATTTGTTCTATCATGATGCACCTGTTCTGAATAACCAAACTTACAAGCAAAACCAACATCTTTAACAAAGTCATACAATATTGACTTAACTAGTAATTGCTTAACTTCTGCTGTGGTTTTATCCTTATAAAGGTTATATCTATCTTTTACAGTTATGAAAATTGTTATTAAAGCCATTATAACAATTGATGAAATAACTACTGCAACCAAGACCCCTACTAAAGAAACTCCATCATTTTTATTTCTTTTAATACTTACCATCTGCACCTCCAAATCTACAAGACACACCAAGAAGGTAATAGTTGCGTATCAAAACCAAAAGCGGTGCATCTCCAAAACACTCCACTATTACTAACATCTGCATTTGTAAATGGTGCTAAAGTTAAATATGCTCCTGATTCAAGAGGAGGATCATCAAGAGGTACTGCTGTTACTATCTGTGTAGTACCTAGATTTAGAATAACGCCTGTATTAGATGACCATTTAGCCGTACTATCTGATAAATGTAAATCTCTGGCTACATCAATCTCAGCAATCAGTTCTGGACTCTCATCAATCATGGTTGCACCTGCTGCAACATAGATAGCATTGGCTGCTTGCATATAGGCACCAAGCTGCTGATTTATAATATTTGTTACTGGATTTACACTGCTATATGCTCTCTTTATTACATTTAAAGAAAAATTTGAATTAGATCCAGTAAACTCAAATATGCTAGCTGAGCTCGAACCTTGAGCAAAAGTCATCTCGCCAAGCTCACTATCATCAAATTCGCTAGTTAGCATGAATTTATCTACCCGACTATCTAGCTCATTAACTAGTTCAACTTTTTTTTCAGTCAAAATTGCTTTTGATAAAATATTTCCAATCATATAAATAACTGTAAATAATAAAAACATACCTAAGGTTGCAGCAATAAGAACCTCAATTAATGTAAATCCTTTTTTATTATTTCTATTTATACTCTTCATATCTCAACCAGTTATAAATTTTCCTTACAAACTTAGCCTTTACAATAATAATTTTAACATATAAAGAAGTTTTTATATTTATAAGAAATAAGTGAGACTTGGATTTAGTTACAAATTTTTAGAACTTGATAAGATTTGATAGTTTTTTTTAAACTATCCTTTGGTGAGCCATACCAAAATCAGAATAGATACTTAATTTCTGATTCAGCTTATGACACCGTTCAGAATCACACTGTTTTGACAATTCGATCTTATCATCACAATCATGCTTAATCGCACACTCCAACCCATCTTCATATGCAAAAAAATCTCCAGTTTTATTTCTATAGAACTGCAAATTGTTATTTTTATTTTTTCTATTCTTATAGGAGTTCTTTACAACTCCTCCCCATAAAACTTTATAATTTAAATTACTTTTTCTTTTAGGTGTTATCTCTAACTTAACTATTTCACCTTCATGGGCAGTATAGTCCAAATCTTTAAATATAGTTTCTGTAACCACATTTAACTCAACTCTTCTAAGCTTCCTAGATATCTTATCTATATCATAATCCGTTTTACCACCAGCTACTTTAATAGAATCAACTTTAACTCGACTTCCTGTGAAGTAAAATACCAATTTATTATTTTTTAGAGATACATCTTCATCACATTTAAACTCTAATAAACCATTTTTACCATTTTCAAAATTTACAAGCTCACACCCCTTTGCATACAACCCTGTAATATAAAACAAAAACACTCCCAAAATAGTAATTTTTTTAGTTATTTCACACATCACTATATTGAAACCTCTGCAAGTTGTTGATTTTTAAAATCATCGATATATATGTGTTTTTTCGTAACTATAAATTTCAAACCATATTTTATAACAATATTTTGTATTTTTTGATCAGGATAAATCACTGGCTCAGATACATTAATAACATCAGTATTTTTTGTATATGTATATTGATAATATCTATCATTTGCAAAAACTAAAACATAATAACTATAGTCATCTTTCTTAACTATTACTGGTTTATTTTCCACAACATGGTTCAGGTTAATAACTTCTTTTTTTAACCTCTGATCTTTAGCTATGTTATAGACAATCATTCTATCACCTGCAAAAACGTATAAAGGGCTTTTAGCCAATATATAATATGGATCTAAAGCCTCGATAAAAACATTACTATCATTAATTTCTCCTAACCCATTAATAGTATCTTTTAGAACTTCATCATAAGTATTCTTAAATTTATTATATGTAAAATCCATAAACCTAACGCTAGCCTTATCATCCTCATCATAATATGTGCTTAATACCGCTAAATTTGGTTCTGTATTGTCTTTCGTATAATGCCAATCAACAGCAACGATATTTGTTGAAGAATCAAAAGTTTTAACCGCAGTAGATAGGTTTAAAATAGCTTTATCAAAGTTATTTAGCAAATCATTAAGTTGAGTTCTATATATATAAAGGTGATGCTTATCATATATAGCCATTAGCATTTGCCAATGTCCTTTAACAAGGTGCCAGCCAATTTTAACTTCATAGTTATCAGAAATATCTAAGTTTCTTAGGCTAATAACTCTCGCTCTATTATTTACAGATACCAAAAGCCAACTATATTCTTTTTCTATATATCCTATGAAGCCATTTTTTGAATCACTAATATTTCCTTTATCATTTAAGTGATAATATTTTTCTATATCATTCATTCTGTTGATGTCAATATATGGAACATTAATAGGCACAAACTCGGAATAATAATTAATCATTGAGTGTTTAGGCAGATTTTTGAATATAATGTCTTTAGTAATTTTAAGGTTCTTCCTAAAAATCAACTTATGAATAATATCGCTAGTTATTGCTGAAGGTTCTGCATTATATAATGATACATCAACATTTTTATTAGAAAAAATTGGTTGCCTGCTTTGCAAAATATTTTCAAAATCATAATTACCAAGCTTATTTTTTCCTAGTCGAATTGAGCCTTTCTCAACTATACTTTGTATATACTGCTGCTCAGCCGTCATTATAGCTTCCTGACCAGCTAATCCCTTAATACTAAGCAAGTTATATCTTACGATATATACAAGACCAGAAACAGTCACCAAGACAACAAATCCAAATATCATAGCAGATACTAATGATGATCCTTTTGCTCTTATTAAACTTCTCAAACCTTTTCCCTACAGCAAAATTACTTTTTCGAACAGCTTACCTTTCAACTTAAATGATACTTTTATAGCTTTTGCTTCTATATCATCTAAATCAGTATTTCTAGTTATATCACGCCACGATAGATTTTTTCTATTTAAAATAGAATAACTAATTTTCAAATCAGAAACCCCATCTATGACAGGATACGTTACTCCCTTATGTGAACCACTTTTTGTATACATAAATAATGAATAGTTAACATTTTCAGGATTCTCTTTACTTTGATTAGCTGCAATATAAAAAATTTGAATACTATATTTTCCTGCATAATCATTTTTATGATATTCACTAGAAGGTGCAATATTTAGCTCAACCTTTCTATCACTAACACTATCAATTTTTACAATATTAACATCATCATTATTACAAAGCGCAAGATAGTCTCCCTTATCAAGTTGATCTACTGAATCCAAATACAAACTTAGATTAATAGGTCTAGAACTTAGTTCTGTAAAAACATCCTCATTTTTAACCATTATATAATCAGTATTTACCTGATATACAGAGCCTTTTGTTTCAAATCCTAAAGAGTCTGTTAAAAAAGGAGCTATATCTGAAATTTTGCCAACTCTGACTGGCGAGCTGTCATACATAAAATTAAAATTAAGAGGGTTTTCTCCTGTTTTATTAGTATAAACTTGATTCTTAGCACCATACTTACAAGAAAATCCCGCATCAATTACAGCATCATATAGTATTTTTTTTGTAGTTAATTCTTTAACATCCAATTCAGTTTTAGACTTGGTCTTTTGATAGATCTTTTTTGTTGATATATAGATATTTATTGCCATAACTATTACTATGGCAGATATAGTTATAGCTACTAAAAGTTCAACTAGAGTAACACCTTTATCGAATCTTTTACGCAGATTTACCATATTTTATTACTTCTTTTGACACTGTGATACCAAAGTCATTATTTTTACCAATAAATTTTGCTAATTTAGAGTTTGACGACTTTGTCTGAGTGAAGGTATTATTATCAACTGAAGACGTACTGAACCTACCTGTTAAGATATAATAATCTATTTTTTTATCTAATTGTTCTGCCAACAATGTTTTTTTTTCAGTGTTTACAGATGTTTTAATAGTAGAATTTATAACTAAAAAAGATGATGACAACATAAACAACACCAACCCTGATGAGATAACACTCTCAATCAAAGATAAGCCTTTTTGCTTACGTAGAAACCTTCTCTTAATGTTCACTATTTTAATATTTTCTAAACTAATGTTTTGGAACATCTTAACACATAGGCTTCTCTAAATCACTTTTTAGCAAGTTTTTTTAATGCTTATCTTCTCCATATAACTCCAAGACGACCTCTTTAAGCTCACCTTTTTCAAACCTATATGGCTCTACTTTAAAAGTAGACTGTTCCCATACACTATGCTCAGATACAGGTTCTTTAAATACTCTTTTTAATAGATCTGAAACTGTATCTGCAGGATACTCTGACAAATCAACACCTGATAACCTCTCTATAGCATACACAGGAGCATCTGCTTTTATCAAGAATCTATTAACTTCCAAAGTTACCCACGGCTCTTTTACTAAATGAAACTCATCAGACATTCTACCAATCAAGATCGTCAAAAGATTATCCAATGTGATAAATCCAAAAAGTTTATTGTGCTTATAAACTAAAGCAAAATGTGGCTTACCTTGCTGGAATTTTCTTAAAACATCTATCAATTGATCATGATGTGAGACTTTTAAGATTGGTCTCAACTCCTCATTTTTAGAATCATCATCAAGAGCACATAAAATATCCTTTGTATGGATGACTCCTACTATATTTTTCTTATTTGTTTTGTAAACAGGATATCTAGTGTAGAGATTTTTTTTAACTACTTCTAACTTTTCTTTACTTGATAAATCATAATCGATCATTACCATCTCTTTTATTGGTCGCATAGCATCAATAGCCTGTAACCCTGAGAATTCAACTATCCGTAATAAAATATCACGATGCTCTTCTGTTAAAGGTTTTTTAAGGTGGCTACTTTTAAGGATAAATTTAACTTCTTCTGCTGTATAACCATACTCAGCATCAGCCACAGTGTCCAATCTAAAAACTCTCAGAAGTAAACTTGCAGTTGCGTTTAGAATCCAAATAAATGGAAACATTACCCAATAAAAAATATACAAAGGAATACAAGTCAATAAAGATAATCTTTCTGTTTGTCTTATTGCCATTGATTTTGGCATCAGCTCACCAATCACAATATGCAGAAAGGATATAATCGCAAACCCTATTGCAAAGGCTATAAATTTGGAGATTTTAACAGATGTAATATCCATTGATATAAAAACTGGCTCTAACAATTCAGAAAATGCAGGCTCACCAACCCACCCAAGGCCCAGTGACGCTAATGTAATCCCTAACTGGCAAGCAGAAAGGTAAATATCTAGCTTACTATGGACTCTATAGAGTATTTTTCCTTGCAGTCCTTTTTTCTCACGTAAAACTTTTGCTTGCGAATTTCTAAGTTTAACCAAAGAAAACTCAGCCATTACAAAAAAAGCATTTAGCAACACAAAACCAAATGCTATTAGCAAATAAAATATATTATCGTATTCAATCATTAACTTATTGATTTATTACTACCTTGCTCGTCCTAGTATAACTATACACAAAATCGTATTTAAAAAAAGTAATATGCTCGGTAACATACATAATAAATACATATGAAAATCCGCTTGTGTATAAAGATTACATATTGAATAGACTGCAATACCAAGTCCAAGTATGGAAAAGCTCAATTTACCAATATTATCAAAAATAACTTTAACCCAACCTTCAAACTCATCAAAAACTTTACTTGTAGGTTTCCAACCTTGAGGCTTATTTAAATAATAATTTATTTCTGCTTTTATGCCACACCAAAATACATATGAGGAAAGCATAAACATTGCTATATAAATCTGAGAAATTTTACTCAAAAAACTGCCTTTAATATCTCCATATATGTAATACCAAAAACTTAAAATAAATAACGGTATAAGAGTCACATTAACAACACTAACAAATCCGACATTATTTTTTGGGAAAAGTACAAGAAGCAATGCAAATATAGGAAAACCTGAAGCTACAACCTTAAAAAGCAAATACAGCATATCAAGTTTTACACGAAAATATAGATTTGACGATGAAATTATATTTGAGAGATACTTGTGCATAACCTGCATGCCTCCAAAAGACCATCTTAACCACATTTTTTCAAATTCTTTCAGTGATGTAGGAACCCATTCACCAGTTTTAAGAAAAATTGGTTTACTTGTAAATCCTGCTTCATAGCATCTAAAACCTGCTGCAATATCTTCTGTTACCATTACCTGTGATTTATGATACTCCTCCCATTTAGAAGTTGCGTTAAGTGCTTTTTTACTCCAAATTCCATTATGACCTTGATAGTTGCAATAACCTTGCTTACCAACAAATTCATTAAAATAGCGAATTGTATTCTGAAAAATACTAGCAACTTTTGTCACCAAATTTGTATTATAATTTGTACTCTCAATTAGAAAGCTTACAAACCCAAGCTTAGAATCTTTTTTAAACTCTGGCAGCCCAACTTTTAAAGCATTTTTAGGTAGTGTTGAATCTGCATCTAAAAATAACACATAATCAAAATTCACATTATCCATCGCAATATCAAGATTACGAGGTTTAAACCCTTCTGTTCCAGTTCTATGAATAAATTTACAGCTTATACCATCTAACATATTATGTTTAGTAACATATTCTTGCCACTTTCTAAAATCTTTGTATTCTAGGTCACTATTATCAACTATAACTATTTCTTTTTTTTCTACTGGATAATCTAATGCATATGCTGAATCAAAAGTTAATTTACAAACATCAAAAGGTTCATTACGGGTAGCAATTACTATAGAGCATCCTAGATCATTTTCATAATCAGTGTCTTCTTCATTTTTTTTAGAAAAAAATAAACTATCAAAAAAACAATGAATACTTAGAATAATCCTATATCCCAATAGGAAAAAAGTTGGCAAAAGAATTGATAAAATCAATAGTGACCCAAAAGGGTGAATAGCATAATCAACTGCTAAAAACACCTGTGCGACACAAGCAACAAAAGCAAAACTTAATATCACATATATTGCACTAATACTTCCAAGAGGTTTTTTCTTAGATGTGAGAAACAAATATACAATAAAAAAAAACAGTGTTAATAATAATATAACTGTTGCAAAACACTCATCCAAAAATGAAAGACCATACAAAAACAGAACGCCTAAAAAAAGCGAAAATATCTTTTTCATAGGAAAATAAGGAAATAAATGATGAATATTTTACTTGAAAAGCAAATCACAGACAACCACAACTTTATAATGCTTGCTTATACTTATCAAATTCTCTTTGTACCGATTCTTCAGGTTTTGAAGTTAGTAAACTAAATATAACTATACATATACTACTCAAGGTAAAGCCTGGTACCATAGCATAAACCTTAAACCAACCACCAAAATGAGCGAACAATGGCCAAACGAGAACAACTATTGAACCAATTAAAATGCCAGCTATAGCTCCGGCCTTATTCATCCTTGACCAGAATAGTGAAAATATTACAACAGCGCCAAAAGAACTTCCTAAACCTGCCCATGCATACCCTACTAAGCTCAAAATAGTTGTATCTGGATCAAAAGAAATATAGATAGCAACAATAGTAACTAATAAAACTATTAGGCGACTAACATTCAACTGCTCCCTATGAGAAGCATGTTTTCTAATAAATTTTGCATATACATCTACTGAAAAAGCACTTGCTAAAGAAAGAAGTTGTGCTGAGGTTGTACTCATAACTGCCGAAAGTACAGCTGCCAATAGTATTCCCTCAATCCAAGGATTAAAAAACACTGCAGATAGCTTCAAAAATATTGCTTCAGGGTTTGTTATACCATCGCGGTAATAAGCAGCCCCTAAGATCCCAACACATGCGGCACCAATTAACGCTAATATCATCCATATCATACAAATCCACATAGCTTTTGGAGTTTTATTAGGATCTTTGATTGCCATAAATCTAACAATTATATGTGGTTGACCAAAATAACCTAAACCCCATGCCAAAAGTGAAACTATTGTAATTAAAGGCACACCAGATGTTACATCATAAAAACCTTTAATATCAATATTTGACAAAGCCCCAACAACATCAGCATTACCAAAATCACAATACACAACCGTTGGTACTATTAACAAAGCTAGAAGCATTAGACTACCTTGGAAAAAATCAATCCAAGAAATTGCTAAAAAACCACCGACACAGGTATAAATAAATATCACAGATGCTGAAAAGATTAATGCTGTATGATAAGAAATACCAAACATTGAACTAAATAACACACCACCAGATACAAGACCTGCACTAACATAAATTGTAAAGAATATAACTAAGACTATTGCTGTTAAAGACCTAATAACACCAGTATTATCATGAAATCTATTCTCAAAATATGCCGGTATTGTAATAGAGTCTTTCGCGATTTCTGTATATACACGTAGTCTTTTAGCAATAACACCCCAGTTTATAAAAGCTCCTATAGTTAAACCAAGAGGTAACCATATTTGATTAAACCCAGAAACCATAAACGCTCCTGGAAGAGCTAGCAACAACCAAGACCCCATATCAGATGCTCCAGCTCCAAGAGCGGCTATAGGAGCACTTAAAGAACGTCCTCCTAACATGTAGTCAGAAACTTTTTTTGTCTGAAAATATGAATATATTCCTATAGCAAAAATAATAGCTATATATAGTATAAACGTAGTCCAAAGGATATTGTTTTCGCTCATTTGTCATGTTTTAGTTAAAAAAGTGATTGCTTCAATTTAACATCTGAGAGATAGTTTTTAAAGTTAATTTGTTAAACTTTAATAATAAACCAGCATGTTTTCGGATATATTATCCAGATGAAAAATTTAATTGAAACAACAAAACTTGACAAGACAATATTTCAAAGACCCAAATTTGAAGAGGTCATAAAAGAAGACCTTATTTTTTGGGGCCAAGATGTACTACATAGAGATCAGTTTATACATAAATCTGCTTATATCCCCTTAAAAAATATGATTAAAATGGCTGCAAAAGATAATATTATTTTAGAGGTGTTATCGATATTTAGATCATATAAATATCAAGAAAATCTAATTTAGCGCCATTTAGATACAGGAAAAACTCTCCAGCAAGTAGTTAAAAAAGTAGCTTTACCTGGCTATAGTGAACATCATACAGGACTAGCGATAGATTTCACTACGCCTGAAGAAGATGGTTTAGTCACCGAAGATTTTGAACTTACTCATGCTTTCAAATGGCTAAACGAAAATGCAGAGTTATTCGGATTCTATATGAGCTATCCCAGAGATAATCCTTTTGGCATGATTTATGAGCCTTGGCATTGGAAATATAATTGCCATAGGTAAATTATATTTTCTTAGGTATTGGCATATTCTCATAGCCATCACCTACACAACTAGTTTTCATCAAATTAGACTTTGTAGATAAAAAACCTATCGTGTTTTTAAGAATCTGTTTAGGATCAACTCCTACAAGATATTTAGGATCAGTAAAGCCTAAAGATTCAATGCACATACCCCATTTAAACTGAAAGAAATATACTTGATCTTTATCAGGACTCTCAAAAGCTTCTTTCTGAGCTAATCCAACCATACTCCTATATATAGCTAACTATCAATAAAATCATTTGCAAAAAGACTAACTGAAAATAACAGCAATATGAATGAGAATAAAATTTTCTTCATTTAAAATGTGAATTCAAAAACTATATTTAAGAAGTATGATAGAGTTTAATTATTTATTTTTCAAGAAAACTTAAGACATAAAACTTTCTACGCCATCTTTAAAATCAAAGCTGTGCTCCGCTGTAATGTGACGAACTGTCTTAGTTGTAGATCTCATAACTACACTATGAGTTACTGCATAAGAGCCTCTACGAGTACTATTAATTCTTTTAACACCTTGAAGCATATTTCCATCTGTCACACCTGTTGCAGCAAATACTATATCTCCTGATGCTAGCTCATCAATATCATACTTTTTATCAAGGTCTGTAACACCTAAGCGATGAGCTCTTTGAACTTCTTCATCATTATGAAATTCTAATCTAGCTTGCATTTGACCGCCTAAACATTTAAGTGCTGCCGCTGCTAATACACCCTCAGGAGCTCCGCCAGTACCTATATAAACATCTATACCAGAGTTTTCTGTAGCTGTTGCAATCACTGCTGAAACATCACCATCATCTATTAATATAACTCTAGCACCACACTCTCGTGCTTCTTTGATAATATGTGCATGACGAGGCCTATCCATAGTACAAACTACCAATGCAGATACATGAACACCCTTATACTCAGCAATTCTCTTTAAATTTTCTGTTACAGAATCATCTAGATCAACAATACCTTTAGGCGCAGTAATACCACCGACTGCAATCTTTTGCATATACACATCAGGCGCGTTTAAAAAACCACCTTTATCTGCCATTGCTAAAACTGTAAGAGCATTTGGGCCACCTTTTGAAGTAATTGTAGTGCCTTCTAATGGATCTAAAGCAATATCAACCTCACATCCACCAGCACCAACTTTTTCTCCAATATAAAGCATAGGAGCTTCATCAAGCTCGCCCTCACCAATTACAACGGTCCCGTTAACTTCAACTTCATTGAACGCTTTTCTCATTGCATCCACTGCTGCCTGATCAGCTGCGATCTTATCACCTCTACCCATCTGACTCCAAGATGCTAATGCCGCTAACTCTGTTACTCTGACTGCTTCAAGTGCTACTTTTCTATTCATTTCGCTTGATCCTTTTTATTTTAAAGTTTATTAGTTATTGGTGCTACAAAATTCTCTATCACAGTTTTTAACTCTATTAGTTTTCCATGAAAAAAATGGCCTACTTGATCCATCTTTACCAATGTCAAATCTGACCTGACTGTTTTCAAAGTAAAATCGAAAACTGAATTAGGGTTTACTGTATCGTCATCGATTCCTTGTACAACAAGCCATGGAATATTTTCAGGCTCAGAAAACCCTGTTAAATCAAATCTATCTACTGCAGGAGCTATGGTTATTAAAGTTATGACATTGTCCAGCTTAGTTAATCCTTTATATGCTATAGCTCCTCCAAATGAGAAACCACATAGAACTATCCTTTTAAAAGATGTATTTTGTTTAATCCAATCACAGACTGATAACAAATCCTCAAGTTCACCAGCACCTTCACCATACTCACCTTGACTATCGCCAACCCCTCGGTAATTAAATCTATAAGATGATATCCCAAAAGTTTTCATTGCTCGTGAAAGAGTAGTAACAATTTTGTTGTGCATACTACCTTGATACAATGGATGTGGATGACAAATAACCGCTACAACCTCTCGGTTATCATCTTTAACTTGATCGTGAACTGCTTCAAGCAGCCCCGCTTTTCCTTGAATAAAAAATGTATCCATAACGATATAAATTAGGATTCTGGTGTTAAGTCACAGTCCTCTAATTTTATTAGCTTAGTTTTTTTAACGAACTTATAGACAAAGTATAACATTACAAAAGCAAAGAAACCTATATAAGTTGACAAAAATTCAATTATAACACTTGACCAACTTCTGCCACTCATTGTTAAGATGTTAACACCTTGTCCAACAATAACTAGGCTAACTAGTATTAGAGCGATGATAGGAGCCCATGGGAAAAACTTAGCTACAAATGGTAGATCCTTTAAGTTTTTACCTTGCTTAACATATGCTCTTCTAAATCTATAATGACTAAGTGCTATTGTAAACCATGCAATAAATCCAGCAAGGCTTGAGATATTAACTAGCCATGTAAATATTTGCCCACTTCCAACGAAAGATACAAAGAAGAATGAACTACCTATCAGACAAGTTGCTAAAAGCGCTATCATAGGTGTACCCTTTGAATTAGTAGTGGCAAAAACCTTTGGAGCATGTCTAATTTTACCTAAATGCCATAGGACTCTTGTCGCACTATACATACTAGCGTTACACGCGGAGATTATCGCTGTTAAAATTATCACATTCATAATAGTAGCAGCTGAGCTTAAACCAACATTTTCAAACACTATAGTAAATGGGCTAATTGATATATCTTCAGTCGCACTAGCTTTAATTAAAGACGGGTTGTTATATGGAATTAAAAAACTAATAATAACTACCGCCAAAATATAAAAAATAAATAATCTCCAAAAAGTCTGCTTAATAGCCTTTGGTATAGATGTGTTTGGATCTTTTGCCTCACCTGCTGTCACACCAATAAGCTCACTTCCTTGAAAAGAGAATCCCGCAATCAAAAATACAGATATAAAGCCCCACCAGCCATTATGAAAAGGAGCATCTCCAACATGCCAGTTTTGAAAACCTACACTTTCATGATTTCCAACTAATCCGAAGATCGATAAACCACCCACTATAATAAATATAATAACTGTAGATACTTTTATGAAAGATAACCAATACTCCACCTCGCCATATATTTTTACTGAAAAAATATTTAGACAAAATACTAACACAAAGAAAAAAGCACTCCATAAAAGTATTGAACTACCAGGAAACCAGTATTGCATGATTAATGCTGCTGCTATTACCTCTGTAGCAACAGTAATAGCCCAATTAAACCAATAGCTCCAACCAGTACTAAATCCTAAAGCAGGATCTACATAGCGGGTTGCATATTCACAAAATGTCCCACTAACTGGACTATGTGCTGCCATTTCTCCAAGACTTGCCATTAAGAAATATACCATAATTGCTATGATTACGTATGCTAAAACAGTACCTCCAGGCCCAGCATCAGCAATAGCTCCACCTAAAGCTACAAACAGCCCAGTACCAATACAGCCACCAAGAGCTATCATTGACATATGACGAGTTTGTAAACCTCTTTTAAGTTTTTCCGACATTTAATTTTCCTTCTTTTCAACAGTTCACACTACAGATTTGAAAAATACAAATCCTATTAAACTTTAAAGAAAAAGAGACTGAGACTTTGCGAGACATGCTAAGACCAGAAGCTCTCCACACCTACTTTTAGTGTGACAGTTCTAACACTTTTCAATGCTAAACCCAAGAGTACAGACCACAACATCTGAACTCTTTCGGCATAATCTCTAGAAATCCAATTATCATTAAGTGTTATGACTTTCAAATTGGTTCTATAGATTACGCACCTCTTCTTTAAATTTTTGAGTTTTATACAAAAACTAAAAATAGTGTAACATAATAAAAGAAAAGCTGTCAAACTTAGATCATACAAACCAAAACCTTAGATCAATAAGTAAAACCTAGTGCGGTACCAAATTCCCAGCCTGCATCATATAAAAATCAATCCTTTTTATTTAATAACATCCATATATAAAAGACTGTTCTTTAATACTTCGATCCATTCTTCATTATCAATAAAACCATTACTGGTTGCAATCTATTCTCTATAACATATTCCTCTGTTGTTAGGATATCCTTTTCTGATCGGTTATAAAGTCTATAACTACCATTTAATGCATCTTTTATATATTCTTGCTTTATTCAGGTGTTTATATTATAGTTTTCGAGCTTTATATTTTCTTTAGTTATAAAATAAATACTTATCAACACATATCATAATTGAGCTGATATTGTTGTACTACCTTATTGTTTTGATTATGAACCTTAAATAATATTTGTTTAATTTGATTATTATGTTTCTTTTTACAAAATACTGTTTTTATTTTATTGAAATCTAATTCTTTAGATGGATCTATATTTTTATATATTATTGTTTGTACATCATCTTCATTGATTATTTTCTCAAGAGTTAATGTTTTACTTATTTCTTCGGGCATGTTCTGGTTGATAATATAATTATCAAGCTTTGATATAATAGATTGATTCTTTAGATCACGGTCACTATTTACATCTGTAATTATGATTGTAGTCCCAAAAACTAGAGAAAATATTAATAGTGTAAAAACTATAAGCCCTAATATACTATAAAACCTAGATAATAATTTCCAAAGAAAAAATCCAGAATACTTCTTACAAGAATTCCATATCGCTATTAGTATAAAAATATGACAGCATATAAATATCATATAATGAAAAAATAAATATATACTCCAAACACCAGGACTTTTTATGATTAAAGAAGCAGTATAAGCTGTTAATAAAGCAACCAAAAATATAGCTAACTGTGACAGCCAAAATGTTTTAGCTAAAGAATAGTCTCCACATAACAATTTATTTAAAAGGTTTTTGTTGTTTTTTGTTTTCATAATCTTAATCCTCATAAAGGTATTTCTTTAGTACATTGTCATGGTATTCTTTTAATCTCTGTTCCCGGTCTTTATTTAACAATCCCATAAGATATTCTTGTCTTTCAAACATAACTTTTCTGAAATCATGATTTGGATTTACTTTTTGATTTTTGGCTGAAAATTTTGAAGCAAGAGAATGAGTCACTTCATTAAGAAGTAAGTAGAGAGTATTATTCATATCTAAATTTTTTTTATGAACATATATTTCCCCTCTCTCTGTTTCGTAATAATCGAATCCTCGCGTTCTATTTTTTTCAATATGTGATGCACCTTCATACTGAGGTGTAGTATTTACTTTTTTATAATATTCAGGCACCTTTTGTATCTTATCTAGTATCTGTATAAAATTATTATAATTCTCGAATAGCATTTCTAAGCTTTGTAAATTTTCATTCATAACTTACACCTCTGATAAATACTTGTCTTTGACCAAATTTCTGACAGAGTTTGGTAAAAAGTGCTGTGTTCCAAGCCCCGGTTGTCCAAATGCAGGAGCAATTCTCCCTGATTTAACATTTATTGGTTTTGTTACTTTATAAACATTATATGAATCATTTATTTTGGATTCAGACAAGGCTATCACTTTTCATATTTTATTATTTCTCTTTTTATAGTTTCTATAATTTCTTTAGGATCAGTCCCAATCTTTTCTATCTTTATACCATTCTCGTTAACTGCCGTAATTTGATATACATTCATTGATACTTCTTCTACCTTTAAATTCCAGTCATTTAAACCCTCTATCTTCATCACAACTCTTTTATCACTTGTTTATATATCAAAGTTTTTAATCTTACTGGAGCATGTAATTGTATTTCCCCTCCAAGTTGACCAAGTGCAGAAGCTACTCTCCCAGATTACACAGAAAATGGCTTCATAACTTCAAATTCTATAGTAGTTTTTTAATAAGATACTTTGAGGCATCTAAGTTTGATTCAAAAGATTTCTTATCAAAGATAACTCCTCTTTCACTATAATAAACAACCCAAAAAGAACCCTCTTTGTTCATAGTATATTTATCTTCAGGCAGATTAGTATCAAAAGTATATAAGTTTCTATCAATGCTAAGTTTATCTAAAATATCAATAAGTTCTTTTCTAGTCATATCCCTAAACCTCCTCTATGAATTTATCTATGATATCTTTTACAGGTCTATCAATAACATATTGCTTACCCATTCCTGGTTGGTTAAAAGCAGGAGCAATTCTTCCAGATTTGACATTTAATGGTTTTATAACCCTATAAGTTCGGTACTCATTTATTTTTGCTCCTGGTGGTAATGCTCTCATTTTCATTGGAGTATTAGCAGGAGATAAAAATCTACCATTTTTACTACCAAATCTATCAATCAAAGTTCCTGGTTTTAATGTTTCATGTACAATTTCACCTATAAAACCATCATTTTCAGGGTAGTACTTAACTAAATCTTTAGTCACATTCGCCTGCCCAACAACATTTCTTTCTGTAACAGCAGCAGTTGTACTTGATTCTATTAAACCTCCTGCTTTACCAGTAGCATAAGTAGCGGCTTTTAGCTCAGATGCTCCATATGTAAAGCCTAATGCAGTACCAAATGCCCAACCTGCATCATGTGCAAATCCTGATTGATGTCCAGTATTTATAAAACCTCCAGACATACCATTCATCATCCCTGAAGCAAAGTTACCTGCTCCATGGAAGAAATCACTAAATGAAAATAGTCCTGTAGGGTCTGTATATCTAAGAGGATTATCATTAGCATATGAATATCTATTAAAACTAGATAAATCATCAACTGTAGGTTCTGCAGGATCATAAGCCATGAATCTACCAATACCAGGAGAATAGTACCTAGCATTCATATTTACTAGACCCATATCCTTGATAGTTTCTTTACCTGTAAAGCCTAGATGATCACTATCTTTATCATTTTGCTCAATACCATAAGGCTTATAATCTTGTGAATATTCTGTAGCTCCATTTAAAGTACTCGCTATTGGTGAGCCTAAAGCATTTGTAGTTATATAATGATAAGCTATATTCGTTAAATCACCATCATTATGTGTAGCTTCTACAGCAAGCTTTCCATTTAGATATATATAATCGGTTACTTGATTAGAAGCTTTATTAGGATCTAGTTTATAAACTAACTTTCCTGATTCATCATAACGAGTAATAACAGGCTTATTACTATCTTGAGTAGTTGATATTACATTGCCATTTGGATCATAATCAAAAGTGATAGTATGATCTGCATTTTTAAAACTAATTAGATGGTTAGCAGAATCGTAAGTATAGCTATCGCCACCTTCATTTATAATATTCCCATTAGCATCATAACTTATACTTTCTGAGCCATTTGCTGTTGAGGTAACTGAGCTTAAAAGATTGTTACCACCATAAGTATATGAGTTGGTTGTTTTAGAATCTGACAGAGATGTTATATTGTTTAGATTATCATAAGAATAATTTGCTTGTCCCCAATATCCACTTGCTGTAGTTAATCTGTTATTTGCATCATAGCCAAAACTTGCAGAATTTGCTGAACTATTATTGTCTGTTATTGCTGTTACATTATTCTCACCATCATATGTATATGATTTACTAGCACTTGTTGATTTAATACTACTAATACGATTCATAGAATCATATGTAATTGCTAGTGAGTAACTATTTCCAGAATAACCTGTAATATTATTAGCAGGACTATATGTAATACTTGAAATAATATTACCCGCTGAGGTTGATATGGCTTTTGATCTGCCTAATCCATCTGGGTTATAGTTGACTACTAACCCATCTGGGTAAGTAATAGTACTTATATGCCCGTAATCATCATATGCATATGATATAGAATTATTGATGCCATTATATGTCAATGTAGATGATAGTACTCTATCCATAGCATCATAAGTATTTGCTATTTGATTTGTAGCACTTATAGTCTTTGATGTTACATTATTGTTAGCATCATAGTCATAAGTAATAGTTGGAACTTGTGAAATGCCTCCAGCTGCTGAATAGCTTACTTTAGTTATATTGCCATTACCATCATACTCATAGTTAGTTGTACTACCTCCTGATATTTGCTCAGACTTACGCAAACCATTTGGATAATAAGTATAATTAGTTGTTCCTAGCTCTGGATCATCTTGAGACATTAGCCAATCAAGGTGAGTAGAATCAGAATAATTGTAAGTTCTAGTTTTACCTCCTTGAGATAATGAAAGTAATCTTCCCTCATCATCATAATCAGCTGTATTACTAAGAACTCCTCTAGTTTTACTTAATAGAATAGGCTTACCAAAACCTTGTCTATAAGAATATGTTGTAGTCCCATTAGGGGCTGTAACTTTTTTAGTTGAGTCACCATTACTTGCACTATAATCAGCAGTCCATGTATAGCTTGCAAAGCTATTAAGAGATACTAGTAAACCTGTTGCTAATAAGGATAATTTAATTAATTTCATCTCTAAACTCCTTAAAATGAACTAGTATCTTTGATTAACTGAAGCGGTCTATTCAAAATATCATTAATGTATATGTCGCCTGTGCTACATTGACTAATTGAGCTACATGGGTAACTCATATAAACCTTATTGGCTGTAGTATCATATTTATTTGAAGTAGCTATACCGCCAGAAGAATCACTCGCAGAGGTTTGAGAACTAATTTCTCTACCAAGACCATCATAAGTAGTGACAGTAGTTACATTGCCTTGTTTCTTAGTAGTTACTAGCCCATTACTACTATATGAATATGTAGTTGCATAACCTGTAGGAGGAGTTACTGATGTAGGTCTACCAGCTTTATCATAAGTATACTTAGTAGTATTACCTTTTGGATCAGTTTTACTTAAGACTAAGCCTCTATAGTCATAACTATAAGTGGTCTTGCCTCCATTTGGATCAATAACTATAGTAGGTTTACCATATTGATAACTTTGATATTTAGTTGTATTACCACTAGCATCTGTTGAACTAGCTAAATTACCATTTGAGTCATATGTAAACTCTGTTTTTACTCCATCAACTGTACTTGATATCAGATACCCTTCACTATCATAGGAGTTACTAGTACTATGGATAACGTTGTCATCGTCATCTTTAACAGTTATAGTTTCAGGTAAGACCATTTGCCCATGAGTTGAGGTGGCGGGTATATCAACATATGTTGTAGTGGTAATTCTTTTTTTACCATCAGAAGATGTTTCAGTCATAGTAGCTGGGAATAAATACTTATCAAACCCATCAAATTCTTTAGTTGTTGTTACTCCATCTTGGGTAATTACTTGTTTAGTTAGATAAGGAGTATTATTAGAGTTATATCCCCAAGTATTTACCTCATCATAAATTATATTACCTTTTTGGTCTAACTTTTGATGTTCTTTGTATGTTCCATTAGCAGGACTAGCAGTCCATGCTCCTCCATGTGCAGGATATCCTGAATACTTATCTACACTTCCATCTAGATTAGTTATTGTGTTATTTGTTTTATTTGAATTACCAGAAAAACTTTCACTGAGTGTTTTGTCTAAGTTAGCACCTGAATAAGAGTGGGAATTTCCTGATCCTAAATATATTAAACCATTAATATCTGTAAATTTATATTCACTAGGAGATATAGAATCTGATAAGATTTTCCTACCATCAGGATATATTATTGTTAAATATGGATTACGAGTATATTCGAAAGACCACTTTCTTCCTTGATTATCACTGAGCCCTGTATAAAATACAGAAGTACATTCATAAACTTCTGTCCCGCTGTGGTTTGTTCTGTAAATTCGTTTATTATCAGTTAAAAAATTTAGTTTATATCCATTAGATAATGATATTTCCGAAAGATATATTCCTGTTATTCCGTAACTACATAGATTATCATCTGTTCCAGGTCTAAGTATTTTTGTAGCATCTCCATAAGAGAACATTACATTTGATTTTTTATGTTGGCTATATATATAACCACTTGTTGCACTCCCTGTATATAAAACACCATTACTAGAATAAACAGAGTAATCATTTCTATTTATAGTCCCATTATAGTGTGTATTTGCAACTCCAAAACCACCCCCAAAAGGAAAACTTAAAGTATTAATTTGACCATCATTTCCTCTCAAAAAGCCAACGGTTTTAGGTCTATTTCCTCCAGCATATTCATCCCCTATTACCATAGGTACTGGTACAATTATATTACCTTTATCATTGATATAAAGACTGTAATTAAAATCTAGTCCATCATCTAAAGATGTATGTATTATTGGAATTTCTTTAGTATAATCCCCTGTCTCTGGCTGATACCTCATTATTTGAGTATCATTGGTTGGAGGGAACGAGAAATCATCTCCACTACTTGACTTGGTTTTATGATGAGAACTAGCAAATCCTGATGATATTAAAACTGCACTTAATAAAATTGATTTATTGATATTCATGAATATAATTTTGGAAAATTAATTATTATGTTTTAATTATATCATTTATAAAACAATTTAAATAAGTTGTTTATTTAAATTTTAAATTACTTTCTTTCATACATAAACCAATACACAATCCATGTACAGATATAAACAAATATCCCACAGAAAACCACATCACTGAAGAAGTGTCCTCCCTGAGCCATTCTCATAAGCCCTAGACCACCACCAGCAAATATTGCAGCTGAGAAGGCTACAATTTTTTTTCTACGCGTAGCTACAAGTGGCATAAACGCAAAAAGCCAAAATCCCATAGACGCATCACCACATACAAATGAGCAGTTTTTGCCACATTGATTTGATATTATAAATGGAGGCTGAAATACTTTATCACCCTGAAATTGCTCCACCATAACAGGTCTAGGTCGACCCCAATGATCTTTAAAAACATAATTTACAACTAGCCCAGGACCAATCCATAGACACACAGCCACAAAAAATATTGCCTTTCTTGATTTAATTTTGAACTTCTCAATAAATAAAGACCCTAAAAGAAATAAAATCACTACTATCGAAAAAAAGATTGGAAAAACTCTAGCAAACCAATGTAGAAAACCCAGAACACCTGAAGTTTGACTTCCTATGAAACTATGACTACTGAAGTCATAAAAGTATCCTGCTAATGTGATATCTAAATGAGGAAATATTAGAAAAAACACCCATGCAAAAAAGCATACAATAAAACCTAATATAATATGAAATCTAGCCACAACTTACCCTTACATGTTCTGCAGGTTAACAAATAATAGTATAGTCTAACATTTTTGTAATTTTTTTTGTTAGAATTATCAACTGGTACGATGTATTAACAATAATCTTTTTTAGCTTAAATATGACAGATAAAAATATAAACAAAACAAACCATGCAGTTGGACGATTAAAGATAGCCTTAGTTGTTATTTTAACAGCGACTATAATATATCTATTTATAGCATTATTTAGCTTTAACATTAATGATCCTGGTTGGAGTAGTATTTCATCTGAAACTACCATCAAAAACTATGCAGGTCCTGTTGGTGCATATGTTGCTAGCTTTATACTTGCAATATTTGGAGTAGTTGGCTTTATCTTGCCTTTTCTACTTATAGACTTCGTAAGAATATTACTTATCAAAAGAAAGGATGAAAGTCTTAGTTATTTAATGTTTACAGTAAAAGTTATAGGTATTGTAGTATTTATACTTTCTTGCTGTGGCCTTGCCGAGCTTTATCTTGGGTTTGCTAACTACTGGGTTCCTCAGCGTTCAGGCGGTATATTTGGCTATGAAGCAGCAAAACTAGTTATTAAAAACCTTGGTTTAGTGGGGGGATCATTTGCTCTATTAGTATCTTTATTTATAGGCTTGACACTATACTCAGGAACGACTTGGATTCATCTATCAAAAAATATTGCTGTACTTTTAAGCAAAGCACTAAATTATATCCTAAAAGCAAAACCTAAAGCAGATGATAATTCCAAAATTGGTAATTTTGAAGATTTTGAAGTGCAAACATCCCCTTTAAATAAAGATGAAACAGCTAAGTTAGCTATTACACCAGAGAAAAAAACCTCTCAAGAAGATACTTTTAAGGAAGTTCTTAGTAAGACAAAAACTGCTAATGAACTATCATTTACAAGCCCAAAGAAAGAAAAGCAACAGCAAATAAAGCTTGAAACTAGTGAGAAGAAACCAACACTTACTGATAAGAAAGCTATCCCAAGTACAAAGCAACCCCAAAAAGATTCTCTACCTTCACTAGATTTGCTTATCAAACCAGAAGCAAAAAAAACTGTAGTTTCTCAGTCAGAGCTCGAAGCAACATCATCACTGCTTGAGCAAACACTTAATGACTTTAGTATAGATGCAAAAGTTGTAGGAGCTTATCCAGGACCAGTTATTACAAGATATGAAATTGATCTAGCTAGAGGTACAAAAGTTAGCAAACTAACAAATATTGCTCAAGATCTAGCCAGAGCCTTATCAACCACAGCTGTACGAGTTGTAGAAGTTATTCCTGGTAAACCCTATGTCGGCTTAGAACTGCCAAATCCAACCCGCCAAATGGTTAGAATAAAAGAAGTTTTGGCATCACCAGAATTTATAAATTCAAGAGCTGCAACAATGATGGGAATCGGTGTTGACATAGCAGGTAAGCCTGCTTTTGCTGAGCTTGCAAAAATGCCTCACCTGCTAGTAGCGGGAACAACAGGTTCTGGTAAATCCGTTGGGGTTAATTCAATGATTATAAGCATGCTGTACAAGTGTATGCCTGATGAACTTAAATTTATAATGATTGATCCAAAGATGCTTGAGCTATCAATATATGATGGTATACCACATCTTTTGACACCTGTAGTTACTGATATGACAGAGGCAGCTAACTCTCTTCGCTGGTGCGTTAAAGAAATGGAACGTCGTTATGCCCTAATGTCAGCAGCTGGAGTAAGAAATATAGCTCTCTTAAATGATAAAATTGAACAAGCAGAAAAAGCTGGTAAGCCTCTAAAAGATACTATGTTCATCAAAATGAATCCTGAAAGAGCTCATGAGGCACCTACACTTACAAAAATGCCATATATCGTAGTTGTCGCTGATGAATTTGCAGACATGATAATGGTTGTTGGTAAAAAAGTTGAAGAGTTAATCGCAAGGTTAGCACAAAAAGCTCGTGCTGCTGGTATTCATATTATCCTAGCGACTCAAAGACCATCTGCTGATGTAGTTACTGGGCTTATTAAAGCTAATATCCCTACGCGTATATGTTTTCAAGTATCAGGTAAGATTGATTCGCGAATCATGCTAGATCAACAAGGTGCAGAACAACTACTTGGTCAAGGTGACATGCTATATCTTAAACCAGGTTTTGGTGCACCAATGCGTATTCACGGTGCATTTGTTGATGATAATGAAGTACATCGTGTTGTAGAATCTTGGAAAGACTACGGTGTTCCTGAATATATTGAAGAGATCCTAGAAGCCTCTGAAGAATCTGAGGGAGCCTCTAGTGGAGCTAACGGAGATAGTGAAGATCCTTTATATAACGACGCAGTTGAGATAGTTATAAAAAGTCAAAAAGCTTCTATTTCTGCTGTACAACGTAAACTTAAAATTGGCTATAATCGCTCCGCAAGATTAATGGAAGAAATGGAAGAGAATGGCATAGTCTCTGAGATGAATCATAATGGAATGCGTGAAGTATTAATAAAAAGGGAATCATAGATGAAAAAAATTAGTCTACTAATAACAGTATTGATATTTAGTATAAATATTAGTTTTGCAAATGCTGCTCAAGATCTCGTTACAAAGATAAAAAACATACAGTCAATGACAGCAGATTTTAGCCAAAAGCTCATAGATGGACAAAATGATAATAATATTAACTCAAAAGGACATATGAGTCTTAAAAAACCAAAATTCTTCAAATGGGTTACTACAACTCCAAACAGTCAGAAAATTGACTCAAATGGAAATAAATTATGGATATACGACGGTGATCTTGAGCAACTTATTATAAAAAAAGTATCAAACAATATTGCTCAGTTCCCATATTTAATCCTACTATCAAAAAATGCAAATAACATTAACAAGCTATTTACAGTAAAAGAAAAAGATAACAATAGCTATATTCTTAAACCTAAAAATGACCAGATGATTAATAGCATAACAATTAAATTCACAAAAGATGATCAACTAAAATCTTTAGGAATTTCCACATCATTAAATCAATATACTCAAATAGATTTTACAAATGTAAAAACTAACGTTGAACTTAACAATGATAGCTTTAATTTTAAAGCACCAGTGGATACCGATGTTATTGACGAAACAAAATAATTATTTATCTTTTACCATGTAAGCACCAGCGGCACCACCTGCAGCCCCAATTCCAGCCACAGCTAATAAAACACAACTACTTAAAGATAAACTCATATAACCTAATACTAATAATTTTAAAACTTTTCTCATAATAAACCACAAATAACTAAATAGCTTCTATAATAGAAGTATAGCAGTAAAACTTAATTGTATATAACATAATGAGTCAAATTCAGACTATTTAAAAATAGAATCATTATATGAGTTTTTGACAGAGCTAATATTAATTAGCCATATTTGAAATTCAATAAAAATAAGTTTTATAAAGCTAAAAAAACTAACCATCCAAGAAACTAGATTTTGATTTTGTCTCTCTCTTATAAAGATTTCTATGTTTTAAGATTTCTTTTTTTTGTGACTCAGATTTCTGTGGATTTGCTTTATCAAATTCTTGTAAGAATCTACCTGCCTCACTTACGTATGCCCTATCTTTTTTATTATCAAATAAGTGAGCCAATCGTAATATAAGCTTCATCATAATAGCAACCTCTCCTAGACATGAATAATTTACCTTGTAGCTTGACAGTAATTATACTAAACTAAACACCAAAGTCACTCATAAAGATTAAGCTTTTAAACTTATTAGTAAATGATGTTGAGTCAAAAGCCAAAAATAATTGGTATCTTTTTAATGTTTCTTAGTCTTACTATGCTTAGTCCTTTAGTGATTGACTATATATATAGTGAAGATAATGCCTATCCATTTATTCTAAGCTTTGCTGTGACTTTCATTTCAGGATTCTTACTATGGTTTATTGCTCGAAAATCAGATAAAAAACTCTCGAATCGAGATGGTTTCCTAATTGTAACTTTAGTATGGGCATTTGTAACAGTTTTTGGTGCTATACCATACATGTCGTTCCCTGGTTTAAATTTGTCTTTTACCCATGCTGTATTTGAATCCGTATCAGGTTTCACAACAACTGGTGGTACAGTAATTGAAGGACTAGATAAACTACCTCATAGTATTTTATTTTACCGCCAACAAACAGAATTTTTCGGTGGTATGGGGATTATCGTACTTTCAGTGGCTATTCTTCCTCTACTAGGCGTAGGTGGTATGCAGCTGTATAAGGCAGAAATTTCTGGCCAATGGAAAGATGATAAAATCGCACCAAAAATTTCAAGTACTGCAAAAGCACTATGGATGGTTTATTTATTACTCACATTTCTATGTTTTGTTTCATACTTAATTGTAGGCATGGGTCCATTTGATGCTATCTGCTACACATTTTCAACCGTTTCAACAGGTGGTTTTGCTCCCTCTGATGCTAGTATGACAGATAAACCTTTTGGAATACTTCTCGTATGTGGGATCTTCCTTTTTCTAGGTGCAACTAGTTTTAAAGCACACTATATAGCATTATCCAAGCTTAAGATCAGTCACTATCTCAAAAACGTTGAGTTTAAAGCCTATTTTTACTTTTTATTTTTTACTTCACTCATTGTATGCATTACGATGATCGCACATTCAGAAGATCTTACTGATATTTTCTCTATAATATCCCATAGTATTTTTCAAATTATTTCGATAAGTTCAAGTGCGGGCTTTGTCTCTGATAATAATTATTACCTATGGCCAACTTTTCTACCAATCATGCTAATGTTTATTGCGATAATAGGTGGTTGTGGTGGGTCAACTGCTGGTGGTTTAAAAATGATCCGCGCAATCCTTTTCAAAGAAAAAGCTATGCTTGAAGCAAAAAGAGTAATTCATCCTCAAGGTGTATTTACCGTTAAGCTCGGAGATGTCCATATTTCCGAACAAGCACTTAACCGAGTATCAGGATTTATATCTGTATATATTATAATTTTTGCTCTAGGTTGGTTAGCTCTACTTGGTTGTGGTTTGGATATAGAAACAGCTTTCTCAACAATTGCTACAACGCTATCAAATGTAGGACCAGGATTAGGTAAAATTGGTTCAAACTTCAAGACTCTGCCAAGTGAAGCTCTATGGATATGCAACTTTGCAATGGTTGCAGGTCGTTTGGAAATATTTACCCTTTTAGTTATCTTTATGCCAGAATTCTGGAGAAAATAATTATTCTAACTCACCAGACTCAACTAAGTAAGATAGGTTACCTATCTTGTCATATTCGATGCCATTAGCATAAGAAACTATTTTATAATCAATATTAGAATCTTTACCTTGACAGTCTAACTCTAACAACACATTACTTCCTGATAAATATCCCTTAATAGATTCAGTCTTAGTAACTTCTTCAGTATCACCTTTAGGATCTTTCGTATAAATAAACTTACATCCTTGATTATCACCAATATAAATATTTATATCAAACTCAGTTGGCTTTTTATCAAGTACATTAAACATACCGCTTGGAGTACTTGCAAAATCGAAACCGAAACGACTATATGCTAATGTCTTTTTAGTTGAATACTTATGCTCAAGCAGTGGAAGCTCTTGAGCCTTCTGAGGACCAGTTGCACAGCTAGATATTGTAATAGCTATTACTGTTATAAAAATTGTATTCTTAGAAAAAGCTTTTAAAAAACTCATAATTTAACCTTTTATGAAGTCTTAGAATAATGAAATCATAAACCTAAATATTATAATAGGCAATAATTTATAGTAACGATTAAATAAAATATTTGAATAAAGAATTATAGATTATTCTTCTGTAGGAATATCTTCTTCCGACTGTTGTTTTTTATACTCGTAATAATCCTTCATAGTTAGGCCTTTTGCTCTAAACTCAGCTTTCTCAGCAATCTCATCTAGACGTCTTTTAGAGTATTCAATATGCTCTGGAGCATAATCTTCAACTGGTTGACCTTGTAAATTAAATCTTTGTTTTAACTCAAAAACAGCCTTATGATAGCGAGTATCACCAACATAACGACGCAATACATTTCTAAGAACCATTTTATCAACTGGTGAAAAATGCTCATTTTGATAAATAATTTCAATCTCTTCACTAATACCTACTTTTAAAGGCTTTTTATTCATAGGATCAAAACATTTAGGAAAACGCTTACATAACCACTTAAATAATTTAGCTTCTTCTTTTTGTCTCTCTTTTGCAACATCTACAGTTACAACTATTTCTTGAGAATCTTCAGCTTGAGGATTTTGTAACTCATTTACAATTTTATTATTTATTCTATGCCCGTACTGTGGAATACGAATAAATGAAGTATCTCTATCATCAGATTTGTTTGAAGGAGCTTTCGGAGTATTTTTACTCTTCGAGATATTTTTATCTCTAGCTTGTTTCATTCTAGAAGTTTTTTCCTCTATCTTAGAAGACCCTCCCAGCAAAGATTGTAGTAATGAAAAATCGTTTAATTTATTTCTACCGTCAGACATTTTATTTTTTTATCATATTTTATAGGGAATCTCCCTGTGTACACTTGGCTTATATCGTACTACAAAAGTATTGCATTTAGCAAGTAATAAAGTATCACTAATAATTTTTTAGTACAGATATTTCATATTAATATTGACAATTATTACAAATTACATATAATATGCTACATCTTTCGTGGCTATGTAGCTCAGTTGGTTAGAGCACAGCATTCATAATGCTGGGGTCACTGGTTCAAGTCCAGTCATAGCTACCACAAAATTCTCCCTTTAAATTTAGTACTTTTGAACATATCAATATAAATTTATGATTCAAAAAAGTCTTGTAGGCAATAATCTTGATTAATTATATATTTTTAAAGATCGAAAACTTATCACTACTTATAACCATATTAGATAATATATTAATGATTTAACATATTTCATGCCCATTCATGATATCTCCAATGTTCAGCCTATAACTAATTTCTTTTAATTTTTTATAATTTATAACACTTATAAATATCCAGATACCATTTTCCAATAGTTACAACACCTAGATGTGTTAATTTTTAACAAGCACTGTTATTTTTAATTAATTAACAATGTGAATTTATTAGTTATAATACTCCCAAGTTTACAAATTAAATTAAATGTTTTTAAAAAATGGAGTGTAATAAAATGAAAAAATCAATACTAGCAACTTTAATCGCTTTTGGTGGTCTTTCTTCTATCAATGCAGCAGAAGTAACAAAATGGAATTCATCTGATGTATCTACATATCAGCCAGGAACAATAGTTTCTAAGCAAGATCACAACTATAAGTGTAAAGACTTCCCTGAAGGTGGGTGGTGCTCACTTACTGCTTTCGAACCTGGTACTGAAGATGGCAAACTTGCTTGGGATGAAATCTCTGTTGATCCTGTTGATCCTGTTGATCCTGTTGATCCTGTTGATCCTGTTGATCCTGTTGATCCTGTTGATCCTGTTGATCCTGTTGATCCTGTTGATCCTGTTGATCCTGTTGATCCCGATCAACCAAAAGATGTTAATACTTGGGATAAGACTAAAGATTATAAAGCTAATGAAATAGTTAGCCACGAAGATAAACTTTACAAAGCCAAATGGTACGCTAATGCCGGACAAGTACCTGGTGCTGATGTACAAAACACATGGGATACTCCATGGGAATATATCGGCGAAACTAAAGAAAAACAAACTGTTGAATTTAACTTAAATGCTGATTTAGCTCAACTAGGCGTAGATAGTGTTATTGTTAATATTGATGGACAACAACATACTTTATCAGCTGGTGCTAACCAAATCAAACTTAGTGAAGGTAAACATTCAATAAAAGTTGATAATATCACAAATCCATCTAATAATTCCCAGTACACTGCGATTATCATGATAAATGGTGTCGCAAGCAATACTATAAATGTTTCAGAGTCTCAACAGCAAACTGTCAAAATCAGTTTTGAAAAGCAAGAGGTTAGCTATACTAATGTAAATCTATCGGTAAATTATGCAACAGGTACTTCAACTAGCAACTTACAAGCACATATAAAAAATAATGCAGGTTATAGTGAAACTGTAACTATAAACTCTGGTAACAATATTTTACAAATACCATCTAGTGGAGACTTTACTATAACATTTGATAGCTATGAGTATCAAGGTGAGAAATATACAGCACCTGCAGTTATAGTAAAAGATGGTGTTGCTAATACTCTCGAAGTTGAATTTAAACAAGACTCTTTAGTACTAGCTGGTTATCTTCCTGTTAGTTGGGGTGATAATCCTCCAACTATCTCAAAAGCTGCAGATATGGGCTACAACATCGTACTAGCTTCTTTTGTCGAGATAAAAAGTGACCAACCAATTCAATTTACTAGTAATGTATTTACTGCTTATGGTCAATGGAATATTTCAGCTGATGACCCTAAATTAATTAAAGAAATTAAAGAAGATATCGAGTATGCAAAAGCAAATGGTCTTAAGTATGCACTAGTTTCAATTGGTGGTGAACACAACACTTTTGACCCAGGCATGAATGCTGATTATGATGCTTTAGCTGATAAAACAATAGCATTTTTAAACTTGTATGGTTTTGATGGTATTGATTTTGATTTAGAAGTTGTACCTAGTAGTGTTACGGGTGACTCAGTTAAAGAGTTTATTGAAGCGTTAAAAGCTAAAAAATCAGATATTATAATCACAAGTGCACCACAAGTTAACAATGTTGGTGGTAAGCTTGATTATGTAAATACATCTACACAGCAAGTTTATAATGAATCACTTGAATTAGGTTTATTTGACTATATGTTTGTCCAGGCATACAACACTGGAGGTAATTACGTAGATCAACAAGGAAACCTATGCACTCAAGGTTCGCCAAATTGCTATGATCAATTAAGTGCTGGCTTTATAGAAAATAGTTTCTATGCCTTACAAAAGTTAACACCTGAAAATACAAAGATTGTTATTGGTCAACCAGCAACTAAAGCATCAGCTGGAGCTGCAACAGTATTTAATGGTCAAGATAGCTCTAGACCTTACAACGCGATGTGTGAATCTTATAAAAACCTAAATGGGAAAATACAATATGGTGGCTCTATGACTTGGGAAATTACACATGACTCAAATAATAATTATCAATTTGCTAGCATGATAGATGTAGTATTTAATAATGGAGATTGTGACAGTATTTAACTTCAATTTAGAAATTATTAGGATATTTATAAAACAAGAATAAATATCCATACCTTAATCTTTAATACTCATATTCAAAAAGCAATAATTTTTCTCAACTTCTTTTAAATCTTAGAATCAAAACCTAAAGCACATAGTTTTAGACTATATGTAACAAAAATGATACACAATGTTACACCTATGAAACAGACTAATTTAACTTATATGAATATAATTTACTTTTTTGAAAAGTCATAACATATTAGCTTTTATATGAAGATTTCTATTAGCTTTATTTTTTTAGCAATAATACTCTTACAGAGCTGTATAAAAGTAGAAAATAGCAAACAAGTTATTTTAATAAAAAAATGCAATGTTGCTAGATTCTGCAATTTTGAGCTAGCTGAAGCTAATATTAGATTAACTACGGATCTTTTGGGCAAAGAGCATGTACAAATATTAGATAAACAACCAATTGTAAGAAAATCAACAAATATACATTGGAATGTCCCTAATGGAAATCTAGCAGACTCTCAAACTTTAGTAGAAACTGGTCTTGATGCCTGTGAAAATGATTCTTGCAGTAATACAAGTAATCCCACAGGCTATCATTTCCCTAATTCTGGAATATATACTGTAAGCGCATCAGGAACAATTACTCTTTCTGATGGCTCAATTCAAACAGTTGATAAACAGACTCCTGTAGAAATATTTGATGCTCCTACTCAAGTGACGTATAGCATGCCGGATGGATCTACCATTTCAGCTACAGAAGCTGCTGCTGCTTTTACAAATGTACCTTTTAATGGACATATAGCTCAAGTAATTGGAAATAATACAAATAAAACATTAACTTTTATATGTGAAAACAATTTCTATATTGAACCAGTAGCCATAGATTTAAAAAACGGTAACTCTCAAAATGCTGATAATTGGAAAACTATACAAGTATCTAACCTTCCTGTTACATCTTTTTTTAATGGTAATTCATGGAGCGCTGTTTCTGCTCTTACTGTAGCTGCTAACAATGCAAAAGTACTAGGACTTCCGGGTGTTAACACAGGTGTGGTTTGTGGTGAATTAGTCGAATAACTTTAACTGCTTTATGTAATTCACAAAAGGAGATAAGAAAATGAAAAAAAAATTATTACAGCTTTTACTAAGCTCAACAATTTTAATCAACGGTTTTTCATATGGATATACTGAAAGTTCAGAAAATGCATTTATAAAAGAAAATCAAGTAAGATTATTTAATTTAACACCTGAGCAAATACAAAAAATAATGACCTTTGAAAATAAAGGTGATAATTGGGCGAATACCAGTGATATTCTAAATATTTTTGATCCAGACTGGGAGCAAACAAATAAAGACTTCAACGATATTAATAACAACATTTATTATTTAAGTAAATTATTAGAAGGCCCTATTCCAGGATCGCAAACTGGAGGAGTAATTAAACAAGTTTCAAACATTAATGAAGAAATTAATGGCTATGATTCAAGAATTACTACAGCTGAAACAGAAGCATCCGAAGCAAAAAATTCTGCAAATATAGCAGAAAATAAAGCTCAGATAGCAACAACTGTAGCAACTACAGCCCAAGAAAAAGCAGAACAGGCTGAAGCTGCTGTTATAGATAAAGTAAGTGCTACTGAAGTTAACAACATAATAGATACACAAATAGCTTCAGGGGGTACTATTTTTGAAGCCCTAGGACAGGCAACTGCTCAAGGAGGAGTAATATCAGATAATATTACTAATCAAATTACAGAACAAAATGGTCCTATATATCAAGCTATAACTAGTGGCTCAAGCATTGTAGTTGATAATGCCCTACTAGATGGTGGGGTTATTAAAACTCAACTTGATACTAAAGCTAATATTAGTGATCTTGATAGTTACGCTACAAATGCTAACTTAGATGCTTTAGAAACTACAGTAAACGCCAAAGCCGACCAAACAGCATTAAATTCATTGACAACTACAGTAAATACTAAAGCTGATCAAGATACTGTTAATCAAGCATTAAATGCTAAATTAAACATCTCTGACGCTCCAAATGCTATTAACAACATAATAGATACACAAGTAGCTTCAGGGGGTACTATTTTTGAAGCCCTAGGACAGGCAACTGCTCAAGGAGGAGTAATATCAGATAATATTACTAATCAAATTACAGAACAAAATGGTCCTATATATCAAGCTATAACTAGTGGCTCAAGCATTGTAATTGATAATGCCCTATTAGATGGTGGAGTTATTAAAACTCAACTTGATACTAAAGCTAATATTAGTGACCTTGATAACTATGCTACAAATGCTAACTTAGATGCTTTAGAAACTACAGTAAACGCCAAAGCCGACCAAACAGCATTAAATTCATTGACAACTACAGTAAATACTAAAGCTGATCAAGATACTGTTAATCAAGCATTAAATGCTAAATTAAACATCTCTGACGCTCCAAATGCTATTAACAACATAATAGATACACAAGTAGCTTCAGGGGGTACTATTTTTGAAGCCCTAGGACAGGCAACTGCTCAAGGAGGAGTAATATCAGATAATATTACTAATCAAATTACAGAACAAAATGGTCCTATATATCAAGCTATAACTAGTGGCTCAAGCATTGTTGTTGATAATGCCCTACTAGATGGTGGGGTTATTAAAACTCAACTTGATACTAAAGCTAATATTAGTGACCTTGATAACTATGCTACAAATGCTAACTTAGATGCTTTAGAAACTACAGTAAACGCCAAAGCCGACCAAACAGCATTAAATTCATTGACAACTACAGTAAATACTAAAGCTGATCAAGATACTGTTAATCAAGCATTAAATACTAAATTAAATATCTCTGATGCTCAAGCTACTATTACAAACACGATGGACTCTACAGAAGGTAAGCAAATAATTACAAACGTAATTAACGATACAAGTCAAATAACTATTAAAACAGGAAGTGACGCTATTTCAGATATAACTCAAATTTCTGGAACTAATTGGGTAATTAGCAGTGGCACAAATCCAAGCCAAGGAGAAACAATTTTAAATACCACATATTCATACTATTACGAAAGAAATGGAATTAGATACTATCATATTACTTTTTATACAGATAGTGACGACCCTTTCAGATTTGGAGTAAGTGGTGCAAAGGATCTCATGTCTATAGCAACACACACAGCAACTATAGAAAGTGGTTCAGCTCCAAGTATTGGAGTTTATAGAGAAGGAGAAAATGTAATCGAAGTAGATAGAACAAACTCTGCTGATGATGATGCAATTGTCGCAATCAACTTTTCAGCTATTATGCTCTAGGAATATGTGTCCCTAAATTTTTATATTTATCTTTTTATAAAACCTTCAATTAAAAATCTCTATCTTAAAGTTTATCTGAAAACTAGTAAAACTATACTCTATTTTTTTAATAAAATACAAAGCATCTAGATAGTTTATGGTAATATCAATATATAAGATATATTTCGACATCAACCTCAGATGAATCAGTATAGTTCAAAAAAGGCTGCAGATGCCTACCAAAACTTAGAGCATAAAAAATCTCTACAAGATGAAACTTACCCAGACTATCACTTAAGGGCACCTTCGGGCTGGATAAATGATCCGTGTGGACTTTTTTATTTCAATTCCTCCTTTCATGTTTTTATGCAATCAAATCCTTGGGGCAAAAAATGGGGAGAAATGTCATGGTCACATGTAGTCAGTCATCCTAATTATAAAGAGGATTATAAATGGTTCTATCCTGTAGATGATAATCAAAACTTTAAAACTACAGCAATTATCCCATCACATGATGAAAAAGCTGCGGATAAGAATGGTATATTCACAGGTTGTGTAAAAATAATGCCATATAAAGAAAATGGTGAAACTAATTACTACCCCACAGCTTTTTATTCCGCTGTATGGGGAGATGGAGAGGAACTACAAGAGACTGTTTGTATTGCAAGAGCTCTAGATGCTAATAAACTTGATGAAAATGGGAAGATTATTGACCCTTATCTTACAAACTGGACAAAATACTCAGATGATAATAACCAGGATAATCCCAAAGTTGTCGTATACCAACCTAAAGAGTTAAATCTAGTCTCTTTTAGAGATCCTTTTATATTTAATTTACCCAATGATAATAACTACTATATGCTAATATCTGCAGGAGTTATGGGAAATAACAATAATCCCAAAGGAGCTGTGATTTGTTTTAAAAATGATGGCGATGATATAACTCAAAACTGGCGGAGAGTTAATACTGGAAGCAATTTCTTTTTTAGTGCCGAAGTAAGTGTGAAAGATGATATAAGTGGTGGTGGTGATTTTGAATGCGTATGCATGTATAGATTATCAGATCATGTTTGTGCTATGAATGGAACTCCTTATATTTTGATATTCTCTCAAGATGGATGCCCTGAAAATGATTATGGACGTAGTCTATATTATGTCCTAGGAAATATAGTCAAAACAGAAAACAGCATGTATTTTGATCCACTTGAACATTTCAAGAATAATGACGGCAGCCCAAAATACCTTTTACTAGACTTATCCCCTGATTTTATCTACTATGCTGCTAATGTCATGCCAATAGATTCAGATAAGAGAAATATCTTAATGGCTTGGCTAAATATAGAATCAGCAGGTAAGCAAAATTCAAACTGGGCTGGAGCATTAGCAATTCCAAGGTTTCTTTTTGTATACAAAAACACTGATAATAAATGGCATCTAGGACAGGAGAGTACTCAGGTTCATTCTTTGAGAGATAAATTACTAACAAATCAAACTATTAATTTCATAAATCAGAATGAAGTAATAATTAATAACATCAAAGATAGAAAGTATAACGCGAATATTACTTTTACCACAGATAAAATTATTGGTAAAGAATTTGGTCTTAAAGTAACAGCCACAGATTCCTATTGTACGGATATAAATATAAAAAATGGTTATCTAAATGTAGACAATCGCTACTCATGTAAACTTGATATTGATGACACAACTACCAAGCTAGAGCTTGATATTTTCTTAGATGGCTCAAGTTTAGAGATCTTTATCGGCAAGAATATAGCTAATGGTTCAATGGTTGGCTTTGCCACTTATAGTACTCAACTTAAAACTATGATAGATAATCAAGAACATACTTATATTTATGCTGATAATAGTATTCAAGCAGATTTAAAAGTATTCTCAATGCAAAGTTGCTGGATAGAAGCACCAAAAGGACAGTAAAATGACAAATGATATAATTAATAACGACAAAGTTAAACTAACCGCTATACTATGTTATATTGCAGCAATGTTTGGTGGAGCCTCATATCCTATTTGCGCACTATTATCTCCACAGTTAGCAAAAAACTTTGGGGTAATTACATCACATATCGTTTACATTGATACACTATCATTGGTTGGCCTAATAGTTGGTAATAGTCTTAGTGGAAAAATTATTGCTAGAATTGGCGGCAAAAATACCTTGTTGCTAGGAGTGCTAATCTTTGCATTATCACAGCTAGCCATATCCATCCAGGATGAGATTTATTTATATGCTTGTTTTGTCTTTACAACAGGTTTTGCAATGGGACTTTTTGTACCATCAGTTAGCTATTTGATTGTAGCTGCATTTACCCCAGCTGGCAAAAGTGATGCGAAGCTTAGTGTTTTAAATTTCTTCTTTGGACTTGGTGGCTTCTTGGGTCCGAGTATTGCTGGGATTATTGCAAAAAACTATAGCTGGAGACTATCATTTTTCACAATATTTTGTTCTTTAATGATCTTAGTAATAATAGTTAAATTCACTAGTATAAAAGAAAAAATAGGAGCCTCTACTAAAGAAAATACTCAAGAAAAAGATATAAAGCCTACAAAGGCAATTAATCTAGGAGTTATATTAGTTGGATTAGCTTTAATTGCTTATGTTTATATTGAATATATTATTACTTATTGGTTCTCACCATACCTGCAAACAGGCTTAAACTTTGATGTTGAAGCTGTTGGCTATATAATTGGCATATTTTGGCTATTTGTAGCATTAGGTAGACTTTTCTTTGGGGAAATGATTATTCCAAAAGTTAAAGATTATAGATTTATAATAGGTTCTGCAATTAGTATCGCTGTATTATTAGGTATATTTGTTTTCCTTACAAATCAATCTCTAATATTTGTAGTTGTTGCCTTACTTGGTCTTGCCTGTTCTAGTGTCTTCCCTGTGTTATTAGCATTTGGCATGAAGCAAAACCCTCTAGTATCACCTGTAACAATGGCATTTTTGGTATGCTCTGGCTCTGTTGGTGGTGCAATATCACTACTATCTTCAGCAACTATCGGAGCGTTATTACCAAAGGTTGCAGCAATATATATGGGACCTGTATTATGTATCTTGATTATAGTGATTGTGTTATATGCCAAGAGAAATTCTGAAAATACTACTCTAAAATCAAATTAAATTCTACATATCTTTAACAGCCGACAATGCACTTATCATCTCAGAAGTCAGATTATTAAACCCTTTTGGCGAGTTTGGTGTAAATATCACATTTGACTTACCAGATTTTGTCATATTCTCTAATGTATCTAAATACTGATACATCATAACCAAAGATGAAATATACTCAGAAGAAATATTCCCACCCGTGCCTTCTTTAACATCCTCTATAGATACTCGTAATCCCCTAGCTATCGCCTTACGCTGCTCAGCAATACCTTCACCAAGTAGCTTCATAGACTCTTTTTGCCCTTCTGCCTCTTTGATTTTTATAAGTTTTTCAGCTTCTGCTTTTGCTTTAGTTGCCTCAAGCTGTCTTTGAGCCGCATTAATTTCATTCATTGAGCGTTTAACATTCTCTTCAGGGTTGATATCCACAACTAGAGATTTGATGATTGTATACCCATAAGTACTCATCTCTTCAGATAGCTCTTTTTTGATATCTAATGCAATCGCGTCTTTATTTTCAAAAGACTCATCCAAACTCATGCGTGGTAAAGACGATCTAATTACATCAAACACATACGACTCCATTTGAGCACGAGCATTTGTCAGCTTATAAAAAGCATCTACAGCACTAGCTTCTTCAACTAAGAACTGCACTGAGACTTTCATGTGAACAAAGACATTATCTCGAGTTTTTGTCTCTGCAACTATGTCAAGCTGTTGAACTCTTAGACTAACACGACCAGCTACCCTCTCTATAAAAGGAATCCGAAAGTTAAGACCTGCTCGCTGGATTCGTACAAATTTACCAAATCTTTCTATGACATTCACAGACTGTGTTTCTACTAAGCTTACCGAAAAAGCTAGTAAAAAAACTGTCAGTATCACCAAAAATATTAACCAAACCATAAACATAATGTCTCCTTTTATAAATTATGATTGAGGAAAGTCTACAATAATCTTGTAACTACCATCTTTATTTTTTTGCCAAACAAGTAAATCATGTCCAGAAGCAACTTCTCCTGCAGGGCTAGTCCAAGTGAACTTCATAATTACCAATTGATGATTTTTATCAAGATCACGACAGTATTGATAATCCAGCTTTAATTTACCCAAATCAAGCTTAGATGAATCACCTGTTGCAAAACCATCTACATAATGTTTCAAAACCTTTTCTTTGCTTGTATATGGCTTGCCTCCACTCATAAACATAAAGTCATTATCATAAAATGAGACAACACCTTTAAGATCTGCTGAATCCCAGGCTTTTTCCATAAGCTTAGCTTGATTCCTGATCTCATTAAAATTCTTACTTCTACAATCTCCTGTAGCATAGGCACTTAGTCCAAACAAACAACACAATAATATTAAAAATATTCTTTTCAATGCTTTTCCTTACTTTTTTAATCCAATACTGACAACACTACTATATCTTTTTTTAAAACTTGAGGATTCTTCTCAAATGGTCTAAAGCACTCAAAATGCAAAACTATTTTATGTGGGACTTTTCTAAACTTACGCGTAAGCTTTAGTTTAAATTTATCCACACCACCCCATTTTGAATTTTCAACATCAACGCTCTCATGTGAATATCCACTATCATCGATGTAATCATAATCAGGCGGTATCAAAAACCATCTATACCCATCTGTAGAGTCTACTGGCAACCCTATATCAAAAGTATAATGCTTAGCATCCAAAACTATAGGCTTTGTATAGATTTTATCTATATCTGTTTGAGTCATGCCCGCAAAAACTGAAGCTGGTATAGTCATCAACATAACAGCAACAATTCTAAATATATATCGCATATTACAAATACAAACTTATCATCTAGGTAAATTTATTATACAATTACACCTGTTACAAATATACATATTAATTTTAATAAAATGGCACTAGAAAAATTTGAACTTGAACTGGTATCTTTTAAAGATATTACAGATAACGTTAGACATTTTGTTTTTAAAAGAACAGATGGTAAACCTCTTAATTTTATTGCTGGGCAATTCATTACTTTTATGTTTGATGGTGATGATGGCAAAGTTAAGCGTCGTAGCTATAGCCTAGGCTCACTACCTTCTGACAATATGCTTTTGGAAATTGGTATCACTTATGTAAAAGGTGGCATTGCTTCTGAAACATTCTTTAATATGGAAATTGGTGGCAAAGCAAATGCAATGGGTCCAGCAGGTAGACTTATCCTAAAAGATGAAGATGTCAAAAAAATAGTTCTAGTAGGTACTGGAACTGGTATTGTTCCTTATAGAGCGATGTTCCCTGAGCTTTTAGAAAGAGCAGATAATGTTGATATATATATATTACTAGGCTGTCAATATCGTAAAGATGCATTATACCAAAATGACTTTATTGAATTTGCAAAAAAACATGACAATATACATTTCAAGCTTTGCTTAAGTAGAGAAACTCAAGATCTTAAAGATTATGAGATCTCAGGCTATGTCCAAAATCAATTTGATAGTATTGGATTAAACCCAGAAACAGATGTTGTTTATGTTTGTGGTAATCCAAATATGATTGATCAATCTTATGAAATGCTAACAAATGCAGGTTTTGGCCCTAAAAGTGTTAGAAGAGAAAAATATATTTCTTCGAATTAAGCTTGATACTGTGAATAATTTAAGCTAAAATCTTTGGGCTATTCTATTTAAGGGATATGGTGCTTGGATGAGATAGTCTAAGTGGCGATGTCAGATTATAAAAATAAGGAAACTATAAAAATGAGACAAGATATTCATCCTAAATACGCTGAAGTAAAAGTAACTTGCAGCTGTGGTAACACTTTCGTAACTAAATCAACTTCTGGTAAAGAAGCTATGAACATTGATATTTGTTCACAATGTCACCCTTTCTATACTGGTAAGCAAAGAATCGTTGATACTGCTGGACGTGTTGATAAGTTCAAGCAAAGATTTGGTGGTATGAAGAAAATCTAATTTTCTTTATGAAAAACCAATAATATTAAAACCAGCCTCGTGCTGGTTTTTTTATGCTCTTTTTTCGACTTTTATAGAGCAATATTTTTGATATCTCTAATGAGCTAACAGCACCCTTTAGATGATTGATAATACATATTGATATATTCATCCAGTGAAATATTATCATTTGTGGCAAGCTCTTTTTCTGCAGCAACAGAATTAGCAACTTGGTTTTGTAGTTTAGATTTTATTTCTGAAGATATTTGGTAACTTCTAAGTTCTTGTGAGACCTTTTTAGACACTTCTAATGCAAAGTTTTTATAGCCTTCCTGTTTTGCAATCTCAACTATCTTAGCTGCTGGTGTCTTAGATATATCTAGAACTTTTTGTTTTTCATTTAAAACTGCTTCAAGATACTCTGGTGGCATTTTTTTAGCCGTTGCCTCAACTTTCTCAAACAACTCTAGGGCATAATCTTTTAATAATACTTCATCTCTATTATCCAGTTTATGAAGTTTACGCTCTGGATTGCGACCATCTATAGCGACTGCTGTTAAGTTTTGCTTAGCTTGCTTAATAACATTTTTACTATATCTTACAGATTTTTCTTCTAAGCAGGTCATAAGCATTACCTCAACAAAAAGAGCTGTGGATTTACTGATACCATTTGCTACAAAAGGATCTACGTCAAGCACTCTAACTTCAATATACTCAACACCCCGATTATATAAAGCACAAGCTGGCCTTTCACATCTTTTTGCAATCTGTTTTGGTCGTACTGCACTATAGTATTCATTCTCTATTTGTAAAATACTTTCATTTAACTGAATTCTTTCACCTTTTGCATTATATAATCCAATAGCTTCATAATCAGCAAATTTCTCATCAGATGCTTGTACAAGATCTTTAACATAAGATTTCACATCATTATATGATATTGCTAAATCTTTCTGAGCAGGACTTGTATAACCCAGATCACTCATTCTAAGACTTGTAGCATATTTACCTACATAAAACTCATCATCCAAATCTTCTAAATAAGCAGGTTTATTTTTAACAGAAGTCTTAGCACATATAGGACTAGCACCAAACAAATATGGTAATAACCACATAAATTCAAAGTAATTATTTATAACACCAAAATACACATCTGAAGTTGTAACATTCTCTTTATTAGCTTTAGCCTGGATTAGCTCTTTATCAAATGAGAAATTATAATGGATACCTGCTATTATCTGCATAATCTTACCATAACGAGCAGATAAACCTTTACGGTAAACCTGTTTCATCCTGCCAGAATTAGAGCTCCCAAAATTAGCTTCTTGAATTTCACTCTCACTTGCTGACAAAGGCATACTGGTATTAAGTATTATTTCATCATCTGACATATTCTTTAGTGTAAAAGCAGAAAGGTTTGATAGCTCTTCAAAAGCTCCATCTATACTACTATGCGGCTTTGTTATCAACTCAAGAAGACTCTCAGAGAAGTCAACTGTAATACTATCATTAGTCAGCTTATGACCCAAATTTTGAGGATGTTGAGATTTTGCTAAAGAACCATTTTTAGTTACTCTTAGAGTCTCTCTTTCTACACCTCGAAGGTTTTTTATATTTTTAAAATCAGACATCTTTACCTTAAATAATTATCTCATAGCAATTATAACAAACCCTTCTTAAAAGTAATATGCCATTCCAATTGCTTAACTGTACAATCTAAACAGTAAGTACCTTTTTAAAATACTATTTTTCTTTACAAATAGGTAGTTTTTAATGATCTTAATCCACCAAGAACTAGCATTACTAATAAGTAAACAACTAACCCCAGAAAAACTATTAAAGTTAGATGTTTGAGTCTATCAAGCATAGAAAGAGCAATCCAATAGCTATCACTTAAATTAAATAGATTTAATATCATAGCCATACACACACAAGAAATTACTATACGAATAATGGTAACTACTGGTAAATAAATGCTAATAAAAGATCGTAAATTAAAACCACAAAGCACTAATGATAAAATCAACAAATTAATTAAAGATACACCTGAACTTACTACAGCTAAATATATAAAGCCATAAGTATTGTTTTTGAAGAATTGTATTATTAATGTATCTAGTACTAATATAGTAATTAAACACACCACGCTTATATAAAACACTACAGATGATTTACTCTTAGCATAGAGTGCTGAAACAATAACTCTTATTATCACAAAACAAAATAATGATAATAGATACCCCAACATTGCCAAATACGTAAAATTAACATCTTCAATTTTAAACTTTCCATAGAAAAATAATGAAATCACAATTGGTTTTGCCAATATAAATAAGCCCACAATAGCAGGTATCGTGACCACTAGTGTAAATCTAATTATCCATTTTAGAGTTTTTATAAATGCTTGCTCATCCAGCTTACACTCTAATAGATATGGAATCATAACAGTAGCAATGGCTGTACCAAACACTCCATATAAAAACTGATTAACCCTATCAGCATAGTATAACCAAGCCAAACTACCAGATATTAAAAATGAAGCAAAAAAAGTCTCAACTAAAGCATTAATTTGTAAAATTGCTGTACCCAAAAAAGCTGTAGGTAGCTTTTTCAAGAAAATTCTCGCATCTTTATTTCTAAGTAATAATATATTTTTATCAACCCTAAAAGCTCCTATAAGCTTAATAAGTGAATAGCCACCTATCACCAATTGTAGAACCCCAGCCACTAACACACTATATGCAACACTATAGATAGCTATATTTAGCTTTGGAGACACTACAATTCCTACTATCATTACTACATTCAAAATTATTGGTAGTAATGATGATATTAAGTAGCGCTTATAACTGTTTAATACGGCCGATATAAGCCCCATCACACAATTAAATAACATATACGGAATCATTATTACAAATAAGCTTCTTACAAGCTCTAGCATAGATTCATCATCAACAAAGCCCTGAGCATATAGATCCACCCAGAATCCACTAAAAATCATAGCTATTAAAGTTATAAACAACATCAGCATAGCTAAAAAGGTTAAGACTGTTACTATAAATTGCTTATTTAAGTTTGAGCTTTTATTAGTATTTATATATGGATTTATAATTTGAGTAAAGATTCCTGATGAGGTTACCTTACGCATAAACTCAGGGAAACGAAAAGCTATCAAAAATGCCTGTAATGACGCTCCACTACCAAAAAAACTGGCTAATAGTAAATCTCGAGCAAATCCAAGCAACTTGGATATAAATAAAAAAAGAGAAACGATTAGACTACTTGAAAAGAATTTTTTCATCTATATAGATTTTGATTAAGCCATATCTTGAGCTGCTTGAATACTTTGCCAATGGCTTCTTAAGCTATCTTCTTCACTATTTGCGATCTCAACTTCTTCTTTTGTAAGCTTAATTTTACTCAACTTCTCTTGAGCATCCTTAAGACCTTTATCAGATATATCCAGTTGACAATATTCATTAAACTGACTCCAATATGAAAGCTCTGGATTTTTAAATAAAGCTATAGCTTCTGATAAGTAAGCATATTTTGCTACATCATTATCTGTTAATTCAGACATTACCACAAATGCTGGAGCATAAGGCTGCGTTATAGCCTCACGAGTATACTTATAAGCCGTTTTCTTATCGCCTTTGGCAATATATGCCCTAGCTAAGCTAACCTCAACAGGAGCAATATGATCATCTATACTATAAGCTTTATTATACCATTCTATAGCCATATCAATGTCTTTAGGTAATCCTGCTTGACCATTAAAATAAGCATCTCCAATTAATGTTTTACCTTGAGATATACAATATGGATATTTAGCAATGAAACTCTGCTCATTTCTTACTAAAAACGCATTCCGAGCATCTAAACTTCCATTTGCTATAGCTAACTTATACCATTTAAAAGCTTTCGCAAAGTTTGCTCCAGGAACTTTTCCTGATCTAACATAGAAATTACCAAGCTGATTTTGAGCAACAGAATATCCCAAATTAGCCGATTTTATAATATAGTCTAACCCTTTCTGTTGATCTACCTTAACATCATCAGATCCAAAAAAATATAATTCGCCTATCAAATATACCAGATAAGAATACGCTTTAAGTCCTTCAGGATCTGTTGGGGCACCATTTTTCTCATAAAAATCTACTGCCCACTGAGCATCTTCTAAAGCTACTTTATCACCTTGATCAAGTTGGATATGAGCTTCAGCCAGCAAACCAGTTGCACGAGCATCTGTCTTAAGATAAGGTTTACATAACTCAAGTACTTTCTCATAGTCTTTATCAAGACCCTTATGATAACACTCTTCTAAAGTCGCATACGCTGAGTTAAAAAATAACGCCAATAGAAAAGCCACTAAAAACCTAGCTGTCATTTATGTCTCCTACAGTATAAAATGAAAAATCACTTACTCTAAGAGTATAATATATTTTGCCTCCATATTTATATAAAATATTTAGGAAAATTCTATCTGACGTCCTTCGGGAAGATATTTTATGTGTATTTTATTTGAATTAGTTGGCAAAATCCCTTTCCCCTTCTCTGGCCATTCTACAAAACATATACTATCTTGATTAAAATAGTCTCGTACACCTATCCATTCTAGTTCTTCAGGGTCTGCTAAACGATATAAGTCAAAATGATAAATATTAAAATCCTCAAACTCATAACTTTCAACAAGAGTATAGGTTGGGCTTTTAACATTTCCTTGATATCCTAGAGCTTTCAATACACCTTTAACAAAGGTAGTTTTACCAGCACCTAAATCTCCATATAAAAAAATCATCTGTCCAGCTTTTAACTGCTCAGCATACTCTGCTGCAGCCTGATACATTTGATCTTCATTTTCAATTTTTATGCTTTTCATACTCTTTTATAAACTCTCCAGCTAAGACAAAAGACCCAAAAACAACTGTAACTGTATCTTTTTTTGATAAATATACACTACTCAAATCTTTATTAAATTCTACTTTTACAATTTCCTGATCTTTAAATTCTTGCTTTATTTTATTTATATCAGTTGCTCTTGAGTCAAGATATTTTAGATCTATGACATCCCATTTATAAACATATTTTTTTGCTATATTTAAAACTTCTTTGATATCTTTACTAGCAAGAATACCAAAAACTGCTTCATAACGAATATCCCTATTCGCAAACTTACTATTTAGAAGATCAAATAGGTGCTTCACAGATGCTGGGTTATGAGCTACATCAACGATAACATAACTATTATTTTGTATATCACTTTTTAATGTCATAAATCTTGCATTTGCTCTTATATGTTCAAGGTTTGGGATATAAGAAATTTTCATTCTATTAAAAAGATATTCTGCTATTCCCATCGCGATATTATAGCTATGTGTGAAACACTGTTCACAACTATATTCATATTTATCTTCATAAATTATAGCTCCAGCTATATTCGCATAATGATAAACACTTTTTGGCATATGAGACCCTAAAAAAAGAGGAATTCCTTTTCTTGATATACCTGCCTTTTCGACACCGATTTTATCCAAAGTATCTCCAAGTATTTCACAATGATCAAAATCAATATTTGTAATAGCTGTTATATCTGGATCTATAATATTAGCTGCATCCAACCGTCCACCGATACCTACCTCTAAAAGCAGATAATCCACTTTTACCCTTTGAGAATACATACAAGCACATAGAAATGCTATTTGATAATATGAGAGCCTATATTCAGAAGCTAATTCCTCTAACCTTTCCAAAAGTTCTAAAAGAATACTTTCACAAATAGGTTTTTTATCTAAAGAAATTCTTTCATTAAAGCTAAAAACATGTGGAGATGTATGACTTAAGACGCTCTTATTATTTGCGATCAAGAGCTCCTCTAACATTGCAACAGTTGTACCTTTACCATTAGTACCAGCAATAGTTATTACTTGAAATTTTTTTGCAAAATTAAATTTATCAAGAATAAATAATAAGTCATGAAAATTACAAGGTAGAGCATCACTCTTAGCCATCATTTTAGCTATTTTAATTTCGACACTCATTTTTTGAAATATAAATTAAGCTTGTTGCTCTTCTTCAGATTTATACTCTAAAGATTGAGAATAGTTTATTTTTGTAAGGTTTGGCATAAGTTTATCAATAAGCTTAGCAACTTCACTTCTTAGGTTTCTACGATCTACAATCATATCAACCATACCTTTTTCAACCAAAAACTCACTTCTTTGGAAGCCTTCTGGCAACTTCTCTCTAACAGTTTGTTCAATTACTCTAGGACCTGCAAAACCAATCAGAGCCTTAGGCTCTGCTAAATGAACATCCCCAAGCATTGCTAAAGATGCTGAAACCCCACCAGTAGTTGGGTCAGTAAGCACAACTAAGTATGGTAACTTAGCTTCTGCTAATTTTTGAAGAGCTGCACTTGTTTTAGTCATTTGCATCAATGAGTATAAAGATTCTTGCATTCTAGCACCACCACTTGCTGTAAAACAGATAAATGGTACTTTTTTCTCCATAGCAAGTTTAACACCGCGAACAAACTTCTCACCAACAACAGATCCCATAGATCCACCTAAAAACATAAAATTAAATGCTGCAGCAACTACTGGAAAACCTTTTACAGTTCCTTCCATAACTACTAGAGCATCTTGCTCTTCTGTCTTCTTCTGTGCTTGTGATAGTCTATCTTTATATGTCTTAGTATCTTTGAATTTAAGCATATCGACAGGAGTAATATTAGCAAAATGCTCTTTTGAGCTATCTCTATCAAAGAATATATTTAATCTATGCCTAGCAGATATTCTATAGTGGTAATTACAATTTGGACAAACAGATTTATTATTATGTAACTCTTCTGAATATAAAGTTACACCACAGCTTGGACACTGACTCCAAACACCTGAAGGCATATCTTTTTTCTGTGCATTTACACCTAAACTTCTACCAATTACTCTAGTCAACCAACTCATTTCTTATCTCCTCCTAGCATTAAGATCAAATATCTCTTAAAAAATTTCTATGTCACTAAAGAAATATCTAATCTCTTGTGCTGCAGTCTCTTCTGCATCTGAACCATGTACAGCATTTGCATCTATACTATCAGCAAAATCAGCTCTAATTGTACCAGCTTCTGCTTCTTTAGGGTTTGTGGCACCCATTAGCTCACGGTTTTTAGCAATAGCATTTTCACCTTCTAAAACCTGAATCATCACAGGTCCAGAAATCATGAACTCAACTAATGCGCTAAAAAATGGTCTATCTTTATGTACCGCATAAAAACCTTCCGCTTCTGCTCTTGATAAATGCTTCATTTTAGAAGCCACAATTTTCAGACCAGCTTTTTCAAAACGACTATATATTTCACCGATTACATTTTTTTCAACAGCATCAGGTTTAATTATAGATAAAGTTCTTTGTTTACTCATTTTTAGTTATTCTCCAATAGTTAGTTAAACGAGATTATAGCATTTTTATTTATGAAATTTCAAAACTAGTGCTTATTTATCAGAATTTTCTATCGCAGCTTGTATATAAGATTCAAACAATCTATGTCCATATCGAGGAGTTGATGTAAATTCTGGATGCGCCTGGCAAGCAATAAACCACTTATGATCAGGGATCTCAATAAGCTCCATCAGATTATTATCTTCAGATCTTCCAGAGAAAATAAGACCAGCCTCTTCAAGCTTACTCACATAGTTATTATTTACTTCATATCTATGACGATGCCTTTCTATTACTTCATTCACTTGATATATCTCTCTAGCTCTAGAGCCTTCTTTAAGTACACACTTATATCCACCTAAACGCATTGTACCACCAAGATCAGAATGTTTATTTCTTTGATGAATCGCGCCATCTTCAGCTTGCCATTCTGTAATTAGCCCTATTACAGGATTTGTTGTAGTTGGTTCTAATTCACTAGAGTGAGCATCACTCAAACCAAGAACATTCCTAGCATACTCAACAACTGCTAACTGCATCCCAAGACATATACCTAAAAATGGTACGTTATTCTCTCTGGCATATTTAATAGATGTAATCTTACCTTCTGCTCCTCTACTACCAAAACCTCCTGGCACTAAGATTGCATTAACATCTTCAAAATATGAAGCTACATTAGATTCTGTAATTTTTCCAGAATCTACAAACTTAATTTTTACTTTTACACCTTTCTTATAACCTGCATTATATAATGCTTCATTTAATGATTTATAGGCTTCTGTAAGAGATACATATTTACCAACCATTGCTACAGTAACCTCATTTTTCACATTTCTAATGGTCTCAACGACACTCTGCCATTCAGAAAGATCTGCTCCACTAGTGTTTAAATTTAGAAGCTCAACAAGCTTTGAATCAAACCCCTGTTGATGGTATTTAAGAGGAACTTCGTAGATAGTAGCTACATCTTCAGCTGTAAAAATACAATCTTGAGCAACATTTGTAAAAAGAGCAATCTTGCGTTTTTCATTTTCATCAAAAGTTTGCTCACACCTACAAACTAAGATATCTGCTTGGATACCAATACCTCTTAACTCTTTTACAGAGTGTTGAGTAGGTTTAGTTTTTAATTCACCCGCCACTTTTATATATGGTAGAAGTGTTAAATGTACAAATAACGTTCTATTTCTACCAAGTTCAATTCTTAGCTGTCTAATAGCCTCAAGGAAAGGTTGCGACTCAATATCACCAACTGTGCCACCAATCTCCACAATCGCCACATCGATATCATCAGCAATTCCTGTACAAATACGTCTTTTTATCTCATCTGTAATATGCGGAATCACCTGAATAGTAGCCCCTAAATAATCACCCTTTCTCTCACGAGCTAATACAGACTGATAAACCCTACCTGTTGTAAAGTTATTTGCCTGAGTCATTTTGTTACGAATAAATCTCTCATAGTGACCTAAATCAAGATCTGTCTCGGCACCGTCTTCTGTTACAAAAACTTCACCATGTTGAAGAGGACTCATAGTACCTGGATCAACATTAATATAAGGATCTAATTTCATCATAGTGACATTTAGACCACGACTTTCTAAAAGAGTTGCTAAAGAAGCGGCTGTAACACCCTTGCCAAGTGAAGATACAACCCCACCAGTTACAAAAATTATTTTAGTATTTGAATTCATTTGAACACATGAAAATATAAAAAATCATGGAACCTTATTATAGCATTTTTAGTAATTTATTGTTAGTAATTATTGACTTCCATATATATATATATTCTTAAGCTACAATCTTAACAAAATTAAATTAAAACAATGAAAAAAACACTTGCTTTAGCAATTGCAACTATTTTACTTGCAGGCTGTATAAACTATAAAAATGATAGTAACAATCTTGATGGTAAAGTCACTATTGATACTTCAACTGGTATTCCGGAATTTGTTGCCCCAGCATCATTTCCAGCATCACAAGCGATAGCTTATAACTTTAGTTTATCAAATGGATCATGCTCAACTCCTGTTGCTGGAAATGCAGATGGTAGTCTAACTATACCTGCTCCAACTTCTGGTGATACTTATAGATCAGATGATTTTAATATTGATAATGCAATTTTTGCATTTGCAGGATGTAGTAGTGGCACAATCATTAATATCTCTTTTAATGGTGGCAAAACACTTTCTTATACTATTCCATAAAATATTTAGCAATCTTTTTAATATATTTTTGAAAGCTTACCTGTAGGGACAGTACAATGTACTGTCCCTTTTCATTTCATATCTAACCATCTATAAAAATTTTATGCCAAATAAAATCAAACTTGTAGAAAATTTAAAGTGACTTATTCATCTAGGACAAGTTAAAACTTGCTCTTTATTATAGAAATATTTGGATTTAGATAAAAAAATTGGATAATTTTGAAATTAGTTATTTAATATATTTATTTACAAGCTTAACAAAAGACATAGGGTCTTCTATTTTAGCGCCTTCAACAAACATTGCTTGCATAAGAAGTAGCTCAGAAATATCACCAAACACTTCTGTATCAGCTTCATCTTTTAGTTTTTGTACTAAATGATGCTCAGCATTAAGCTCTAATATAGGCTTCATACCCATACCAGGCATAAATGACTGTCCAGCCTCTTCCATCATCTTTTGCATGTGTAAGCTCATACCATAGTCATTTACAACCACACAGCTTGGAGAATCAGTTAGACGTTTAGATAAACGTACATCTTCAACTTTATCTTTTAGAGACTCTTTTACTTCTTCTAAGATTTTTTTGAAATCTTTAGATTCTTTTTCAAATTTCTCTTTGTTTTCTTCTGACTCAAACTTATCAAGATCGATATCACCTTTGATAATAGACTTCATATGCTTACCATCAAACTCAGTCAAAGTAGACATCATCCACTCATCGATACGATCTGACATAAGAATTACTTCGATACCTTTCTTCTTGAATGCTTCAAGTTGTGGGTTATTAGCAGCAGCCTTATGACTATCAGATGTAATATAGTAGATAGTATCTTGACCTTCTTTCATACGCGAAATGTAGTCAGCTAAAGAAACTGTTTGCTTAGAATCACCACTTTCAGTAGTCGCAAATCTTAATAGACCAGCAATTTTTTCTTTATTTGAGTGATCGTCAGATATACCCTCTTTAAGCACTTGACCAAAGTTATCCCAGAATTTTTGATATTTTTCTGCATCTTTATTAGCAAGCTTCTTAAGTTCACCAAGAACCTTAGAAGTTGTCGCTTTTCTGATTTTATCAATTACTTTATTATGCTGTAATATTTCACGTGATACATTTAGTGGTAAGTCAGCAGAATCAATTACACCCTTAACAAATCTTAAATATGGCGGTAGTAATTCCTTATTCTCCATAATAAATACTCTACGTACATATAAAGATAAACCATAATCTTTATCTCTATTCCAAAAGTCAAAAGGCTTATTCTCTGGGATATATAGTAAGCTGTTGTACTCAAGGTTACCCTCAACTTTGTTATGTATCCACATTGAAGCATCTGCAAAATCATGAGATATATACTTATAAAACTCTTGGTATTCTTCATCAGTTACTTCATCTTTTGATCTTAACCAAATAGCTTTAGTATTGTTTACAGTCTCATACTCATCTTTGATTGTTTCTTTACCATCTTTATCATGCTCAACTTTCTTCATTTGAATTGGAGTATTGATACAATCAGAATATTTATTAACCAAACCTTTTAACTGATGGTAGTCTAATAAATCTAAATGATCTTCTTTCAGGTGAAGAGTTATCTCAGTACCGCGTTTTTCTTTAGTAATTGTTTCTATTGTAAAACCATTTTGCGCATCAGAAATCCACTTAGTAGCTTGAGATTTATCTTGACCTGCTTTTCTAGTTCTAACTGTAACTTTATCAGCAACTATAAATGAAGAATAAAAACCAACACCAAACTGACCAATAAGATCGTTATCTTTACTCTTATCACCAGTCAAGCTTTCTAAGAATTTCTTAGTTCCAGATTTTGCGATAGTACCAAGGTTTTCAATAACTTCTTCCTCAGTCATACCAATACCATTATCACTAACTGTTATAGTCTTGGCATCTTTATCAAAATCTATTTTAATTGCATAATCACTATCATCTTCGTTCAATGCTCCATTTGAGATGCTCTCATACCTAAGTTTCTCAATAGCATCTGAACTATTTGACACAAGCTCTCTTAAGAAGATCTCGCGATTTGAATATAGTGAATGAATTACAAGATGAAGTAGTTTATCTACTTCCGTTTCAAACGTATATTTTTTTTCTGACATTTATATAACCCTCTTTTGTTATATTTGCTAAATAATTTACCAACAAATACATATATGAGAGTTATTATTATATTTTCAAGAATTTTTTAATTTAAGCAGCTTGTAAAAAACTATTGTAAGTATGCGATATCTCAGAGTTTGGACATCTCCCCATACGATATTGATCAAAAATAATTGAGGGACAATACTTTTCTTTACCAACATCATCATATGCTCTAACCCAATTAGAACCTTCACCTAAAGTCATAGGCCAAGGATCTTCGACAGCTGGCAACTCTGCAAGACTTGAAGCTACTGCGATACCATCCCCTCTATCCATAGCTTGTCTAATATTAGAAAAAACATCTTGATACTCTTCAGGAACTATCAACAAAGCCCATCTATCAAAGTTATTATTAGGATCAAATGAACGATCTTGTGGAGCAGGACCCAACGATAAGTTTACAGGAAGCCATGTCAGCCATTTATCAGTTCCAGACTTACAGTCTTGTCCTACATTTTCCAAGTCACTAATAACGGCTTCAGAAGCCCCAGCTTTTTCAAGCATACTTATAATACGCTCCTTAGCTTCATTAGCTGCAACCCCTCCGTGATTTAACCCTTTCTCTAAAACATCAATCCACGCGTGTTTATCAAAGATATGATGCCTACTCATATAATTTTGCTCTCCTACTTTAGGTGCACATGAGTCACCAGCATAAGAAAGGGCACAATCAGAAAACTGTCCTCCTGAAATACCTTTAGGCTTATTTTTATTTACATGAGGAGTACATATATTTGAATAACTAATATGAAAAAATATTATACAAATAACTATTGTTAGTCTCTTTAGCATTAGAAATTATTTTTGTTTAAAAACTTTGCAGCCATACTATCACAATATATGATTAATAAAAATGAAAAATACTTTACAAGACAATAGTTTAAATATTGGAAGTCTCTCTAGTAATTTGTGCAGCCTGCTCTCTTTCCTGACGTATTTCATCAATAAAAGCTCCTCCTATTAAGCCACTAGGTATCGCAAAAACACCTATACCAAGCATCGAAAGAATTGCTGCAATAAGTCTACCAGCTAGCGTTACAGGATACATATCCCCATATCCAACAGTTGTTAAAGTAGTTACACCCCACCATAATGTATTTGATATAGTTGAGAATACTTTTGGCTGTGCATCATGCTCTGCATAAAACATCATTACACATGATATTATTAATATTACAAAGATTAAACAATATGAAACTAGCAACTCAAGATAGATTTTTTTAAATACATTTATTAATCTATTCATGATTGCCGTATTTTGAAATATCTTAAATACACGTAATAACCTAAGCACAATTAACTCGTGAGAATTTACACCAAAGAGAGCAAGTATCAACGGCAAAAAGATAGCTATAAAATCAATAACATTATAAAACTTAAAAATAAACACTAGTTTTCTAGGAGACATAAGTAATCGAACAATATACTCAATAGAAAAAATTGCTGAAAAAATAATATTAATATAGTTAAGATAATCTATATCACCATAATCAACTTGTGCTATTAAGGTAATAGAATTAATAATAACAAGTATAATAATTACACATTGATAAAGCTTTTGCGCCATAATTTTTTGAAAAAAATGATATTTCTAGAACAATTCTATCAATATATTTTATAATATGAGAGCAAAATTTTAGATGTATTATTAGAAAAATTAAGATTTAAAGATAAAAGAAAGATTATTCTTCGTCAGCAGCTTCTTCAACTTGAGGTCTGTCAACTAATTCAATGAAAGCCATAGGCGCTTTATCACCGAATCTAAAGCCACACTTAAGAACTCTAGTATAACCACCAGCTCTTTCTGCATAACGAGCACCGAACTCTTCAAAAAGCTTAGTTACAGCAGCTTTATTTCTTAAGAAATCAAAAGCTTGTCTTCTTAATGCTACTGATTGAGCTTTAAACTCATTAGAATTAGTATCTAATTCATTTCTTAGCTTGTGCTCTCTTTTTGCTAAAGTAATTAGAGGCTCAACAATTGTTCTTAACTCTTTAGCTTTTGGTAGAGTAGTTTTGATAACTTCATGGTTAATCAAAGAAGCAGACATGTTCTTAAACATAGCTTTTCTATGACTACTAGTTCTACCAAATTTTCTACCTTTCATACGATGTCTCATAGTAATTACTCCTTTATAGTTAATATTATATGATTACTATATTATATTATTTTCCTTCAACTAGTTCTCTAAAGTTCTCAATATGAACACCTAGAGATAAGCTGTTATCTATTAGTATTTGCTTAATCTCGTTAAGAGATTTTTTACCTAAATTAGGTATCTTCATTAGTTGTGATTCAGAGTACTGAACTAGATCACCAAGATACTTAATATTTTCTGCTCTTAAACAATTGGATGATCTAACAGTAAGCTCTAAATCATCAATTGGCTTAAGTAAAACAGGATCAATATTAGAATCTAATAACGCATCTCCAGTTTTACCATTTGTAGGAACTTTAAGAGATACAAATACTGATACTTGCTCACAAAAATACTCTAAAGCTTTTGTAACAGCAACTAGTGGCTCTATAGTACCATTAGTTTTTAAGAAAACTTCTAGTATATCACTATCACCATTATCAATAACTTCAAAAGCAACTCTTTTAACTGGATTAAAATCTGCATCTACAGCTATATCACCAACTTTTTCTAGCTCTGTAGGCATAGCAGAAAGTATTCCTACATTTCTACTAACAGTCACTGTTGCAACCAGACTAAACTCTCTTTTATTGGTAAGAGTAGCTATAGGTTGGTCTTTATTTATAATCTCAACACCTTGTGTTGTTTGAAAGTCACCAGCCGTAACAACACCTGACTTATTCACAGATAACCCTAATTCAAGATCACCAGCTTCTTTATCAAGCTTTACAGCCACTTTCTTTAAATTAGAAACAATCTCAACAACATCTTCTTTTACATCTTCTAAAGCAGAATACTCATGTAGCACATCTTTTATATTTACTTTAATAATAGACGCACCGCGAAGAGAAGATAGTAGAAACCTTCTAATAGAGTTACCAAGGATATGAGCCATACCTTTTTCTACTGGAGAAAGTTGCACTTTGTAACCAAAAGCACCCAACTCTTCTTTAAGTTGTATATTAGGTATAAATTCCTGATTTGAATTATTATTACTCACTAAAAAAATCTCCTTGAAATAAGGCTATTATAACGAGTTACTAAGAAATAAAATATTACTTAGAGTAAAGCTCGATGATTAATTGTTCATTTATATCTGATGATAGTTCAGATCTATCTGGAGAAGACTTCATAGTACCTTCTAAAGAATCTGTATTCACATCGATCCAAGAAAGTTCTTTTCTATGCTTAGCCAATTCAACAGCATTTTGAATTCTTAACTGCTTCTTAGCTTTCTCTCTTACTGCAACTATATCACCTGCTTTAACTTGAGCAGATGGTACATTACAAGTATGTCCATTAAGCATAATACCTTTATGAACAACAAGCTGTCTTGCTTCTGCACGTGTTGCAGCGAAGCCCATTCTATAAACAACATTATCTAATCTTGCTTCTAAAATTTCTAAAAGAGTAGCACCAGTGTTACCTTTTCTTCTGTTTGCTTCTAGATAGTATTTTTTGAATTGACCTTCTAAAACACCATACATACGACGAACTTTTTGTTTTTCTCTTAACTGTAAACCATAGTCAGAAAGGCGCGCTCTTCTTGCTCCATGTTGACCTGGTGCAGTGTTCATTTTACATTTTTCGTCGTTAGCTTTTACGCCACTCTTTAAAAATAAATCTGTACCTTCTCTTCTAGAAAGTTTACATTTTGGTCCTAGATATCTAGCCATTATTATAAATTCCCTTTATATATTAAACACGACGTTTTTTAGGTGGACGACAACCATTATGCGGTAATGGAGTCACATCTGTGATGCTTGTAACTTTTAAGTTTTTAGCATTTAAGGCTCTAACAGCAGAATCTCTACCTGAACCTGGTCCTTTCACTAAAACATCTACATTTTTTACACCATATTCTAGAGCCATATCAGCTGCTCTTTCAGCTGCAACTTGAGCAGCAAAAGGTGTACTCTTTCTTGAACCTCTAAAGCCACTACCACCAGAAGTAGCCCAAGATAAAGCATTACCTTGTCTATCTGTAATAGTTACTATAGTGTTATTAAAAGATGAGTAAATATGAGCAACTGCATCAGTAACTACTCTTTTTACTTTTTTCTTTGATGATCTAACAGACTTAGCCATATAATCTACCCTTTAATCTTATAGTTATAATTGTATTTTATGCCTTGATTGGCTTTCTTGGACCTTTACGAGTACGAGCATTAGTCTTCGTTCTCTGTCCTCTTACAGGAAGGCTACGACGATGTCTTCTGCCTCTGAAGCAACCTAAATCCATAAGTCTTTTTATGTCCATAGAAACTTCACGACGTAAATCACCTTCTACCGTAAATTTAGCAACCTCTGTTCTTAAAGCTTCGACTTGTTCATCAGTCAATTCTTTGATTTTAACAGTTGGGCTTACTTTACAAGATTCACAGATTTCTTGTGCTCTTGTTTTACCTATGCCATAAATTGAAGTTAATCCTATTACTGTATGTTTATGAACAGGAATATTAACACCAGCTATACGAGCCATCTAATTCACTCCTAATAATTATTCTTAATTAATTTGCTATCTGCCGCAATTTGTAACTTGCTAGGATAACTTTTTAAAATCAAATAATCAAGCTTTATTTAATTTAGCTTGACCTATTAACCTTGTCTTTGCTTATGTCTAGGGTCTGTACATATTACGCGAACTACTCTATTGCGCTTAATAACTTTACAGTTTCTACACATTTTTTTAACTGAAGCTCTAACTTTCATTATATTTCTCCAAAAATATTTCTCTATTTTCTCTTACCACTAAGATTTGCTTTTTTCATAACAGAATCATATTGAGTTGACATCATATGCGACCTAACTTGAGCCATAAAATCCATCATCACAACAACTACAATCAATAATGAAGTTCCACCAAATGTAAATGATAATCCTTGTGCAAAGAATTTCACTACAAATATAGGTAACAAACATATAGCTGTAATATACAATGAACCAACTAAAGTTAATCTTGTCATAACTGCATCTATATATTTAGCTGTTTGCTCACCAGGTCTTACACCAGAAATATAAGCACCTGACTTCTTCAAATTATCCGCAGTTTCCTTTGGATTAAATACTAATGAAGTGTAAAAGAAACAGAAAAATATAATTGTCGCAGCAAATACTACTGTATAAACTATGCTTCCTGGCTGTAACATTTCTGCAACATCTGCTAACCAACTTAGTGAGTTGTAGTTAGATAGCCAACCAAATAAAACTCCTGGCACCATTAAAATAGATGATGCAAAGATAGCTGGAATTACACCGGCCATGTTAAGTTTTAATGGTAAATGACTAGTTTGAGCAGCAAACATTTTTCTACCTTGCTGTCTCTTAGCATAATTTACTGTAATCTTTCTCTGAGCACTTTCCATAAATACCACAAATGCAATAACTAACAAAAGTAATATTAACAGAACCCAAACAGATAAATATGATATTACATGCTGGTTTGCTTGAGATAGTGTGTTTGAAATCTCAAATGGTAAGTTAGCAACGATACCAGAGAAGATTAGTAGTGAAATACCATTTCCCACACCTCTTTCTGTAATTTGCTCACCTAACCACATCAAAAACATACTACCTGTAGTAACAGAAACAATAGTCGTTAAATAAAATATCGGCATATTGTTAGTTGTTACTAAACCATCTTGATGTAATACAAATGCAACAATACCAAATGATTGCACTATAGACAAAGCAAGAGTCAAATATCTTGTATACTGAGTGATTTTCTTCTGTCCTGATTCACCCTCTTTTTTCAGCTCTATAAATTTTGGATATACAGCTGAAAGCATCTGAAAAATAATTGATGCAGAGATATAAGGCATAACACCCAATGCGAAGATACTCATCTGTGTAAGAGCACCACCAGAGAACATATTAAACATACTCATCAAACCACCACTATTTGAGTGTTGATTTGAGATAATCTCTACTAATTTTGTTGGATCAATATTTGGTATAGGAATATAAACACCCAACCTGAATACTAATATCGCAATAACGACAAAAATTAGCCTAGATCTTAATTCACCTGTTGTTCCAGAAGTACTATTAAACTTTGACATATCTTTAATCTTATTCTACCTTACCACCAGCTTTTTCAATAGCTTCTTTAGCACCTTTAGTGCAAGCTATACCCTTAAGGCTAACAGCTTTTTGGATTTCTCCAGAAGCTATTACTTTAACTGTTTTGATATCTTTTCTAATAAGACCTAGATCTTTTAAAGTGTCAACTGTAACTTCATCAGCCCCAACATGATTTAACTCATGTAGTCTAACCTCAGCAACAAACCTTTTAGACGCAGAAGTAAAACCAAACTTTGGTAATCTTCTTTGTAAAGGCATTTGACCACCTTCGAAACCTACTTTATGATAGCCACCTGAACGCGCCTTTTGACCTTTGTGACCTTTACCAGAAGTTTTACCTAAACCACTTCCAATACCACGACCTAATCTTTTTGGTGCGCTTTTAGAGCCAGCAGCAGGAGCAATTGTATTTAATTTCATTTTATACTACCCCTCTATCTTAACCATATAATATATTTTATTAGCCATACCACGATTTTCTGGAGTATCTAATACTTCAACTGTGTGGTTGATTTTTCTAAGACCTAAACCTCTAGCAGATGCTATATGGTTTTGCTTACGACCAATCAGGCTTTTTACTAAAGTAACTTTAAATGTTTTAGCTTGAGTCATTTTTAATTACCCCTGAATCTCTTCAACAGAAAGACCTCTTTTATCAGCGATCTGTTCTGGTGATTTAATTTTTGCTAGACCTGCGATTGTTGCTCTTACAACGTTAACAGGATTAGTTGAGCCATATGTTTTTGCTAAAACGTTGTGTACACCAACTGCTTCAAAAACAGAACGCATAGCACCACCAGCAATAATACCTGTACCAGCAGATGCAGGTTGCATAAACACTTTAGATGCACCATGGTTAGACATAGTAGCATACCATAGCGTATCGTTATTTAAGTTTACTGATACCATGTTCTTTTTAGCGTTTTCCATAGCTTTTTGGATAGCAACAGGCACTTCTCTTGATTTACCTCTGCCTATTCCAATTTTGCCTTTACCGTCACCTACAACAGTTAGCGCGGCAAAGCTCATGATTCTACCACCTTTTACTGTCTTAGAGTGTCTTTTAACACTAACTAACTTTTCAATCAGCTCTTCGTTCTTTTTTACTTCATTAGACATAATGAATAATCATCCATATTTTATTTATTAAAACTGTAGACCATGCTCTCTAGCAGCTTCTGCTAAAGCTTTAACACGTCCATGATATCTATATCCAGATCTATCAAAAGCAACTTGCTCGATACCTTTTTCTTTACATCTAGTAGCAATCATTTCACCAACGATTGCAGCAGATGCAACATTACCAGTGTATTTACATTTCGCTTTAACATCTTTCTCTACAGTAGACGCAGCAGCTATCACAGTAGAACCATCACCAGAAATTACTTGAGCATATACATGTCTAGGTGTTCTATAAACACAAAGTCTAGTATGACCAAGTTCTCTTAACTTGATTCTAGTACGCTTACTACGATTTAAACGAGCAGTTTTTTTATCCATAATAATACTATCCTTTATAACTACTTCTTCTTAGCTTCTTTCTTAGCTACATATTCGTCTTCATAACGAACACCTTTACCTTTATAAGGTTCTGGTTTTCTGTAGTCTCTAATTTCTGAAGCTACTTTACCTAAAAGCTCTTTATCAGCACCTTTAAGAACAATCTCAGTAGGAGCTGGAGTTTCTGCTGTTATACCTTGTGGTAATTTATATACTACAGGGTGAGAGAAACCTAAAGTAAGGTTTAAATCGCTACCTTGTGCTTTAGCACGATAACCAACACCAATAATTTTTAGTTTTCTTTCAAAACCTTTGCTAACACCTTCAACCATATTATTTAAAATTGCTCTAGCCGTTCCAGATTGAGCAATTGCATTTTTACTATTGTTATTTGGTGTAACTGTTGCTTCACTATCAGCAACATTAAAAGTCACATCAGTAGAGAAAGTTTTATTTAAAGTAGCCTTAGCGCCTTTAACTTCTACCACGTTGCCAGCAGCAACACTAATTGTAACACCGCTTGGGATAGCAACAGGTTTCTTACCTATTCTTGACATATCAATCTCCTTGCTAACTTAAGCTACGTAGCCAACTATTTCGCCACCAACACCAAGAGCTCTTGCTTGTCTATCGCTGACTAAACCTTTTGATGTAGAGATAATAGCAACACCAAAACCACCGTATACTTTAGGTAGTTCTTCGTGAGACTTATAGATTCTCAAACTTGGTCTAGAAACTCTTTTGATCATTTCGATCACTGGAGTACCAGCGTGATACTTAAGCTCAATTTCTATAGAAGGATGACCAGCTACAGTTGTACCTTTTGAACAACCTTTAACATAACCTTCTTTAACTAAAAAGTTCGCAACTTCCATCTTCATTTTTGAAAATGGCACAGAAACAGCTTCTTTCTCAGCAGAAAGACCATTTCTGATTCTTGTAAACATATCCGCGATTGGATCTTGCATACTCATAACTTAAAATTCCTTATTACCAACTAGCTTTTTTCAAACCAGGAACATCACCTGCCATTGCATACTCTCTAAGCTTATTACGGCATAGACCGAACTTTCTGTATACAGCATGTGGTCTACCTGTAACCTTACATCTTCTTTGCACACGAGATGCAGACGAGTTTACTGGTAGCTTTTGCAGTTTAATTTGAGCTTCCCATTTTTGTTCTTCAGTAGAATTCACATCAAGAATAATAGCTTTAAGCTCAGCTCTTTTTTGAGCATATTTAGCTACTAGTTTTTCTCTTTTTAATTCTCTCTGAACCATTGCTTTTTTTGCCATTTAAAACCCCAACCTATAATTAAGACTTAAAAGGAAAACCAAACGCTTTAAGCAAAGCTCTTCCTTGGTCATCATTCTTAGCTGTAGTAGTTATCGAAATATCTAAACCTCTGATAGAGTCAATCTTATCATAATCAATCTCAGGGAAAGAAATTTGTTCTCTCATTCCTAAGCTATAATTACCTCTACCATCAAAAGATTTAGCGCTTAACCCCCTAAAATCTCTGATTCTAGGGATAGCAATTGTTATCAATCTGTCTAAAAACTCATACATACGCTCGCCACGTAACGTAACTTTAGCGCCTATAGGCCAACCATCACGGATTTTAAAACCAGCGATAGATTTTTTAGACTTAGTAACAACTGGCTTTTGACCAGCAACTGCAGTCAAATCATTTAATGCAAAAGTCATAATCTTTTTATCTTTTGCAGCATCACCAACACCCATATTAAGAGTAATCTTCTCAATAGCAGGTACTTCCATAATATTATCTAATTTAAGCTCGTCTTTTAATTTAGCAACAAGCTCTTTTTGATAATGTTCCTTTAATCTTGCCATAAAACTTAGTCCTATAAGTCTACAAGCTCGCCATTAGATTTGAAGTAGCGAACCTTTTTCTCATCAACAAACTTATAACCCACTCTATCAGCTTTTTCAGTAGCTGGGTTAAAGATAGCAACGTTAGACGCATCTACAGGAAGCTCTTTTTCAACAACTCCGCCTTCAACACCTCTATTTGGATTAGGCTTAACATGTTTTTTAACAACATTAATGCCTTCCACTAAAACTAAAGATCCACCATTAGCGAAAGACTTAACTACACCTCTGCGACCTTTATCTTTACCAGCGATAACTATTACATCATCACCTTTTTTTAATCTATTCATTACTTACACCTCAATAAATAACTATAATACTTCTGGTGCTAAAGATACGATCTTCATAAACTTCTCAGTACGAAGTTCCCTTGTAACAGGGCCAAAGATACGAGTTCCCATTGGCTGTCCGTTAGCATTTAGAAGCACGGCAGCATTGCCATCAAAACGAACCTTAGAACCATCTCTTCTGCGCACACCTTTAGCTGTTCTCACAACTACAGCATTATATACAGATCCTTTCTTAGCTTTACCTCTTGGCGCAGCTTCTTTCACAGTTACTTTAATTACATCACCAATAGATGCGTATCTGCGATGAGAGCCACCCAAAACCTTTATACACTCAACTCTCTTAGCGCCACTGTTGTCAGCAACTTGGAGTTCTGTTTGCATTTGAATCATACAAATAACCCTTATTTATTATTATATAAGACTGCTGTGCAATTTTGCAGTCCGATAAATATACCAATAAACAAAAATAAAATCAAATTTATTATTTTTCTCTATGGATAATATCTACTAAACACCACTTCTTAGTTTTTGAATACGGCTTAGTTTCTTTGAACTTGATAACATCACCTGCTTTACATTCATTATTTTCATCATGAACATAATACTTCGTTGTTTTTTTCACGAACTTACCATATAAAGGGTGCTTAACGTATCTTTCAGCTCTTACTACTACAGTTTTATCCATAGCAACGCTAGAAACTTTACCTTCTAACAATCTAATTTTATCGCTCATCTTCCAGGCACCTATTTATTCTTTTCTGATATTATTGTATTTATACGAGCAATATCTCTTTTAGCACTTTTAAATAAGTGATTCTTTTTTAATTGCCCTGTACCTTTTTGCATACGAAGAGAAAATAATTGTTGCAATAACTCAATTTTCGCTTCTTGCAGTTGGTCAATACTTTTACCTCTATAATCTTTTAAAGTATCTTTTCTTTTCATTACATCACCTGCTTTTCAACAAAAGTTGTCTGCACTGGCATTTTAGCTGCTGCTCTTGCAAAAGCTTCACGCGCTAATTCTTCTTTTACACCAGTAATTTCATATAGTACACGTCCTGGCTGAATTTGAGCAACCCAATATTCAACCGAACCTTTACCTTTACCCATACGAACTTCAAGAGGCTTCTGAGTGATCGGCTTATCTGGGAAAATTCTAATCCAAACTTTACCACCACGCTTAACGTGACGAGTAATAGCTCTTCTTCCTGCCTCAATCTGTCTAGCAGTGATTCTACCTCTAGATGTTGCTTGAAGACCAAACTCACCAAAGCTTACTTTATTACCTCTGTGAGCCAAGCCTCTATTACGCATCTTCTGCTGTTTACGAAACTTTGTACGCTTAGGCTGTAGCATTATCTAGCTCCTTTTTTATTATTGTTCTTCTGATCCATTTGACCAGGAAGAATTTCACCCTTATAAATCCAAACCTTAACACCGATAATACCATAAGTTGTTAAAGCTTGAGCTGTAGAGTAATCAACATCTGCTCTAAAAGTTTGTAGAGGCACTCTACCATCTCTAGCCCATTCAGAACGAGCGATCTCTGCACCACCTAAACGACCACTAACCATGATCTTAATACCTTTAGCTCCAGATTTCATAGCTCCTTGCATAGCTTTTTTCATAGCTCTTCTAAACATTACTCTTTTTTCTAATTGTTGAGCAACGCTGTCAGCTACTAGCTTAGCATCTATTTCAGGCTTACGAACTTCTTCAATGTTTATTTGAACAGGAATACCCATCAACTTATTAACTTCATTACGAAGCTTTTCAACATCTTCACCTTTTTTACCAATCACAATACCAGGTCTAGCTGTATGAATTGTAATCTTAGCATTTTGAGCAGGTCTTTCGATTTGAATTTTACTAACTGCTGCTGACGCAAGTTTTTTATGCAAAAACTCTCTAACCTTAATATCTTCATTAAGCTTAGTAGCGTAGTCAGAAGAGTCAGCATACCAAGTTGAGTTATGCTCTTTTACGATACCTAAACGAATCCCATTAGGATGTACTTTTTGACCCATTTTTACTACACCTCTTAGTTTTTCTCAGCAACTTTCACAGTGATATGTGAAGTTCTCTTTAAAATACGATTACCACGACCTTTCGCTCTAGCTTCAAAACGCTTCATAGTAGGGCCTTCGTCAACGAATACAGTTGAAACGAATAGTGAATCAACATCCATACCATCATTATGCTCAGCATTAGCTACCGCAGAATTTAAAACATCCTTGATTAGCACTGCTGCTTTTTTGTTACTAAAAGTCAAAAGATTAATAGCTTGCTCTACAGGTAAACCCCTGATTTGATCAGCAACCAATCTACATTTTTGAGCTGAGATTCTTGCGAATTTTAATTTAGCTTGTACTTCCATGTATCTAACCCCAACTATTTCTTCTTAGCTTTTTTATCAGCTGCGTGACCACGGTAGTTACGAGTAATCGCAAACTCACCTAATTTATGGCCAACCATTTCTTCAGTCATAAGAACTGGCACGTGCTGCTGACCGTTATGTACAGCTATAGTTAAACCTATCATATCCGGCACAATCAATGATCTTCTTGACCATGTTTTGATTGGCTTTTTAGAATTATTTTCTTGCGCTTCAAAAACCTTCTTTAAAAGATGATGATCTACAAAAGGTCCTTTTTTTAATGAACGAGGCACAACCTTCTCCCTAATTACTTACGTTTTTGAACAATCAACTTATTAGAACGCTTATTTTTACGCGTCTTATAGCCTTTAGTAGGCATACCCCATGGAGACACAGGATGTCTACCACCTGAAGTACGGCCTTCACCACCACCATGTGGGTGATCTACTGGGTTCATTGCAACACCTCTAACAGTAGGTCTTACACCTCTCCAGCGCTTCGCACCAGCCTTACCTAAAGATTTTAAGTTGTGCTCAGAATTAGATACCACACCAATAACTGCTCTACAATCTAAAAGCACTCTTCTCATCTCACCTGATCTTAGACGAATAATTGCATAAGCATTATCCTTACCAACCAACTGAGCGAAAGTACCAGCACTTCTGATCATTTGTGCACCTTTCTTTGGCTTCATTTCGATATTGTGAATAACTGTACCTAGAGGTATATTTCTAAGCGGCATACAGTTACCAACAGCAACATCTACTTTTTCACCAGAAACAACAGACATATCTTTCTTAAGACCTTTAGGAGCGATGATGTATCTTCTTTCACCATCAGCATAAAGGACTAAAGCAATATTTGCACTACGGTTAGGATCGTACTCGATTCTCTCAACCTTAGCAGTAATATCATCCTTGTTTCTTTTAAAATCTACAACACGGTAATGTTGCTTATGTCCGCCACCTTGATGACGAACAGTGATTCTACCAGTATTATTTCTACCAGCTTTATTCTTTTTAACTTCTACCAAACCTTTGAATGGCTTACCTGTATGTAATTCTGTATTCTTTACGCTCACTACGTGGCGACGGCCAGGTGAAGTAGGTTTAGCTTTTTTTATTTCAATCATGATTATAAACCTTCTTTAAATTACTCTGCACCAACAAAATTGATATCATGCCCTTCAGCAAGCTTCACATAAGCCTTTTTCCAAGCTTTTGTCCTGCCTTCAACACGACCAAATCTACGCGCCTTACCCTTAACATTAAGGATATTCACTGACTCAACCTTAACTTCAAACAACTGCTCAACTGCATTTTTCACATCTTGCTTATTAGCAAATCTAGCTACTTCAAATACAATTGTTGAGTTAGCATCTGAAAGACCATAAGTTTTATCAGAAACATGAGGTCTTATAACAGTTTTTAATAATTTTTCTTGAGATATCATACTAGTCTCTCCTCCACTTCTTTTATAGCTTTCTCAGTGAAAACAACATTTTCAAAGCACATCAAAGAAACTGGATTAATCTCAACAGCATCACATACTGCCACATTCTTAAGGTTTCTAGAAGATAAGTATAAGTTCTCACCAAATTCTTCTGTACCAACAACAAAAAGCACATCTTTAACATTTAAAGAATCTACCACTTTTTTGAAATCCTTTGTTTTAGGAGTTTCTAGTTTTAATTCTTTAACTATAGACATTCTCTCAGATCTAACTAGCTCTGATAAGATTGACTTGACAGCACTTGAGTACATTTTACGATTAACTTTTTGCTTATAACTTTTAGGCTTAGCAGCAAATGTAACACCACCCTTTCTAAAGATTGGTGAACGGATAGTACCCGCTCTTGCTCTACCTGTACCTTTTTGTCTCCAAGGCTTAGCTCCACCACCAGACACTTCTGATCTAGTTTTTTGAGCTTTAGTACCTTGACGAGCGCCTGCCATATAGGCAACAACAACCTGGTGAATTAGCGCCTCGTTATAGTCAGTTGCAAAAACACTATCTGCAACACCTACTACACCAGCTTCTGCACCAGCCATAGATTTTATATTTAAGTCCACAACAAACTCTCCGGTATATTTACTTATCTACTAACTTTTTACAGCTGGAGTAACAACAATATCGCCACCAACTGAACCTGGAATACCACCCTTTAAAAGCAATAAACCATTTTCCGCGTCAACTCTCACAACTTCTAAAGATTGAACAGTAACGTTTTCATTACCCATATGTCCAGCCATCTTTTTGTTTTTAAAGACTCTACCTGGAGACTGGTTTTGACCTGTCGAACCATGAGCTCTGTGAGAAAGTGAGTTACCATGAGTAGCATCTTGAGTGCTAAAGTTATGACGCTTCACACCACCTTGGAAGCCTTTACCTTTAGATACACCCCTTACGTCTACTTTTTGACCTGCTTCAAATATAGTAGGCTCGATAGATGAACCCACTTCATATTCGCTAGCATTATCAATAGCAAACTCCCATAAACCTCTACCCGGTTCAACACCTGCCTTAGCAAAGTGACCAGCTGCAGGTCTATTTACATTTGAACGCTTTTTCAAACCAGTAGTTACTTGAACAGCATTATAACCATCCGTTTCAGCAGTTTTAACTTGAGTAACCTTATTAGGCTCAACTTGAACTACTGTTACAGGAATAGAAACACCATCTTCAGTAAAAATACGAGTCATACCACATTTGCGACCAACTAATCCTAAAGACATTATTTAATCCTCTATTATTATTATATTAACCCTGCGATTGCGATTGACCGCAGAGACCTAATTTATTACATTTTCTGAATTAAATCAAAAAAGTAACGTATATATTAGCTTAAACTGATCTGAACATCAACACCTGATGCTAAATCTAGTTTCATAAGAGCATCTACAGTTTTATCCGTAGGTTCAACAATATCGATCAATCTCTTGTGAGTTCTGATCTCATATTGATCTCTTGCTTTTTTGTTTACGTGCGGAGAAATAAGAATTGTAAACTTCTCTTTACGTACTGGTAAAGGGATTGGTCCCTTAACTTGAGCCCCAGTCTTTTTAGCAGTATCAACGATTTCTTGAGTAGAAACATCAATAAGCTTATGATCAAAGGCTTTTAATCTGATTCTAATTCTTTGATTATTCACAGCCATTTTATTTATTTCCTTTTTAAATTATGAGTTACGAGATTTGATGATTTCATCAGCAATATTGCTTGGTACTTCAGAGTACTTCTCAAACTGCATTGAGAAAGACGCTCTACCTTGGCTCATTGAACGAACGTTAGTCGCATAACCAAACATCTCTGAAAGCGGCACTAAAGCATTAATTACTCTACCACTTGGATTTTCATCCATACCCTCAATGATACCTCTTCTTCTGTTAAGGTCACCCATAACATCACCAAGATAATCTTCTGGAGTCACAACTTCAACCTTCATAATTGGCTCAAGTATGCAAGCATTAGCTTTTTTAGCACCTTCTTTAATTGCTAGTGAACCAGCAATTTTGAACGCCATCTCAGATGAGTCAACATCATGATATGAACCATCAAATAAAGTAGCCTTAACTCCAATCATTGGATAGCCAGCTAGTACACCATTAGTCATTTGCTCCTCAATACCTTTAGCAACTGAACCAATATATTCTTTTGGCACCACACCACCAACAATCTCATCAACAAATTCAAAGATTTTCTCTTCGCCAGCATCATTAGTAGAAACCTCTAACGGCTCAAACTTAACAACAACATGACCGTACTGACCACGACCACCTGACTGACGAACAAACTTACTGTTTTGCTCAACCGTTGAACGGATAGTCTCTCTGTAAGCAACCTGAGGATTACCAACATTAGCTTCTACCTTAAACTCACGCTTCATACGATCAACAATAATATCCAAGTGAAGCTCACCCATTCCAGAAATAATTGTTTGACCAGACTCTTCATCAGTCTTAACTCTGAAAGATGGATCTTCCGCAGCCAACTTACCTAAAGCAATAGACATTTTCTCTTGGTCAGCCTTCGTTTTCGGCTCAACAGCAACAGAGATTACAGGCTCAGGGAACTCCATTCTTTCAAGAATAACAACATTATCCTGATCACAAAGAGTATCGCCAGTAGTTACATCTTTAAGACCAATACATGCAGCGATATCACCAGCACGTACTTCTTTAATCTCTTCACGCTTATTAGAATGCATCTGCACAATACGACCCACACGCTCTTTTTTACCCTTAACTGGGTTGTAAACAGCATCGCCTGACTTAAGCACACCCGAGTAAACACGTATGAATGTTAAGTTACCAACAAATGGGTCTGTAGCCAGCTTAAATGCAAGAGCAGCAAACGGCTCTTTATCCGATGACGGACGAGAAGCTGGCTCACCATCTTCAGTTTCACACTTAATAGCAGCAACCTGGTTAGGTGCTGGTAAATACTCAATAACACCATCAAGAACAGCTTGAACACCCTTGTTTTTAAACGCAGATCCACAAAAAGCGAGAACGATCTCATTATTAAGAACTCTTGTGCGCAGACCTTGCTTAATTTCAGCCTCAGAAAGCTCGCCTTCTTCAAGATACTTTTCCATAAGCTCTTCAGATGACTCAGCAGCAGCCTCAATCATTTCCATACGCAGCTCTTCAGCTCTTTCTTGAAGCTCTGCAGGAATATCGACAAGATCATAAGTAAGACCAAAGTCATCTTCATTCCACATGATTGCTTTCATCTTAATAAGATCAACAACACCTTTGAAATCTTCCTCTGCACCAATATTTAACTGAACAGGAACAACATTTGCTTTTAGCCTTGTTTTGATTTGACCACAAACTCTTTCGAAGTCTGCGCCAGATCTATCCATTTTGTTTACAAATACGATTCTTGGAACACCGTACTTGTTAGCTTGACGCCATACAGTCTCAGACTGAGGCTCAACACCAGATGAACCACAAAACACAACTACAGCACCATCTAATACACGTAGAGAACGCTCTACTTCAATTGTGAAGTCAACGTGACCCGGAGTGTCAATAATATTGATACGATGCTCAGGGAACTGCTGATCCATACCAGACCAGAAAGTGGTTGTAGCAGCAGAAGTAATTGTAATACCTCTCTCCTGCTCTTGCTCCATCCAGTCCATAGTAGCTGCGCCATCATGCACTTCACCAATCTTATGAGAAAGACCAGTATAGAAAAGGATACGTTCAGTAGTCGTTGTTTTACCTGCATCCACGTGGGCACAGATACCAATATTTCTATATTTTTCTAAACTTGTTTTACGAGACACTTTATATTCCCCTTATTACCATCTGAAGTGAGCAAATGCTTTGTTAGCTTCTGCCATTTTATGAGTATCTTCTCTCTTCTTAACAGCAGCACCTCTACCTTCTACAGCTTCAAGAATCTCAGCAGCAACCCTGTCACCCATAGTATTCTCTTTTCTCTTACGAGCAGCATCTATAATCCATCTCATACCTAAAGTTTGACGACGCTCAGGTCTAACTTCTACAGGAACTTGATATGTAGCACCACCAACACGACGAGACTTAACCTCTACCATAGGGCTAACACTTTCTAAAGCATTTTCAAAAACTTCAACTTCATTAGCAGAAGCATCTTTTGCTTTAATTTTATCAAACGCACCATATACAATTTTTTCAGCTACTGATTTTTTACCATCTAGCATAATATGGTTAACAAACTTAGCAACAACCTGACTCTTATACTTAGGATCAGGTAGAATATCTCTTTTAGGAGCTCTATTTCTTCTAGACATTTTTATACCTTTTTCAAATGTTAAATTTTAAACACAAACTAAGACTTAGGACGCTTCGTACCATACTTAGAACGACCGTGCTTACGATTATTAACACCTGAAGTATCTAAAGCACCCCTAACGATGTGATAACGCACACCTGGTAAATCTTTAACCCTACCACCTCTGATAAGCACAACACTGTGCTCTTGTAGGTTATGACCTTCACCACCAATGTAGCTAGTTACCTCAAATCCACTCGTTAATCTTACACGAGCTACTTTTCTAAGTGCTGAGTTAGGCTTCTTAGGAGTTGTAGTATAAACTCTCGTACAAACCCCTCTTCTTTGAGGGCAAGCCTTCAACGCAGGAACCTTAGACTTAACAACCGATCTCTTGCGAGGGTTGTTCACCAACTGATTTATAGTTGCCATTAGTTATTATTCTCCGTTTATTTATCAGTTTTTATTTAATTAAACTCTTAACACTACACACAAGCAATGATTGTGCAAAAATAGCATTAGACAAACATATTAACAAAAATACAATAAAAAGAAAAGAAGAAAGTAAAAAGATCTATTTAATTGAAGAACCAAAAACTGATTTAAATGCACTATATAGATAATTAAGCATAGAATAAACTGTTAGAACAACCGCTATATAAAGCATTAAAAATCCAAGCAAAATAAACCAAGTATTAAAACTTGTATAATCAAGCGAATGTCTAAAATCTATAGCAGGTTTAATCAAAAAGATAAATAAAGCAGCCATTTGTGCAACAGTCTTAACCTTACCCCACATACCAACCTTGACAACACTTCTCTGACCAAGCTCTGCCATCCATTCACGCAATGCTGAAACCAAAATCTCTCTACAGATCATGATAATAGCTGGAATAGTTGCCCACCAATAAGGATACATTTCTATAAATAAACAAAGAGCGGTAGCCACAATAAGCTTATCAGCAACAGGATCCAAAAACGCTCCCAATTTACTAGTCTGCTCCCATTTACGCGCTAAATACCCATCTAACCAATCAGTCGCAGCACCAAGCAAAAATAAAGTCGCAGTTATGCCATGATGATGAGGAAAGTTAAAATAATAGCATATAACGATAAATGGAATTAAAGCCAATCTACCGAAAGTAAGAATATTTGGGATATTAAAAAACATATCTACACTCCTGTATGACCAAAGCCTCCGTCAGCTCTGACAGTTTGTTGTGAAAAATCTTCTACAACTGTAAAATTTGCCTGAACGATTGGAACTATGACAAGTTGAGCAAACCTCATCAACGGCTCTATCTCAACAACCTCTTGCGATCGGTTAAAACATGAAACCATCAACTCACCTTGATAATCAGAATCAATAAGACCAGTACCATTACCAAGCACCAAACCTTTTTTGTGTCCAAGACCAGACCTTGGAAGAATCATCGCCGCATAGTTAGGATTTGCGATATTTATAGCAACACCCGCACCAATAAGCTTACACTCCCCTGGCTTTAGAAACTCTTTTTCAGAAATACACGCTCTTAGATCTACCGCTGCAGAGCCTTGAGTACCGTATTCAGGAATTTCCTTAATAATCTCCTTATTTAAAACCTTTAGCTCTATATTCATAATACTTCCTTAAAAAACAAATACACCAGCAAAATAGCCAAGCATAACAAAAACAGGTAATGTTGGCATGTAACCATCAAGCCTATCAAGAAGACCACCATGCCCTGGCAAAATATTACCACTATCCTTAACACCTGCGATACGCTTCATCATACTCTCGAACACATCACCAACCACAGATAAAACAGCTGTTAACGCAGAAATTATCAACATAAAGACATACTGCTCAAAACTCAAATCCATATAAAAAAGAAAAACAGCCGCAACCACAACCGCACTAGCCAAACCTCCCAACAACCCTTCAATAGTCTTATTAGGACTCAGCCTAGGAAGCATTTTACGCTTACCAATAGCCTTACCAGCGAAATAAGCTCCACTATCAGCAGCAGCCACAACCAAGATAAACATAAATATCCATGCAACATTATTACTATGCAACACATACAAAGAAGCAGCAAATGGCGAAATTGCAAAAAGCCCCATAATCAACATTTCCATAGAAGATATAGAGTTAATTTTCTGACGTTCATATTGGCTCAGCCTAAATATTGCATATAGCCAAAATATAGGAAATACATATTGCAAATAAACAAAAAACTCCGAAACAACAAACACAGAGACTGAGAAAATAATAAGATTTCTAATTACAGATTCCTCTTCTACTTTTGCAAGCCTCATCCACTCATAAGCGGATAAAACGGCAACGAGAAATACTCCCACGCCAAACAAGTAGCTCGTAGCATAAAGTAAAAAACTAAAAACCACAGCAACTAAAACAACGCCCGTTATTATTCTTTGTATCATAACTTCCTCTTATTTAATTTGTTCGCCACTTTTACCAAATCGTCTTTGACGAGAATAAAAACACTCTACCGCCTTATGCAGCTCTTTTTTTGAAAAGTCAGGCCACATAACATCTGTAAAATACATCTCAGCATAAGCCATCTGCCACAACATAAAATCACTTAATCGAACCTCGCCACTTGTTCTAATAAGTAAATCCACAGGAATATCTCCTGCAACAAGCTCTTTCGCAAAACCATCTTCATCGATGTCGTCCACCCCCAACTGCTGAGACTGAACCTTTTTAGCCATAGACTTAACTGCTTGCAAAACATCCCAACGACCAGCATAATCAACAGCTAACCTAAGTTCAAGTCCAGTATTATCTTGAGTAAGAGACTCACAAGATTCAATCATACCCTCAAGCTTCTCAGAAAGTCGAGTCCTATCTCCAACAACTTTTAAAACAATATTATTTTTATGTAGTTTTGGAGTCTTATCCTTCAAAGTCTTATAAAAAAGATCCATCAAATCAGAAACTTCTTTTTCAGGTCTTGACCAATTATCTCTACCAAATGCAAAAAGAGTTAAAATCTCGATGTCATTCTCAACACAATACTCAATTGTCGAGTCAACACTTGATATAGAACTTCTATGACCAAAAATACGAGGCTTTAGCTTACTTTTTGCCCAACGCCCATTACCATCCATAATTATAGCAACATGTCTAAGAGCATTTTCCTTAGCCAAAGTCATAATAAGTCATATAATAAAATTAAATTAGATAAATAATAAGAAAGAATAGAGAGAAATACAAGCTTTATTAGGAAATCTAAAGAATTAGACTGCCATTAAATCTTGTTCTTTTTTAACGGCTAAAGCATCGGCTTGAGCAATCATTTTATCTGTGATTTTTTGAATATTGTCTTCTGCTCTTTTAGCATCATCTTCTGTTATTTCTTTCTCTTTAAGAAGTTCTTTGATGTCACCATTTGCATCACGACGAATATTTCTAATAGATATTCTACCACTTTCAGTTTCAGACTTAACAAGCTTAACAAGCTCTTTTCTGCGCTCTTCATTAAGTGCTGGCATAGGGACTCTCAAACTATCACCAAGGTTAGTAGGATTAAGACCAAGATCAGAAGTAATAATAGCCTTCTCGATCTGACCTGAAAGACCCTTCTCCCATGGAGTAATACCAAGAGTTCTTGCGTCTAACACATTTACATTAGCGACCTGAGTGATAGGAGTAGCAGAACCATAATAATCAATAGTTACATGAGCCAAAATATCAGGATGAGCTCGACCAGTCCTGATTTTAGCTAAATCATCAGCTAAAACATCCAACGTCTTACTCATTCTATTTTCAGCATCTTTTAGAATTTCGTTTATCATAAAACAATCCTTTTTTTGAAAAATTAATTAGTCTAAAGTAACCCAGGTACCATGCTTTGATTCAACAACAGCATCAATCAAAGCATTTGGCTGAGTTAAATCAAACACATATATTGGAATACCAAAATCTCTACATTGAGTAAATGCTCCCAAATCCATAACATTTAGCTCCTTGCTGACCACTTCTGAGAAAGTCACCTTCCCAAAGCGTTTCGCATCAGAATATTTATTTGGATCTTTATCATACACACCATCAACAGTTGTAGCTTTTAGTAAAGCATCTGCACCAACCTCAACCGCCCTAAGACTAGCTGTAGTATCAGTAGTTACAAATGGGTTACCCGTACCACCAGCAAATATCAAAACCTTACCTTTAGCAAGCTCTTGATTAAACTCATGCGCACTAGCAACTTTTAGCAACCCATCAACACCCTTTGCTGAAAAAGCTTCGGCTTCAACACCTCCACTTATTAGCATATCACGCAAAGCTAGAGCATTAATCATAGTAGCAATCATACCCATAGAATCTGCAGTAGCTCTCCTAATTTTGTCACCAAAATTAGCTCTACCCCCACGCAAGATATTACCACCACCTACAACTACAGCTAACTCAACACCTAAGTCAACAAGAGTTTTGATTTGATTAATGATAGCAGCAGCAGACTCAACATTTATACCAAAACCCTGATCTGCTGATAAAGACTCTCCGCTTAACTTAAGAAGAATTCTCTTAAGTTTTAGAGATTTTTGAGAACATTCTAACGAATCATTAGACATATATTAACCTTTGATTTGGCTCATCACCTCTGCTGCGAAGTCTTCTTCTTTCTTCTCGATACCTTCACCAACATCTAAACGGATAAAGCTAACAACTTTAGCATCTTTAGATTTAACTAATTGCTCAACTTTAACATTAGGATCTTTAACAAAAGCTTGACCTAAAAGAGCAACTTCATCTAAGAACTTACGGATTCTGCCACCAATCATCTTCTCGATGATCTCAGCAGGCTTACCACTTTCTTTAGCTTGAGCTGTAAAGATTTCTTTTTCTTTAGCCACAACATCAGCTGGAACATCATCACCTGACACAACCATAGGATTTACAGCTGCAACGTGCATCGCAATATCCTTAGCAAGATCTTCATCACCACCTTCTAGAGCAGCAACCACACCAATTTTACCACCATGAACATAAGCACCTAAAGTACCAGCTTCTACAGATTTAACTCTACGAACCTGAATGTTCTCACCGATTTTAGCGATTAGAGACTTACGAGCTTCTTCAACTGTTTCACCAGTTGAAATTTTAGCTTCTAAAACTTCTTCAATAGTTTTTGCATTAGCAGCATGAGCAGCCTTTACAGCTTCTTGAGCGAAGTTTTTGAAAGTATCGTCTCTTGCAACGAAGTCAGTCTCAGAGTTAATTTCAAGTAATACAGCCTTACCGTCAGCAGCATAAGCTTCGATAACACCTTCAGCAGCAACACGAGAAGCTTTTTTATCAGCTTTCGCTTGACCAGAGATTCTCATCTCTTCAGCAGCTTTTTCAATATCACCTTCAGCAGCAACTAGAGCTTTTTTACACTCCATCATGCCAGCACCAGTTCTTTCTCTAAGTTCCTTTACTAATTTAGCAGAAATATTTGACATTGTTTTATTCCTTGTTTGTTTTCTTATGCTTCTTGTTGAGCTTCAGTTTCATCAGCTTTTGCAGCTACAGCTCTATCTAAACCTTGAGCATCAATAACAGCATCAGCAAACTTAGTCATATAGAAAGATATAGACTTAACAGCATCATCATTACCTGGGATGATATAATCAATACCTTCTGGGTTTGAGTTAGTATCCACGATTGATACAACTTTGATACCTAGTTTTTGAGCTTCTTGAATAGCGATATGTTCTTTGTTGCTATCGATAACAACGATAGCATCAGGGATACCACCCATCTCTTTAATACCACCAAGAACTTTTTCTAATTTCTCGATAGTTCTAAGGTTTTGAAGCATTTCTTTCTTAGTTAAAGATTCTAGAGAACCATCTTCTCTCATCTTCTCTAATTGAGCTAATTTTTTGATAGATTGTCTAACTGTTTTGTAGTTAGTAAGCATACCACCTAACCATCTATGGCTAACGAAAGGCATACCACATCTTTTAGCTTGCTCTTCAACGATATCTTGAGCTTGTCTCTTAGTACCAACAAAAAGAACTTTACCACCATTAGCAACAGTTTTGCCAACAAAGTTAACAGCATCTTGGAAAAGAGGAACTGTTTTTTCTAAATTGATGATATGAACACCATGATTAATACCGAAGATGTACTCATCCATTTGAGGGTTCCAGAAAGCTTTTTTGTGTCCGAAGTGAACACCTGCAGATAACATTTCTTTCATTAAAGACATTTTGATTTTCCTTATTTGGGTTATATCTAGTATCTTAGCTGCGCCAAATATCCTTTAGAAGACACCCTTTGACACAACAAATTATGCAAGATACATGATTTATTAATTAAACATGTTTGCTTAAAAATTATAAGCTTGCACATTTTAGCATAAGTAGATCAGAGATTACAAAGCTTTTTGAAAAACCGAATTAAAAAATTGTGCATTTAGATATTCCACACACTTTTTGAGTTTTATCCATTCGCTTCATTCTTTCTTGACGATCTTCTTCCAGCTTAGATTTTCTTTCTAAAAAGTCTTTTTTAGCCTTTCTTTCAATACTTTTTCTAAGAGACATCTCATTTTTCTTCAGAGCACTGCTCTTTTTATCCAAATCTCGTTTTTTCGCTAACTCACCAGCCTTACGTTGCTCCTTACGCCTCTGATTTTCCAACCTCACTTCCCAATCTTGAACTATCTCATTAGTAGAGAACTTTGGATATTCTTCAAAATTTATAGGTATCTCGGCATTCTTGAAATCAAAATAACCATGCTTGATAATATAATCAGATAATTTTTTTAAGTTATTAAAGCTTTTATGCTCTAATACCGTTCTTATCAACTCTCCTTCATTATTCGGATACATGAGCTCATCTATGGACTTTTCAAAATCAGTAGACTGTTTTTTAACTGTCTTAAATTTCTCACCCAAGTATTTTGGATATTCTTTTTGAAACTTTCTCAAATATCTCTTGCGAGCGCCAAAATCTAACATTAAATCATCTTCGCTTGATTCAGAACTTGAGTCCTCTTCACCTGACTCAGATTCAGACTTATACTCATCCCCAAATAATCTATGAAAATCAGTTTGAAGAATTTCCTGATTTTCTTCTATTTCTATATCGCTACCTATATCTGAAGAGTATTCAATTTCATCATTTAAATTTATTGAAAAATGCTTTCTTACCAAAAAACCTTTGAAGATAGGCCACGAGCTCAACTGCTTTCTTATAAAATATTTCCAAGCTCGCTTAAAAGATCTTGAACTTTGTACTTTCTCAAATACACCCTCTTTAATTAAGCTCTGCTTAAAAATACTGTTATTTGAACTCACCGCCATGCCCATAAAGTATTCATATAGGCTATGTCCACCATTCACACCACATATAATATAACCGCTCACTAAAAAGATGTCTAAAGAAATACCTGAAAGAACATGTTTGTACTTATCGTCTTTAACACAGAGATATTCCATAACATTTGGTAGCAGTAAAGCCCACGTTGAAATACCATTAACATATACTTGCTCTTGATCCTTCATCAACTTTACCCATGGGGAGCTACTATTTTGATCAAGCTCACTGTATAAAGCAGAATGATACATATCCCTTTCACTCTTATGTACAAGATACTTAAGAGTGTTATGTGTTGGCTTTTTTACAACTATGCCTTCATAGTTAGTAAACCTTCTATCCTTAATCCTTTTTCTTCCCTTACCATGAGTAAAAAGCCTATCCTTATCAGCTAGCTGTTTATTTTCTATCGCTACAGCTAATATTTCATGTTCTAAGTCATTCCTCCCAGAACTAGTAATAGTCCAATTACTCATCTGAACCAATACAACAAACCTAACCCCTTCAATTTTCAGTTTGAGGACTTCATTATCCTTATCACAAGCATGCTGCTTAACAAGGTCTTTCAATAAATATTTAGCTTGCACCAATTGGTATAAATCACGACGATTAGCATCACTATCTTTAAAATTAGATTTGTTTATAAACTGATATGATTTATAATTATTATCCTTAATAATTTTTATAAACTCATCATAAGTATTATAATCAGACCCTATAAAATGAAACTCTTCTATTTTGTCACTAACATATTTTTCAATATCGCTGCATAGATAATCATTAATACCTCTCAACGCTTTAGTAATTTTTACATAATCCTCAAGAGCATATTTACAAATCAGAGTTAACAACAACCTATGATCGTGCTCACCCTTTCTTGACAAAGGAGAAAGTAGTTCCTGAACCATATTCTCAAGTTGCTCTTTACTTAATTTCATAAAAGAAAATCATTAAATAGCTAGTTATTTAATATTAAACAGACATGGATCACCTTTCAAGGAAAAGTGACAACTCTACAATATGTTTAGTAAAATTTCTTTATATATAAACAAAATGGTAGAATAGCAAAATTAACAAATTAATTAATATTTATAAAAATGATTTCACTAATTGTTGCATATGATAAAAACTTAGGAATAGGCAGAGAAAACACGCTAGCTTGGAAGCTTTCTGAGGATCTAAAAAACTTCAAAAAGATAACTGAAAATAACTATATCGTAATGGGCAGAAAAACTTTTGAATCAATTGGGCGCCCTCTTCCAAATCGCAAAAACATAATACTAACTAGAGATAAAGAGTATAAGCAAGATAAATGCCTAACAATCAATAGTACTCAAGATATATTAAACTTTGCTCAATCAAAACCTCATTATGAAATCTTTATAATTGGTGGTGCGCAAATATATGAACAGTTTTTAGAGCATGCTGATAGATTATATATCACAGAGGTAGATACCGAAATGAGTGATCTTGATGCATTTTTCCCTCAATGGGATCAATCAAAATATAAACGCATTGGTCACAAACAATTCAACAAAGACGATAAAAATGAATTTGATTTCTCATTTAGCGTTTTTGAAAAAAACTAGCTTACTATTTATCTTCTTACTTTTAGTTAGAGTTTTGGCGTTTTGTGATGTATAGTGAATATACAAATATTCGAAATACTGAGAGGATAAAATGCCCGTTGAAACATCTGATACAGTCTTAATGGTGGATCCAGAATATTTTGCCACTGCCACATTTGATACTGACATAGATAATAAATCATTTCAAAGGAAAGTTAGCATCAAAGGAAAAGCTATCCAAGCCCTAGCTAAAGAAGAATTCTATGAAATGGTTAACTATATAAGAGCCCAGAATATAAAAGTCATCATCATGAAATCCCCAAAAGATGCTCCTGATGCAGTATTTACAAATGATTGGCTATCAACACATGTAATAGATGGTAAACCATATGTTTTTGTTTATCCAATGTATGCAGAAAGCCGCAGGAAAGAAGTACAAGTAAAAGAGCTGCTAGCGGCTTTAAAAGCTAACACTGGAATTACTTATCAAGTCAAAGATTTTCGTGGTGATTATTCCAAAGCATTAGAAGGCAATGCTTCACTTGTATTTGACAACTGTACTAAAAAGATTTTTTTATCTAAATCTTCTCGTGCTGATGAAACAGTCGCACAACAAGTTGCTGACGAGCTAGGTTTTGAATTAATATGTTTTACAGCCTATGATCATACTGATAAGCCAGTATTTCAAACAACTCAAATGCTTAGCATTGGAGAAAAACTAATTTTTGTTTGCTCAGAAGCAATTAAATGCGATAAAGAACGAGAAATAATACTTAAAGTGCTAGAAAAATCAAACAAGACTATAATTGATGTTTCTATAGGACAAATCTTTCTTCGTTGTTGTAACAGCCTTGAAGTTAAGAATAAACAAGGAAAAAACTATTTAATATTATCTGCAATGGCAGATATGGGATTCACAAAAGAACAAAAAGAGGCCATTGATAAATATTGTACAAGATTACCATGCAATGTAAAAACAATTGAAGACCTTGGTGGCGGCACAGCTAGATGTATGGTTGCAGAAATACTAAAACCCTAAAACACTCTGAATAACCATCTATAGAATAATTAAACTTCCTCTTAAATAAATCCTAAAAACAAAAAAGCCGTATAACTTCTCAGCTATACGGCTTCTAATTTGTGGCATCCCGTAGGGGATTCGAACCCCTGTTGCCGCCGTGAAAGGGCGGTGTCCTAGGCCTCTAGACGAACGGGACATAAGACTTTTCAAACCACTGTCTCCAGCGGAATAATGAGTATTATAATGACTTTTAGACTCTAGTCAAGCAGTTTTTAAATATTTTTACTTTTTTATGCTATGACCAATTAATATAGTGAGCTATTAATATAAAAATCCAAGATACGAAGTACATAAAAATAATAAAAGGTATAATCGCTCTTAACCACTTCACATACGACACCTTAGCCAAAGCTAACATTGCTAAAGTCCCTCCCGCTGTTGGAGATATCATATAAGTAAAGCCATCTCCAACTTGGAATGCTAGTATCATAAGCTGTCTTTTCATCTCTACCATATCAGCAACAGGAATTAAAATAGGCATAGTAGCCAAAGCCTGTCCAGACCCACCAGGGATAAAGAAATTTATAACACTTTGAACTAATGTCATCAAAATAGCAGAAACAGAAGCTGGAATATAACTAAGCAAATCACCTAAATAATAAATAATAGAATCTATTATCTGCCCTTCTTTAAGAATTACTTGAATTGCTGCAGCCAAACCTATAACCAAAGCTCCAGGGGTAACTTTCGATGCACCCTCCATCATAAACTTCACATACTGATTAGGGTTATATTTACAAATAACCGCAACAAGCATAGATATAATTAAAAATACCGCAGCAATCTGATTAATATACCAAGGCATACCTAAGACTGATTGCCCATCAGATTTTGTTATACCTGAAAGGATTGAACAAACAGCTATAACGAGTATTCCTAAAGCAAAAACTAATATAATCAGAATATCTCTCAGGCTCATATGATAATCTTCAATATCTTTAGATAAAAGCGCTTTTCCTTCTTGACACTCTTCTTTAGGAGCTATGAATTTTGCTATATAAAAACCCAATATAGTCAAAGCTACAAAAACCATAATAGTTCGTAAACCAGCTCCTGAAAATAATGGTAAATCAGCTATTTTTTGCGCAACGCCAATAGTATATGGATTTATAGGGGACAGAGCAAAACCCATGCCTATACCACCAACAGCAATACACACACCAACGACTCTTGAAAGACCAAGAGCTGCTGATATTATCAATGCAACAGGTACTAATGCAATATTATTCTCATAGCCAACAGCTATTCCAAAAATACCATAGATATAAGTAGCCAAAAAGATTAGCAATGTCTTTCTCTTAAAGCCTATATGCTTAACTGCGGTTCCTATGGCATGCTCTAATGCTTGTGATTTATCAAGAAGGTGAAATAAGCCTCCAGCGATAAACACTATGAATAAATACTCTGATGCTGATTCTAGTCCTTTTGGAATTGCCTCAAACACACCAAATAGGCTAATACCATGATTAGGTAAATGATGAAAAAATTTAGTCCCAACAGCAGTAGCTCCACTAGCTACATCTTTAGAAAATTCGCCTGCTGGAATAATATATGTCAAAATTGAAGCTAAAACTATAACGATAAATATTATAACCATTGGATCACTAATTTTGTGATACCATCTTGAGTCTAATCTAACCTTATCACTCATAGCACTATTCCTATGAGTAATCAAATTCTTGTAAGAATCTCTGTATAACTCTAGCAGCTATAATAGCATCATTATAATCGATCTCTTCTTCAAAATGATGGCTTAAACCATCTTTGCAACGTAAGAATAACATTGAGATAGGAGTAAGATTAATCATAGCTAAACCATCATGGCCAGCACCACTAAACAGTGAAAAAGGAGCTTCACCTTCTTCTTTTATAGCATCAAGAAGTTGATCTTGCATCTTCTCATCACAGAAAGGTCCTTCCATCTCATAATTTTTAGTATAAGAAATTTTCACATTATATTCTTGCTCAATACTTTTAAAAAATTCAGCTATTTTCTCCATTGCTTCTTTTCTCAAACTACTATGTGGAGAGCGTATTTCAATCGTCATATCAACATGATCAGGAATCACATTAACAGCATTAGGAGATACATTTAACTCACCAACAACACCAACCAAATCTTTTGTTGATTTGAATAGCTTATCAGCAAAACGAATAATCTCTGCTCCAGCAACCAAAGCATCTTGTCTCATATTCATAGGAGTTGTACCAGCATGGTTTGCCTTGCCTTGAATATTTACAGCATACCTTTGTATTCCTGTAATAGCAGTTACCACACCAACTGGAAGCCCTTTTTGCTCAAGAACTGGACCTTGCTCAATATGTGCTTCAAAGAACCCAAGAACATCATCTTTATTTCTTTTACATTTTGCAATTTCATCTGGATTAGCTCCGATTGATTTAAGAGCATCATAAATTGATATACCATCTTTATCAGTAGCTTTTATTAAGGCATCTAGAGATACGTCTCCATTTAAAGCCTTACTCCCCAATAAAGTCTCTGGAAAGCGAATACCTTCTTCATCACCAAAAGCTATAAGCTCAATACTATAATCAAGCTCAATACCCGCATCGTGCATTTTCTTCAGTACATATAATGGTAAAAGTACACCTAATATTCCATCATATTTTCCACCCTCAATAACACTATCTTGATGAGAGCCTATAATTAAGGTTTTAGAGGTTTTTTTACCTTGCTTTCTACCAACAACATTTCCCAAAGCATCTAAGTGCGTTTCTAAACCTGCTTCTTGCATCCAGCCATCTATAACAGGGATAGTATGCTTGTGTTCTTTACTACAAAATAATCTAGTAACTCCTTTTTGTGATGAGCTAAAAGTTGCTGCCGTATCAAAGTACTTTTTTAACTCTGCAATATCATAATTAATCTTCATATTTATCTCTCTTATAGTTTTTCTTATTAAAAAAATGTCTTCTATCCAGCTTTGTGTGGATTATTTATAGTCGGTATGGATTTTATAAACTCTTGATAACTATTTGCAGTATAATATGAATATAGTTTTCTAATATCTGTTATAACTCCATTTTCAGAATAATCGACCCTTAGGTCACAAGGTGGAAGGTCTTCACTAACAACTCTTACAGCTATCGAAACAGCTCCTTGTTTATCTCCACCAGCTAACAATCCTGCCTCTAGCGAATCTATAATCTGTCCAACAAAATCATCACTCTTAGAATTCTCATACGCAGAAATCATATTATCTAAAACCTGCTTACCAGCTAGACGATTCCCTGCAACAGCTAAATTCTTCTTAAGGATATGTCCACAGAATGAATCGTTAAACTCACCTGTCCAACCTGCTGTATTACCCTGCTTATCCATGAGAATAAATTGGCGATAATTCGAATTGGAATCTTTTTTAATAATTTCTTTAAGAACTTGTGTTGAATTTTGGGCTTTTAGTAACTCTTCTGACCAATAGTGGTAAAGATGGTTGGTATAATACCCCTGTGTCGCTGAAACTATCTGATTTGGTAAAGCGTGATGAACAAAGCCTCCTACAGCAACAGATGCCGTAATAGTCCCTACACCATATTGTTTGCCTTTTTTAGCAATAATTGAATAAGTCAAAACAAAACCAAAGGTTAAGTACTAAACTTAAATACTAAAGGTTTTGCATACAGATATCTAGAGTTTAGTTTTTATTTATATCTAGCAAAAACCTGTCTTACTATATAGCTCGCGCTCTTTTACTCAAACTTATGTTTAATGGGTAGCATCAGCTATAGTAAAAACACTTACAAAACCACCTTCTTTTACGTGATCTCCCGTTGAAGACGTATTTTTAGAAGCATCAGAGGTTATATAGTTATTCAAATTAGCCAAATAAACATTAACTCCAGCATTACTATTTATAACATTATTGATAAATGTATTTCGAGCTTGATTAAATGAAATGTATAGATTACCACAATTAACTTCTTTTCCTTTAAACCACTGTGACTCTCTAGATATTGACATAGCATAGACAAAGCTCTTAGCACCTCCTTTCTGTGAAACATAAGGACCCATTATCCTAAAATGGTCTGTATACTCCCCAATATCTTTATTAAATGTAAGGGGAATATTTTTAAGATCTGTTTTTGAAGGAGTGCCTGATAGCTGAGAATAAATTTTGTCATCAAAATATACGCCATATCCACCACTATGATTAGCTGAATCAGAATTAGAGTACCCTAAGCTTTCGACAAAAGAAATCAAATAATTATTCGCCTCTTTTTCAGTATCAAAACCACTTAATACAAAAATAGAATTTATAGGCTCAACAGTATATCTCTCTGGCTGAGCAACTCCATTTATGAAAAAGTCCTTTTTACCTCGCCAATACACCCATGCAGCTGCAATATCATCTGGCAAAGAATCATCATCATAACTTTTAGTATTAACCATCATCCACTTACCTATTTTTGGTAATGATTGGGCAAGAGTTTGATCTAGTGGTGAGATAGTATAATCACGATCACTAGTATTAAAACTTATTTTATTCTTGGCTGGTTTTAACTTAGCTTGTTGCTTATTTGTTATGTTTTTTTGCTTCCAAGTTGATGTCTTTTCAAGATTTATTGGTTTAAACGTTAAACCACAGCCCTCTAAATTATTACCAAAATGATTATTTGAATATGCCGTAGCTAAAAAAGTAAGCATTATAAAGAAAGACAGTATTATTTTTCTCATATTATAATTCACACAGCTCCTTGATTGCTTTGTGTAGCCTTTGCACCACTTTTTGCTTACCAAGAAGCTTAAGAGTGATACCTATATCCGGCGACTGCCCAGAACCAGTAATCGCAACACGCAAAGGCATACCAACTTTACCCATACCAACTTCACATTGCTCTGCTGTAGCACTCACAACTCCATGTAAAGCACTAGGATCTTGCCATTGCTCTGTAGATAATGATTCAAAATTCTCTAGAAGCTGAATAAATATTGTCCCCGTTGCTGCTTTGATATGCTTCTTAACCGCTTTTTCATCATAACAAACATCTTCGTTATAAAAATAATCAGACTTTTCCGCAAGCTCTACAAGAGTATCAACTTTCTCAGCCATAACAGCTACTAGCTCCGCTAAATCTGGACCCTTAGCTATATCTAAACCTGCTTTTGTAAAATGATACTCAACTTCAGCACGAATATCTTCAAAGTTAGATTCTTTGATATAGTGTTTGTTTAACCACTTAAGTTTCTCAAAGTCAAAACGCGATGGTGATGCAGATATATGCTCAAGATTAAAGTCAGCAATCATCTCATCAATAGAGAAAATCTCTTGATCACCATGCGACCATCCTAATCTAACAAGATAATTAAGCATAGCTTGTGGTAGATAACCATCTTCTCGGTATTGCATAACATTAACAGCTCCATGGCGTTTAGAAAGTTTTGCACCATCTGGACCAAGTATCATTGGCACATGAGCAAATACTGGCACATCAGCATTTAAAGCTTTATAGATATTGATTTGTTTAGGAGTATTGTTGACATGATCATCTCCACGAATCACATGAGTAATACCCATATCCATATCATCCACAACTACACAGAAGTTATAAGTAGGCGAGCCATCTGCTCTTTGGATAATCATATCATCAAGCTCTTGATTAGCAATTGAAATTCTACCTTTGACGGCATCATCCCAGCTTACCACTCCATCAGTAGGATTTTTGAATCTAACTACAAAACTATCACCCTCTTTTGGCACATAGCTTGCATCACGACATTTGCCATCGTAACCTGTTTTAAGATTATTGGCTTGTTGATGTTCTCTCAACTCATCAAGCCTTTCTTTTGAACAGCTACAATAATAAGCTTTGCCTTCTGATATCAACTGATCAATGACCTCATGATATCTATCAAATCTCTTAGCTTGATAATAGATCTCTTCATCATTATTTAGACCAAGCCAACTCATACCATCTAAGATTGCATCAACAGCAGCTTGTGTTGATCTCTCAAGATCTGTATCTTCGATTCTTAGTAAAAACTTACCATTATTGTGCTTAGCATATAACCAGCTAAAAAGTGCCGTACGCACCCCACCAACATGTAAAAATCCTGTTGGACTAGGTGCAAATCTTGTTGTAATCATAATAAAATACCTTAGAAATAAAATTTGTTTAAAGATTAAACTAGAAAGAGAATTGTTGCAAGATTTTAAGTAGTATTAAGAGACTACTTTGCTTTGATAATATAGTAGACACTCACATTATATGGACGAGTTTCTGTATCACCACCGCTATCTATTGTATGAGTGTGAGCACCAGCATTTTTGGTTTCATCTGTATCTGTTTTAGAATAAACTCTCATAGCTTCACTACTATCAGCATCAAGCTTCATAGAAATATGCCCTCCATTATACGGTAATGTTTTCAGACCACTACCTCCTCTATAATCTTCATCTGTTCCCATTCGATCAATATATTTCTGATCATGCTCATGGTGATGACTTCCTGCAGAGTTTGTTTTAAAAGCATTACTTGGTCGAGCTGTTCTATCATCTTGTGTAGCTAAAACTGAACTGCCTTTAGCATTTTCATACTTACTATTAGTCCCAGCACCTCTAACAAACAAACCTCTAAAATCAGGGGTTCTACCATCTCTAAACATCGAATGTAACTTAGGATACTTATTAGAATCAATATCTTGACCATCCATAACTAACCATCCATCTGGTATCGTATTACTAACCCACATCACAACTGTACCAATAGGTACAGCAGAGTTAGTAACAACACGATAGTCCACAGCATTTGCTATTTCAGTACCATCTGTTTTGATAGCTTCTGTTATAGTTCCATCCCCTGCTATAGCATCTGTTACAGCTTTTTCTGAAACCTTCTCAGCCTCACTTGTAACTATAGCTAAACCACTGCCTGAGCTCATAGTCTCTGTTACAACTGCGCCTAAGCCTACTGTAGGTGTATAGTTTTCTTGAAGTGTTGCCGTTGCTACTTTGCTATCTAAACCAGTACTTCCATCATTAATTTTAGTCTGTAGAGTTTCAAAGTCGGCTTTAGGTGCTTTTGTATCAAGTTCAGTCTTAATAATACCACCATCATTTTGTGTTGCATTTTGTATCTTGGTGTCTACTGCTTTAGCCACAGCCCCTGACTGAGAGTCCTCAATATTTGTCTGTATAGCTTTTGCCAAATCACCTTGGGCATCTGCTACAGCCTTGTATATTAAACCTTGTATATTACTATCTCCAGCTTGATCTAATTCGCTCGGTGCTGATATTGCCTCTGTTATTAACTGCTCAACATCAGATTCATCAACTTTAGTAACTAAACCACTTCCTGAGTCCATAACTGTATTATCAAGAACCTCAAAATCAGTCTTAAGTGTATAACGATTCGCTAAATTCTGGTTTAATGTACTTCCTGAATTAGTCAACGCTGAAATTATACTACCACTTGGTGCTAATGCATCTGTAACTGCAATACTAGATCCTGATGATATAGCATTCCTAATCACTCCACTCTGCTCTGTAATAGCTTTATTAATTGCTACATTCGCAGCCTCTGTAACTATACCAGAACCTGTTCCTGTTTGAATATTTGTATTTATCAAGTCATTAACAACACTTGAGATATTACTATCTGCCGTAGTTATATTCTCAACTATAGCTCGAGATAAATCTCCATCTTTATCTACTATCGACTCATAGATGCTTCCACCTGATGAAGATAATGCATTTGTAATTGCTACACTACTTCCACTTGATATAGCCTCTGCAAATACCCCACTTCCAGATACTATCTGATTCTGCATTGCTTCCGCTATCACTCCATTCTCAGACAATATAGCTTTATATATATCTCCATCTTGCTTAACTGAATTTTGGATTTGTGTATTTATAACACTTGAACCACTATTTGCTAAATAAGTATTTAAGTCACTTGTCTTTGTATAATCTTTTAATGCACTTAATGGCGCCTTGCTCGGTAAACCATTATCAGAATCTGTAACTGTTGTATTTAACTCTTCGAAGTCAGATTTAAGTGTGTAACGATTCGCTAAATTTTGATTTAGTGTACTACCTGAGTCAGCTAATGCTGTAATTATACTACCACTTGGTGCTATCGCATCATTTACAGCTATGCTAGAACCAGATACTATCGAATTATATACAGGACCTTCTTTCTTCGTCACCTGATCCTCTATATCCTTAGCTATCGCTCCATTTGGTTCAGCTGCCTTACCAATGTTTTCATTTATCGCAGTTATAATGCTTCCTGATGAAGCCAGTGCACTTGTTATTTGATTATCAGCAGCTGTATTTATAGCTGCTGAAATATCACCTGTTCCGCTCGTAACTTGAGTCTTAATTGCTTCTGATATAGCCCCATCTTTAGCTGTCGCCTTAGTGATACTATTTTTTATCGACTCAGCTATAGCACCTGTTCCACTACTCACCTGTGCTTCAATTGCTTTAGCTATCGCTCCATCACTAGAAGTAACTGAGTCATATATACTACCACCTTCTTTTAATGAATCATCTATTGCTATACTCGACCCTGATACTATTGAGTCATATATAGGACCTTCTTTTGCTTCAATCTGTGATGAAATATCCGTTGCTATAGCTCCACCTTCTTTAGCTGCATCACCTATCGCTGTATAAATACTCCCACCTGATGATACCTGAGTGTTTATTATGCTATTAACTCCCGCTACATCTACTTTACTTGCAACAGCACCTGCTGCTGCTTCAGCTTTTTCTTTAGCCTCACTTGCTGATGTAGCTGCTGCTGTGGCACTTGTCGACGCTGTATTTGCAGAACTCTTAGCATCTGAAGCCTCTTTCTCTGTCGTCTTAATACGTTCATCATAACCACTAACTTCATCACTGATATCTGATACTTGCTTAACTAATCCGCCAGTCTTTGCCGCAGCACTTCCCGGAGTTCCTTCTACTAGCTTACTTAAATAATATATATTGTTATCTGTATTATTTACGAAAGTATTTAATTCCTTAGAATCAGGAATAAGAATATTGAAAGCCTCATCATTGCTCTCCCAAGCATCTCCTTTTGCTTTAAGATCACCTACTGTATATCTATAACCATCTTCTGGGGTGGATATAAACATCGACTGCCAGCGGTCTATATCTGCCTCGGTCCTATCACTCTCTTCCGAAAAAGCTAGACCTATATTACCACCCACGAATAGCGTTCCTAACAATACTTTTACCAATAACTTCTTACTCATTACTTATACCCTTTTATTATTACTTGTTTGTTATTTTGGTATCCCACAATCCAAAGCAGTCCCATAGTCTCTACCACTAGGTAAATCTAACTCTGCATTATTTGCTGCTTCTATATATCCTATTTGCTCCCAATAAGTCCCATTAAAAGCAGGGGTCGGAGCTTCTGTTTCTATATCCGGCCAGCTAAATCTACTTTGTGGCTGCGCACCATTTGCCAAACCAATTGCATTAGGATCCATAAAATATCCTTCTTTACAAATAAATGTTAAAGTTCCATCTGTACCACCATTACCTATCACCTCTGCAATATTGTCTTTAACAGCTGCACTAGCATTAGCAAACAATGATGCTGCTTCTGTCGCTGTTATAGTTGACCCAGTTGGCATATCGTAGGTAATTTGTGTAGGAAATACATAAAAACTAGAGGATTCATTGATGTTAACAACTTTACCATTTGATAGAGTAGCTGTTCCTGTAACACTAATATCTTGAGATCCCCAAGAGGTACCAAAATCCCTACCTGTGGGGTTATCTATATCACTACAACTATCTGTTTGGCATGCAGGTAAACCAACTGCTGTCAAGGCACTCGAGGTTGTTTGATTACTATCTCCTGGAAAAGACCATTCAACACTCGACAATAATCCACTTAAAGGCTTTTGGCTTAATGTCTGAATATGTTCTTTACCAAGAATATCTGTCGATACTCTAACTCTCGACTCAACAAGTTGAAAACTACAAAGATTATTAATGCATTGCTTAAGCAGCTCTACCCGAATTTCATCTTCTGTCTTGATGCAACCTGTCAATATACTTGATAACACTAATAAGAAACTAATAAATAATTTCTTTGGTTTCATATTAATCAACAACTAAAATAATTTTACTTAAGAATAATACAAACAAGATTAAATGTAAATATTACAATGTTTTTAAGATGATTATTAACATATTATTTTTTAATGATAAATTACCTAAATTATTTCTTTATTAAACCACTTTATAATACTCTCAACCACAGCCGGAGCCATAAACTCAGTATCATCAAGCTCAAACCATTTAACTTCAGAAATCTCAGCACATGGTTGAATTGGCTGTGTAATTTCCCCAGCATAGCAATGCACAGATACTGTATCTGTTCTGTCATGATTATCTGTAACAACCTCACCAAGATAGCTTAGCTCTGAAGGCTGCATTTGGATATTTAACTCTTCATCAAGTTCACGAATGAGAGTTTGCAATGGAGTTTCACCCTCATCTATCTTACCACCTGGAAAATACCAGATAGTATTATCACGGACTCTTACAAGAAGCATCTTATTATCTTTAACACAGAGTAAAGCAGAAGTTTTTATCATTACTATATTGTCATTTTAAATATAAGTTAAAAATTATGATTACAAAAAAGTTGAAATATCTCTACCCTAAAAAACATTATTGAAAAAATTTCTATAAAATAGTCTTATTAAGATTTAAATATTTTATTTTTCTATGAATATAGTCAAATATGCAAAAACTCGTTACACAACAAAAGATTACGATCCAACAAAAAAATTAACTGCTGAGCAAATCCAACAAATAAAAGATATTCTTAGATTCGCACCATCAAGTGTAAACTCCCAGCCTTGGCATTTTATACTAGCAACATCTGATGATGCAAAAGCTAAAATTGCTAAAGCTGCTGAGAATGTTCACCCTAAAAATGTAGCAAATATCAAGAACTGTTCTTTAGCTATTGTACTTTGTTATAAAACAAGCATCGACAATAATTATCTAGAGGAACTTCTTACTCAAGAAAGAAAAGATGGTCGTTTCCCTACTGATGAGTTTGAGAATATACAAAGAGAAGTGCGTAAAAAATTTGCATTAGCATACGCAGATAAACCACAAGAATTACAGAGTTGGGCAGAGAAACAGGTTTATATTAGTCTTGGTAATCTGTTACTTGGTTTGGCTGGCTTAGGACTACACGCTACACCAATGGAAGGAATTGAGCCTCATATAATAGATAAAGAATTTAATTTAGCTGAGAAAGGTTTTAAAACTTCTGTAGTTGTTACCATCGGCTATAGTTCAGAAAATGATTTTAATGCTAAGCTACCGAAATCAAGACTATCTGAAGAAAAGATATTTACTGAAATTTAGTTACTAGGAAATATTTCGATGAAAAATAATCTACAAAAAATCACTTCTCTTGATGATATGCGTAAAGTTTATCATCGTAAAGTTCCTAAAATGTTTATTGACTATTGTGAGTCTGGTTCATGGAAACAGCAAACCCTAAAATATAATCAGCAAGATTTTGACAAATATCTTTTTAAACAAAAAGTCCTTACAGATATTCAGCATCGCTCACTAAAAACTAAAATTCTTGGACAAGAATATAAAATGCCTTTAGCATTTGCTCCTGTAGGCTTACTCGGAATGCAGCATGCTGATGGAGAAATTCATGCGGCACGGGCTGCTGAAAAGTTTGGTATACCTTTTACCCTATCAACAATGTCTATCTGCTCTATCGAAGAAGTTGCAAAACACACAACTAAGCCGTTTTGGTTTCAGCTGTATATGATGAGAGACAGAACATTTATGGCAAATCTTATAGCAAGTGCAAAGCATACTGGCTGTAGTGTTTTAGTACTAACTGCTGATTTGCAAATGCTGGGAAATCGCCATGCTGATATAAAAAATGGCTTAACTGTACCACCAAAACCAACTTTAAAAAACCTAGTTAATCTCAGCACTAAAATTCCTTGGTGTTTGAATATGCTTAAAACTAGAAACAGAACTTTTGGTAATATTGTAAATCATGCTGAAAATAAAGGTGGTTTTGCATCTCTGGGTAAATGGACAAGTGAGCAATTTGATTTAAGCTTAAATTGGCATGATGTTGAATGGGTACAAAAGCAATGGAATGGCCCCATAATTATCAAAGGTATCATGTGCACAGAAGATGCTATTATGGCACAAAATACTGGTGCTGAAGCAATAGTTGTATCAAACCATGGTGGTCGCCAATTAGATGGGGCTCCATCAAGCATTTCTGTTTTAGAAGAAATAATTAGTGCCGTAGATACTAAGCTTGAAGTTCTGATTGATAGTGGAGTTCGTACTGGTCAAGATTTGCTTAAAGCAAAAGCTCTAGGTGCAACGGCTGGACTAATTGGTAGGCCTATGGTTTATGGTCTGGGGGCTTATGGTGAAAAAGGGGCTCAGAGAGTACTAGAAGTTTTCCATGAAGAAATGGATAAAACTATGGCATTTTGTGGGCATACTGATATTAATGAAGTTGATAAATCTATACTAATAAATGCCAACTAAACTCTTATTTGGTCAACCACTTAAATGATTTTTTAAGAGAGCCTATAGCATCAGCTTCAATATTTTTACCATGTGCAACAATTATTTTCTCAGGTTGCCAAGCTAGTATCTTTTCAAAACACTCTCGAGCTTGTTTTTTACCAAAGAAAAATGATAATCTCCAATCAATTGGAGTTTTACCATTTGGTGCAACAATACCCGAAAGCCTAGCAATTAGACCCTTAAACCCCGAGAAGTAGTTCTCATCAAAGTTCTCAATCAAATCTGTAAGAATAAGTGTTTTAGAAGCTTTATGGAAAAACACAACTTCCTGCATTGCTTTACTGCCTTTAAATATCAGCTGATCAATTTCATCTTGCCACTCAGATTCTGGAGAATCTTTTAGATCAGCAGTAAAATCAATATCTTTTCTTTTTTCTCTAAGACCTGGTGATGCATATACTTTTGCATCAGGAAAAATCTTTGCCCAATCTTGTAAAAATAAATGATGAATTTTGTTTGGAGATACTAAAAACTTTACCGTTCCAAGTTTAGATACTTGTGATATTAGTTCAGGATCGGTTTTAATTGGAGAATGAATAAATAGCTCATTATTAGCAAGGCGAATTACAGTCATTCTTGTAGTATAAGGAAGAGTGAAGAAAGGAACAGCCTCACCATTACAAATCCATATATTTTCTGATAGTTTTTTCAACTCCATTTTCATCTACCTCTAAACAACATATAAATTACGGATAACTATAATTCTTCCGTTTTAAACTCGCTATAGCCCTCGTAGAAATAACTAACATCAATACCCTTCATAAATAGCGAACGATCATTGATTTGATCAGTTAATGCTGATTTTAACAAAACTTTAATTTCGACATCTTTTACGGGACTTCTCTCCATTGCAGACAGGTAATCTTCTTTACCAACAATATTCCAATCGATAACTTGTCCTAGCTCTTTTTTAAGTATCAAATCAAGCCAAATTCGTGTAGCACGACCATTACCCTCACGGAATGGATGAGCAATATTCATCTCGACATATTTCTCGATAATCTTATCAAAACTTTGTTGAGACATTTTATCAATATTTTTTAAAGAGGCTTCGAGATACATCAACGGAGCAAAACGAAAGTTACCTTTAGCAATATTCACATCTCTAATCTTACCAGCAAACTCATATATATCATTAAATAAGTAAGCATGAATAAATGATAAGCCTTTAAAAGTACCAACATCTACCTTATTAATATCTCCAGAATCAAATAATTGTCTGGCTTTTTGCTTACTAATTTTCTCTTCAGCTTTTGCTAGTTCTATTTGGTTTGCGATGTTTAGTTTGTTTTTTAGGATCATTTTAGTTGCCTATTCCAAAATTTATTTCTACAGATACTAAGCCTGATGTTTTTATCATGACACCATTTAATAAAATTAAAAAGAATTCTACATAATGTATATTACAAATAAAACACCTTTCTTGACAACTAAAGATTGTCATATATAATTTTAAGTCGAGGTTTAATGCGATTCTCGTGTAAATTTATGGAGTTAATAACTTCATGAGGGCTTAATAAGCCTAACACGAATCCCTATGCAATTTGTAGTGTTTATTAACATTCACATACATTGTTAGAGATTTTGGAGTGATGCGAGAGCTATCACTCCATTTATAATGAGATTAATCGATGATATTTCCGCATCCTTAGTTTTGCGAGAGAAAGAGAGACCATTTTGTGTTTGTCTCTCTTTTTAACTAAGGGAGAAACCTCTTATGAATAAAAAAATAAAAAATATCATCGAATGTTTGGTTATCATGGCTTTATGCTTAGGCTTAAGCTCTGATAGTATCAATATCGATGCTGACATAAATGTTCATGCAACTTATGTTGCTTAGTGCATTTAAAATCAGTTTAAATACTGATTTTAAAAAATATGCTAAAATGTTTAATGTCGTCAAACATTTCTCATTTTAAATGAAAAAATATAGCATAGATCAATCTCCCATATTTAAACTATCTTCAAGAAGAAAACTCAAAGAAATTCTTTTCATAAATGATAAACAGCTTAAACAAGCTACACGATCTCCAACACACTATAGTTTTAATAAAAAAGTAAACAACAAATCTCGAAATATACAACCCCCAACAGGAACTACAAAAAAATCCACGCACGAATACTGACTCTTTTATCTAGAATTGAAGTTCATTATTTTTTATTTTCAGGTATTAAAGGGCGCTCGTATGTTTGCAAAAGAACATATTGAATCCTCTTTCTTCCTAAATATAGATATTAAAAAATTTTTTCCGTCAACTAAAAAACAAAAAGTCTTTTACCTTTTTTATAAGATTTTCAAATGCTCCCCAGATGTTGCAGATATTTTAGCTAAAATGCTTACTTTTAATAATGAACTTGTACAAGGGAGTTGTGTAAGCCAGCTTCTATCATATTTTTCTAATTACGAAATGTTTGAGGAAATAAATGATATTGCTAAAAAATATAATTTAACTTTTTCTTTGTACGTTGATGATATGACATTTTCAAGCTCACAAGGCTTTAAAAAATCAGATGTAGTTTATGAAATAAAAAAAATATTGAAGAAGTCTGGTTATGAAATCAAGAGAAGTAAGTTGCGATATTCAAAAGTCGGAGATATAACTGGGGTAATAATAAAAGACTCTAACTTATTGGTAAAAAATAAAACCCATAAGAAAATATTTTTATCACGAAAAGAAAATGATTTGAAAAAAGTAAAACAACTAACTGGACAGGCAAAATATATTCAGCCCTCATTTCCTAAAAAACCTATCCCAAAGCCTCTTTCTTCTCAAGTGTTTTAGTATACAGCTCTTGATACTTAGCAAGCTTTTCTTTCTCCACAGCAACTACAGCTTCTGGAGCATTTGAGACAAATCTTTCATTAGAAAGTTTCTTCTCAACCCTAGCAACCTCGCCTTTTAACTTATCTAGCTCTTTGTCTAATCTTGCTTTTTCAGCTTCGATATCAACTAAACCTTCCAATGGAATATTTAACTCAAGTCTTTCAACAATTTGCGATAAAGATGTCGGTGGATTATCATTAAACTCAATATTATTTACTCTTGCTAGAGCTTTTATAAAGCCTTCTGTTTGAGCAAGATATTCTTTGTCTGTATCTGCAACATCTTTAACAATTAGAGAGATCTCTAAAGATGGCTTGATACCTACTTCACTACGCATATTACGTAGAGTTGTAACAACATTTTGTAGCCATACAATAGCTTTTTCAGCTTCTGGAGCTTCTAAATCTTGAATTGCTACAGGATAGTTAACATCCATAATTGTCTCTTTAGCATTATCAAGATGAGCTTTTAACTGCTGATAAATACTCTCTGTAATAAATGGAACTAATGGGTGTGCTAAAGCAAGGATATTCTCTAGAACTTTAGTAAGTGTATATTTAACACCATTTTTTTGCTTCTCAGATAGTGAGTCATCTTTTAAGGCAACTTTAGCAAACTCAACATACCAATCACAATAGTTATTCCATACAAGGTCATAAATAGTATTTGCCACCATATCAAAACGATAATTAGCAAGTTGTCTATGGATATCCGCTACAGCGTTATTTAAAACACTCCAAATCCATTTATCTGCAACACCTAGCTCATAATTATCACAAACTTTATAATCATCTAGATTCATCATTACAAATCTTGAAGCATTCCAAAGCTTGTTACAGAAATTACGATATCCTTCTACCCTAGCAGTATCAAAACTAATATCACGAGATGTAGAAGCTAATGCAGCATAAGTAAATCTCACCGCATCTGAACCATAAGCACTTATACCTTCTGGGAATTCTTTCTTCGTAGCCTTTTCGATCTTTGCTTTCATCTGTGGCTGCATTAGACCAGTAGTTCTCTTTTTCAGAAGCTCATCTAACGTAATACCATCAATCAAATCTACAGGATCTAAAACATTACCTTTAGATTTTGACATTTTTTGACCTTCACTATCACGAATAAGTCCTGTGATATAAATATCTCTAAATGGCACATCATTCATAAAGTATATGCCAAACATCATCATTCTAGCCACCCAGAAGAAAATAATATCAAAACCTGTCACAAGTACGCTTGTTGGATAATACTTCTCTAATTCAGCAGTCTTTTCAGGCCAACCTAAAGTGCTAAATGGCCATAATGCGGATGAGAACCATGTATCGAATACATCATCATCCTGGTTGATAGCTATATCATCAGCTAGATTATACTTAGCTCTAACATCTGCTTCATCTTCACCCACATAAGCATTACCTGCCTCATCATACCAAGCAGGGATTCTATGACCCCACCAAAGTTGACGTGATACACACCAGTCTTGAATATCTCTCATCCAAGAGAAATATGTATTCTTCCAATTATCAGGTACAAATCTCACAGTACCATTTTCTACAGCTTCTATTGCTGGTTTTGCAAGCACATCAGCTTTAACAAACCATTGCTTAGTTAAATATGGTTCTAAAACCTCTCCAGTTCTATCGCCAGTTGGTACTTTTAGCGCATGAGGCTCGATCTTATCTAAAAGACCTGCTGCATCCATATCAGCGACTATTTGCTTACGCGCCACAAATCTATCTAAACCTTGATATTTTGACGGTACTTGAGAGTTTAGAGTTGCATCATCAGTCAAAATATTCATCATTGGTAAATCATGTCTTTTACCCATTTCATAGTCATTAAAGTCATGAGCTGGAGTGATTTTTACACATCCCGTACCAAAATCTTTCTCAACATAATCATCAGCAATAATTGGAATCTGTCTATCTGTAAGAGGTAGGTTTATCATCTTGCCTACTAAATGAGTATATCTTTCATCCTCTGGATGAACTGCAACAGCCATATCGCCAAGCATTGTCTCTGGACGAGTTGTTGCAATTATAATCTTTTCATCACTATCAGCTACTGGATATACAAAGTGCCACAATGAACCTTGTTTATCTACCTGAACAACTTCCAAGTCTGAAACTGCTGTCTTTAATTTAGGATCCCAGTTTACCAATCTCTCGCCGCGATACGCCAAACCATCTTCATATAATTTGATAAAACACTTTTTAACTGCATCAGATAAACCATCATCCATTGTAAATCTCTCACGATCCCAATCTGGGGATGCTCCTATCCTACGCATCTGTGATGTGATAGTTCCACCTGATAGCTCTTTCCATTCCCAAACTTTACTTACAAAATTTTCACGACCTAAATCATGTCTTGAGATACCTTGGGCATTAAGCTGTCTTTCAACTACCATTTGCGTAGCAATACCCGCATGATCTGTACCAGGCTGCCAAAGCGTATCTTTACCGTTCATACGATTGAAACGTGTAAGGATATCCATCAAAGTCATTTGGAAACCGTGTCCCATATGTAATGTTCCTGTTACATTAGGAGGAGGAAGCATTACTGAGAATGTATCTTTAGAATCAGTATTACCACAAGTAAACTTACCTGCCGATTCCCAGTTTTGGTAGTTAGATTGCTCTATTTCTTTAGGATTGTAGTTTTTATTCATTTCTTGAGTCATTTATAACGCCGTAAATAATTAAGTTTATAGAAAAATTTAATGCTGATAATTTTAACAAAGTTCTTTGAAAAGTACTATTTTTGATTGGCGGTAATTATCTAAGTTGTCTTTTTTTATAAAATAAATCCTTAAAATTGATGCAAAAGATTTATTTGTAACTTAATCTTGTAAATATGTAAAACTAGTGTAGTAACAAAGCATGAACGACAAATCAAACTATAATAATTATTGTGGATTTACAGTTAGCAACCTTAAAAATATATAGGCTTAGACTTTATACATCACTTTACTGAAAAGTTTGGTCTACTTGGAAGCACTGCTTTTCAAAATTTTTCATAAAAAAACCGTTACTAGATGCTATATTAATGATAAATATAAGAACAAACTTCTAACATTTTTTTGTAAATAAAAATAATGTTTTTTGAAAAGGACTATTGATTAGTTGAATCAACCATATTAGAGAATTTATAAATAGAATTAAGAATAAGAGACTGTTTTTTTTATTTTTCTTAATTAACCTGCGCAAGACCACCAGTCAGTATCTCCTGAAATCAATCCACCATTTACTGGATGCCAACCTTGTTCACCATTCCATGAACATACTGGAGTAATGCCTTTTGAATCTTTAGCAATAAATTCAATTGATGCACATTTTTGACTAAACACATTCGCTAAACCTTGACAAGTATCTCCAGGCTGTACAGTAAAAGACTCAGCTGCAAAACTTGATGCTACACTTGCGACTATCATTCCTGTTGCTAAAATAATTTTTTTCATCTTAAATCTCCTTTTGTGTTAGATTCAGAATTAAGTATAGTTAGGAATAAAATAAAAGTCTGTTTCAGCTATGTAACAGTACGTAACAGTTTTGTTACACTATAATAAAATTTAAACAAAATAGATTTATCATATTAAACGCTTTTCTTGCTTATGATGTACTATGATATATGGTAATACTATTGGTTAATTGGCAATGATCTATCTACACCTCTTTTTTTCCAAATCACTATACCAGCTACTGAGGTTAATAAGTAAATAAATTGCATCATTGATAAATAGTAATTATGCACTGTAAAAAACATAATTGTTTCCATCGCATTTAAGGTCATCAATAATATCCAACAATATATACTTCTAGACGCCATCAAAAACGTTGCAATTAATCCTAAAGAAGCAACGGTTGTATCTAGCATTGGTGCTGGATTATTAGTAAACTCTAGTTGGATTACCGCAACAAAAAATACAATTAGTAAATAAGGCACTAAATGCCACTTTTTAAAAATATAAATTGAGGTTTTCCAATTTAAAAATCCTAAAAAACAAACAACCGCAGCTACTGCCCTAATAATAGCATTTGCATAAAGCTCCTCAGAGAATGTAAACCATGACAAACTACCAAAAAGAAAAGTCCCTAATAATAAATTTATCCTCCAGCCAATAATTTGCGTAAGCTGTGTGATATAGCCTAGAATTGAAATAGCTAATTCCATCAAGTCACCTGAATCGTGTTAATGTTTAGATTATTTTTTTTATAGTAAACGTACTTTTTTCTTGAAGCTAACAATGCCTGCTCTTCTTGATAAACGAACTCTTTAAGTTCTTTTACTTTTACTCTATGAGGATCAACAGCAACTTCCATAATATTTATTAAAATATCATAACCAGAAGTTATAAATAGATTATCCGTAACAAGAATAGGAATGTTTTTATATTGGTTATATTCTCGTGAATTTATAGCACAATGATGTGGAATGAACGAATCTTTTCCATCTTGCCACAAACTTTCATCAAGTTGTTTTGCAATTCCTGTTGATGCTAATATTGCAACCCTAAGATCTTCATTATATTTTGCTAAAACAAACTTTACTACTGATTCTAGCAACTCTTTTACTTCAGTTGTTTGCAAAACTTGAAATTCTACGTCCATAAGATTTTTTTGTTTAGAAGTCTCTAAAAAATTGATAACAAGTTTAACAGATATTATTAAATAATTGAGTACTTATCTATTTTCATATTTAAATGCCAATTTCAACTTTGTTATAAAATCAGAACCTAAAACAAAAAAACTAGCAATAAACATTACATCACCACTAAATAAAATAAGTATCATATTAAGCTGACCAACCTGCTGTATTTTATCAAAAAACAGAATCAGCTCTGTTAATAATGTTGGATATATCAGGCTTGTAAAAAACATAATCATGCCTAATACATAGCGTTTATAACTTATTGGTTTTGGCTGTGAGAATGCGGACTTAAAAAATTTCTTTATACCAGCTTTTATAGTATCAACTATTGCTTTGCCCAAAAACATTACAGATAAGACAAATAAACTTTCGGCACCAATCAGTAATATTGATGAAGCCGCTAAATAACTAGATGTTGATAAACCTAGAAAAGGTAGAACACAAAAAACCACAATATATGGTATAAATGACAAAATAAAAAGTGTTAAACCAAAGTAATGTTTCCAGTCTTTTTTCATGCTTCCTCTAAATTACTCGTATAATCCTTTAATTTTATTATCTTTTTTTGTCTTCTTGACTTTTTCGCAACTTTTAATTTGACCCACAAGCTCCTTATACTGACTAAAATCTTTACCTGCATATATTGCAGCGTTTAACTCTCTTAATACAGTCTTTAACTCTGGAAAAATATTTGCAACTTCTAATATTGAAAAAACTTGCTTATCAGATTTTATATTTGCCCAGCCAATAATAGCTCTTTGAAGTTTAATATTATTTTTTGCTGAAGCCGCTTTTTTAATATCTTTTAAACTTGCGGTATCTTCAGGTAGATTATCAAAACTATCCTCTTCTTTTATTTGTTTCTTTTTAGAAAGCTTACACCTAATAAGTAAACTAAATGTCACAAGCCATAATATAGCTAAGGCTATTGCTATATTCTTCCATAATGGGCTTTCAACTGTTTTTTGAACTACTTTAGTTGTTGTATTAGAATCTCCAACAATAGGGTTAATACTTGGTAAATTACCTTTTTGCACATCAAATGTTTTCGCCTTAATAGTAGCAACTTTTGATTTATGATTATCAACATCAAACCATTTCAAACCAATTTCTGGCGTTGAAGCTTTGCCCTGCTTGATAGGCATATAACCAACCTTATATGTCGCAACGCCTGTTAGATTACCACCTTGCTCTATGTCTTGTAACTCAGGCTTTTCAGGATAGACATTAAAATCATCTGAGGATTCAAAGTTTAACTTTGGAATATCACTACTCAAAACACCCTTTGCTTTAACTGTAACTGTTCTTGTTAAAAGTTGCCCCTCCTTGATATCTTTATCAGCTGACCAGTTATCAGCTATCTGCACATCTGATGCTGGGAACCAATCTTTAATTTTTATATCATTTGGAATAGGCTTAACTTTTAGAGTCTTTGCATCCGTTGAAAAGTATTTGTGCTTAGTCCCTAACTGACCAAAAGCATTTGGAATAGTTGCTTCAAGCACTATTGATGGAATTTTTATACTTCCGGTAGCATGCGGAATTATCATAAAGCTTTCTTCAACAACATCATACATCTTACCATTTATACGCTTTTGATAGGTCTTGCGATGATTCGTTGTTTTCACATCTGATCTTTTTATATCAAATGGTTTTGGCTGCAAGCTCAATATAGGCGTTGAATAGTATAATCTAAGTGTATACAAAACTGGCACATTTACATAAGTTGTATCTGTCGCTAACGAACCTATAGCAAACAATTCTTGATACTGGGCTTGCTCATCATTTGATAGAGCCTTATCAACCTCTATATCAATTGGTTTAGTACTTTGATTACCAATTTTGATAGCTGGAATTTCAAGCTTACCAGCTTTATTTGGCATTAGAGTAACTATCATCTCAAATTGAGAGCTTCTTTTACCATTTACAATAGTTGTCTTGCTACTTGTGCTAGTGTTGTAAACTGTAAAGTCTTTATCCAGCACATCTAAGTTTGGCTGAATATCAAAGCTGTCTAAATGTAACACTAACTCAAATGTTTCGCCATTCTCAAGGTGAGTTCTATCGACACTTGCAGAAACATCGGCATAGCCAAAACTACAGATAATTACAGATAATACAAAACCACTAACTAATTTCAATAATTTAGTTCTCATTGTTTAGTCCCTACCATTCTTTGATAATCTCGTGCAAATTTATGTCTCAAAAGCCCTCCAGGATCATCATTAACCATTGCTAGAAGCTTATTTGCTTCTTTATCATCGAGCTCCTTCTGACGCTGATCCATTTCAGCTTGCTGAGCTTGATCTTCGCTATCCTGTTGATCCTGTTGATCCTGTTGATCCTGTTGATCTTGTTGATCTTGTTGATCTTGTTGATCTTGTTGATCTTGTTGATCTTGTTGATCTTGTTGATCTTGTTGATCTTGTTGATCTTGTTGATCTTGTTGATCTTGTTGATCTTGTTGATCTTGTTGATCTTGTTGATCTTGTTGATCTTGTTGATCTTTGTTGTCTTGAGAATTTTGCTGATTATCTTTTTGCTTATCTAGTTCTTTTGCAATTTCTAAATTATTTTTTGCATCTGCAAAGTCAGGTCTTTTTTCTATAGCCTTCTGATACGCATCAATTGCCTTATCATAATCACCTATATGCGTCAGAGCATTGCCTTGATTGTACAAACCTTTTGCAGAGTTATCTTTTTTAAACTCGTTATAAGCATTTTGATAATCCCCAGCCTTATAATACGAAGCGCCTTTCCAATCACTATTTTCAAAAGCCTGGGCTGCACTTTTAGCATCTCCATTATCGTAATGACTCATACCTTGCTGATCTTTTGTCTGCCACATATCATCCCAACTACTTGCAAAACAAAAAGTAGGTAGTAATATTGCAGCAATTACTATTTTCTTTAACGACATATTCTCTCCAAAATACCCCTTCTAAAAAGAAATATACTTAAAATAGCTAATACCCAAATAAAATAAATTCCTTCATCTTGCCAAAAAGTATTTGCCGAAGCTCTATCTGACTTTTTAGAGCTACTATCATTAATATCTGCAAGTAACTTTTTAACATCTGAGTTATTTGAAGTTAAGCTCACTAAATCACCACCTCCAGCTTTTGCTAGCTGTTTAAGCTTAGCTAAATCAACTCCAAAATATTGGATATTGCCATTTTCATCTTTTAGATAATTACCTTTTTGATCCTTAGCAATGCCACCTCTCGGTGTTCCAATTGCATAAACATCTAGATCTATCCCTTCGCCAGCGATTTTTTTCGCTTCTTGTATAGCTTGTTCAGATGGTGTCGAATCTGTAACTAATATTATTTGTCCTTTCTGTGAACCTGACTGCTCAAGCAGCTCTGCTGATTTTTTGATTGCCTTGAAAATATTATGTCCTTGAACTGGCACAATATTAGAGCTAATCACAGATACTAAATTTGCAACAGTATTAGCATCTGAAGTCAAAGGAGACACCACAAAAGGCTCACTTGAAAACACAACCATACCAACCTGACCTTCTTCAATACGTTTTAAAATATCAAATATCTTATATTTCGCACGCTTTAATCTAGTTGGTAAAATATCAGCTGTATCCATAGATTGTGACACATCTAGAGCTATCACTCTTGAAGTGTTTTTTTGATAAACTGGTATATCTTTATGTGACCAAGTCGGCCCAGCCAATGCAAATACAGACAATCCCCAGAGCACTAAAAACACTACAGGTATCAAGGATTTTTTAGCTTTTGTTTCCTGACCTACTAATATATGCTCAAGCAAGTGGTTATCACAATACTTTGTCCAGCTGTTTGATTTTGACGAATGTCTAAACAACAACAACACAAAAATCACTATAGGTATCAAAGCTAAAAGCCACCATGGTCTTAGAAAATGAAACTCCATTAGCGAATTCATTAGTACCCCCTCCTACGCTTTAACCATATTGCAGCAATTATAAAACTTAGAAATAATGCAGCTCCTAAAGTCCATGGGTACAAATATGTAATAGGTCTAACTACAGTTTTATCAGACTCAACCGGCTCTAGCTTATCAATTGCGTTATAAACATTTTGTAAATCACCACTATTCTGTGCTCTAAAATATTTACCACCAGTCATTTTTGCAATTTTCTCTAATACTGTAGTATCAAGATCTTCAGAAGTATTTACTAATCTTTGACCAAAAGTAGTTTTAATAACCATTTGCCCACCACCAAGGCCAATAGTGTATATTTTAATACCATTCTGCTTAGCAATTTCAGCTGCTTGCATTGGCTGTAATGCACCAGAATTATTCTCGCCATCGGTAAGTAGCACAAGAGCTTTAGAATCACCTGGATAATCTTTGAGTTTTTTAACAGCAAGCCCAATAGCATCGCCTATAGCAGTTTGTGGGCCTGGTAGAGCAATACTAGAGTCATCAAGCATTTTCTTCACAGTTGGAATATCAAAAGTCAAAGGTGTTTGTAAATAAGCCCTTGTACCGAATAAAATCAAACCTACTCTATCACCCTTTCGTGTATCCAAAAACTCATTTGCCACACGCATAACTAAATCAAATCTTGATTCCATTTTACCATCAGGTTTTTTCATATCCTCAATAGCCATACTTCCTGATAAATCTATCGCCATCATTAGATCACGACCACTTTGTGGTAGGCTTACTGGCTTACCTAACCACTGGATACCAGAGCCTGAGATTATTAAAAGCACCCATATAGCACTTAGCAAATATTTAAAATAATTCGCTCTTTTAAAATTATGCTCTCGCGAACCTCCAATCTGTGACTCTAACTGATCAAAAAATGGTGTTTTTAAAGCAAGTTGTTTATCTTCTTTCGCTCTCGGTAGTATCCAATATGCTAATACTGGTAAAATTATTAAAGCAAAAAACCAAGGATACTCTATATTTATCATAGCATTCTCCTTAACCACTTTTCAGCAACGCTCATAATCTCATCTAACTCTTGCTTAGATAACTCAACAGGCTTGTAGCTATTGCCAAGCATATTTGCCTTTGTATTTACAAAATTTGGTTGCTTTAATTTTGAATCCAAAAATTCTAACCACGCCTCTCCATGCAGGGTTTTGACATTTTCATTAGGAAACTTCTGCATAGCAACTCTTTTTAAATAAACAGAAATCTGTTGCAAAACCTCTTTGGGCTTTTGCTGATATGTATTGTCAACTTCACTTCTAAGATCATTAACTATTGAATCAATATATTGTTTTTTCTTTTTTCTAAAATGCAAAAGCACCAAAAACACAAGTATAGCTAAAATTATAATTGCTAAAACTATCCACCAGCCATAAGCCAAAGGCCACCATTGAGAAACCCTTTCAGGCAAATAAATATCCTTTAATTGATCTAAAAGATTATTATTAGTTTGCATAACTAGCTATCCCATAATTTATTGCTTTAACTAGATCATCATTTGTCGCGACTTCTATAAAACCAGTTTTGTTTTTGCGTGAAAACTCTTTGATAGTTGCATACCTATCTTCATACAAATTTTTATAGATCGTACTTTGCTCTTTACTTGCAGCATCGAGAGCTAGTTTATTTTTGCCATCACTAAAATAGTAAGTATCCAAAGCTGGAAGCTCTTTTTCTATAGGATCATAGTTAAAGATATTAATCACAGCATTTTTACCGCTTAAAAGCTTCAGATACTGTTTAGCTTGCTCATCAAAACTACTAAAATCACTAACTACGACAATTACACTATTACTACGAATTTTTGCATAAAGAAATTTCAAAGCTTCTGCTAACTTTTTTTCAGAAGACAGCTGATACTCTTTTTCATCATTTGAGACAAAGTTAAACATTTTAACTAGCGAGGTTTTATCTTGCTTAGCTGGATAAAAGTTATAACCACTATCATCAAAGATAACTCCACCAACTTTATCATGAGCTTCTAATGCCCCAAAACCAATTAACGCTAAAATATTTGCAGCTTTGACACTTTTGAAACATTCTCTTGTACCAAAGTTCATAGTACTATTTTGATCTATCACAAAGTACAAGTTTCGCTCTCTTTCTTCATGATAGACTTTTGTATATGGTTTACCAAGTCGCGCTGTCAAAGCCCAATGCATTAAGCGAATATCATCACCAGCCTGATAATGTCTAACCTCGTTAAAATCCATACCACGACCTTTTGCTTTGGAAATATTATTCCCGGCATTAGTCGTATTGACGCGTTGGTTAGCAAATAGTTTAAGCGCTTTTGCCTTATAACGATACTCTAAAAGCTCTTGTATTTCGGGCCTTATACCTTTATAGCTTTTCATTTCAGCTTACCCCTATGGTATCGGCACAACCTTGAGAAGCTCTGTAATCACATCATCAGTTGTTACACCATCAACTTCAGCTTCAAATGTCAGTAGGATTCTATGACGCAGAACTTCATATATCACAGCATGAATATCACTAGGTGAAACATAATCATGACCACTTAACCAAGCGTGTGACCTTGCTGCTCTATCTAGAGCAATTGTCCCCCTTGGACTTGAGCCAAAGGAGATCCATTTTTTGATATTTTGATTATATTTAGATGGATCCCTTGTAGCTAAAATTAGCTCAATTATATACTGTTCTATAACTTCAGAAACTTGTACATTCAAAACCTCTTGTTGCGCTCTAAAAATAGTATCTTGATGAATATTTGGATGTTGTATTTTATGCCCAAGAGCTTCTCCACGACTTATTGCCAAAATTTTAGCCTCTGTCTTTGGATCTGGATATTCAATTTTAACAAACATCATAAACCTATCTAGCTGAGCCTCTGGAAGCGGGTATGTTCCCTCTTGCTCAATTGGGTTTTGAGTTGCCATTACCATAAATAAGTCAGATAACGGATATGTCTTCTTACCAACTGTAATCTGCTTCTCTCCCATTGCCTCAAGCAAAGCAGATTGTACTTTAGCCGGAGCTCTGTTTATCTCATCAGCCAACAATAAGTTATGAAACAATGGTCCTGACTGAAACTCAAAAGACTGTTGTTGTGGTACGTATATCTCTGTACCTGTCAAATCTGCTGGCAAAAGATCTGGGGTAAATTGCACTCTATGATATGAGCAATCTATACTTTCAGATAGTGTTTTAATAGCTGTAGTTTTTGCTAAACCTGGAGCACCTTCAACTAGTAAATGTCCTCCAGCTAACAAAGCTATCAACAAGCGTTTATTTAGATTTTCTTGACCAACAACTCGGTTATTTAAAAACTCTAATAATTCTTCAAATTGATTATATACAGACACAGACTTCCTCCAAAATCTCAAGTTATCTTGTTAGAGTATAGGGGCAAATGTCATTTTTTCAAGAAATTAACTCTTATATACTCAATTTACAAACGCTAAAGACTATTATAGAATTTATGCGTTACTTAATTTATAGGAGTAAACCTAAAATGAAAAAGTTAAAACTTATTTCAACAAGCATTATTGCTATCTCAGCTTTAACTAGTTGTTCAAACAATGCCAGTCTATCTAATGATTTAAATAATACTGGAGATTCAATAGTTAGATTTGTAAATGGTACATTCTCGGCTGAAATATACAACACAAGTGTACAAAGCGTTTACAATGCCACACTACTTACACTTAACAACAATGGTATCTATACGATAAGCAACAATACAGAGAATGATAAATCTGCTGAAATAAATGGTACATATACTGTTGATAAGAACTTCTTTAATGATTCTGGTAAAGAAAAATTCAATATCCAAATAATAAACAAACAAGAAGGTACCGTAGGTATATTTATCAAACTAGGTAAACTAGGCGATAAACAAGCTTCTGTTGACTTACTTGCAACAATCAGAAGCAACTTAGGTATGTAAATTATTAACAATGTTAAAACAAATTCCTAGAGTATTATCAATACAGTCTCACGTTGCTTATGGATATGCCGGTAATAAAGCTGCCGTATTTCCCATGCAAAAACTTGGCATTGAAGTTTCTCCCATATATACAGTACAATTGTCAAATCATACTCAGTATGATTATTTTAATGGTTCTTTTTTTAACTCTCAGGATATACAAAATGTCATTGATGGCTTGATTACTAATGGTTTTCTAGCAAAGCACAATGCAATTTTATCAGGATATATTGGTAATCTAGAAATAGCTAAAGTAATTGCAAACACAGTAAAAGAGTTAAAAAAAAGCAATCATCGCAGTATCTACTGCTGTGATCCAGTTTTTGGCGATAAATATGATGATGACGATCTTGGACACATATTCGCATCTAAAGACCATCCAAATATATTTCTTAAACATCTTTTACCTCTAGCTGATATTATTACACCTAATTTATTTGAACTTAGTATTTTAAGTGATACAAAAATTAATAGTTATAATGATATAGCCAAAGCCTGTTACAAGCTTATTGAGAAAACCGGTAACAAAGATCAAATAATAATCGTTACCAGTGTATCTTTTGAAAAAAATAAAACTGGTATCGCCATATATCGCAGAGGAAACTTTTCTCATATAGAATCACAAAAATATAAAGTACAACCTAAAGTTAGTGGTTCTGGTGATATTACCGCAGCAATGTTTTTAAGCTATATACTTAAAGGTAAAAGCCTAGATGATACTTTAAAGGCAGTTACTATCTGTTTAGATGGCATTTTTAAAACAACTCATGAGTTAAATACAGATGAGCTAGCACTTATCCAAGCACAGGAATACATAATATAATGGATCGCTATAGCAAAATCACAGATGTTCATAAGTATAAAAGAGAGATTGTGTTACTAAAAAGCCGTCCATGTGCCTATGGCAAATGTACATTCTGTGACTACATATTAGATAACTCAAAAGACATTGACGAAATAAACGCTATAAATTTTGAAGTTCTAAAAAAAATTACTGGTGAGTTCGGTATATTAGAGATCATTAATTCGGGGAATATATTCGAACTTCCACAAGCAACCAAAAACCGTATCAAAGAAGTAGTTAAAGAAAAAAACATCCAATTGCTCTTTGTTGAAGCACACTGGATGTACAAAGATCATTTGCATAAAATCAAAGATCTTTTTGAGACAGAAATATTCATCAAAACAGGATTAGAGAGTTTTGATACGAATTTTAGAGAAAAAGTTCTTAACAAAGGCTTCTATCATGATTCACCGGATCAGCTGTCTCAACTTTTTGATTCAGTATGTCTATTAATTGGGGTGCAGGGACAAACAAAAGAGATTATCAAAAACGATATTGAAATAGCTAAAAAATATTTCAATCATACAACCTTAAACTTATATGTAAATAACTCCACATCAATTAAAGCAGATGAAAACTTAAAAAAATGGTTTCTAAAAGAGTACAAAGATCTTTTCGATAATCTTCAATTTGAAATACTAGTAGATAATACCGATTTTGGTGTTGGTGACTAGAAACCTCTTTAAGTATCTAAATAGCAACTAACCTGTTAAAATAATCTATATATGATAAATTTATAACCCAAATCCCTAGGGGGAATACTTGAAATACACACTTAAAGAAATATCTGAAAAGATTCAAGCAAAAACAATCAATAAATTAAATGAAGAAATCACAGTTACTGGGCTAAACTACGCAGAATTCGCTAAAGAAAATGACCTAACTTTAATAGACAAAGCAGAACACATTAGATTCTGGAAAGATTCAAAAGCTTGTGCTGCAATAGTTAGTAAAAAAATTAGCGAAGAAGTAGCTCAAATAAATAATAAACCGATAATCGTAGTTGAAAATGCTGACCTGGCAATGGCAAAAGTATTAGAAATGTTTGCAATACCTTATCCAGAGCAAAATGGTATTCACGAAAAAGCTGTGATAGATCCGACTGCAAAAATAGGTAAAAATGTCTCTATTGGTCCTGGAGCCTATATTGGTAAAAATGTTGAAATTGGCGATAACACAATTATATATGCTAATGTCTGTATTTATAATGATACAACTATCGGTACTAATTGCATCATATGGCCAAGTGTTACTATTAGAGACAGAACCGTAATAGGACATTTCTGTAGACTATATTCAAATTGTTCGATTGGAACAGACGGCTTTGGCTACAGACCATCAGAAGATGGTAAAAGTATCGTAAGAATTCCCCATATTGGCAATGTTGTAATAGGTAGCTTTGTTGATATTGGCTCAAACACTTGTATCGATAACGCTAAATATGGTTCAACAATTATTGGCGACTATACCAAGATAGATAATTTAGTCCAGATTGGACATAATGTCATTATTGGTAAAGGTTGTATGATATGTGGTCAAGCTGGTATCAGTGGCTCTGTAAATATTGGTGATGGTGTAATTATTGCTGGTAATGCTGGAGTGAAAGACCATGTTAATATAGGTAGTGGAGCTCGTGTTGGTGGTAAAGCAGGAGTCATGCACGATATTCCAGCTGGAGAGAGCCATATGGGATATCCAGCGGTAGAAGGTCGTCAGCTAGCTAAACAATGGGCTGCTGTAAGGCATTTACCTGAGACAATGAAAAAACTCAAAGCTTTAGCAAAAAGCTTAAACATAGATCTATAGAGTTTATACCAATTCCAATATAAGTTAATACAATTATCACAAAAGAATTTATGTCTAATTTAAGTTTTTAATATACAGGTAATAGCAATAGCTATTGGCAAATATTAAAGGGTTAAAATAGGCATGAAACACAAAGTGAGAAAGTATGAGCTTGTATTAGGATTGGTATTATCCAATAGTTAGGCAAATAACTGTGATTACAATAATTGAAAATTTAAATACTGTTTTTGCATAGACTCTATCTTCATCTTGCACGTATGACCTAGCAGACTTATATAGCCAAAAAATCGCTATTAACATACATATAACAAATGATATCAAATCGGCTGTACCTAACATTGTTGGTAAAGCACAAGATATTACAAATAAAACTAAATATACGAGCATTATTTTCTTTGTATATGCTACACCTTTTACTAAAGGCAACATAGGAAGCTTAACTTTCTTATAGTCATCCATATATAACATAGCTATAGCAAATGAATGAGGTATCTGCCAAAAGAACAAAATTAGAAATAATCCAAGAGCATTATAATCCAGATGATTAACAACTGCTGTATACCCAGCTACTGGAGGGATAGCCCCTGAGATACCACCCAACACTGTAGCATGGATTGTAATGCGTTTTGATACTGTATAAATACCCACATATACAATAAAGCCAATTATAATAATCCATAAGGTCAAAAGATTAACAAGATAATACAAAACAGCGCAGCTAAGTATCAACAATACTGAGCCATAAATAGTTGCCTGTATTACAGAGATATCTCCTGTGACTAAAGGACGTTTCTGGGTACGTGCCATTTTGCTATCAATATCTTTATCATAGATATTATTAAATACACACCCAGATGCAATCATCAATGCAACACCAAGCATTACATAAAAAAATAAAGGTAAATACTCAAACCCTATCTCTCGATGAGTAGCCAATAAAAAGCCGCCTGTAAGAGTAATTAGATTACCAAAAATAATTCCTGGCTTAGCCAGTTGAAGATATTTTTTAAAAGACATAATAAGAAAAATATTAAAAGAATTACATCATCATTGTATATAGATCAAACATGATCCATATAGTACCAGCAACCACAATCAAAACTACAATAATAGCAAATACTGCACTTATTAAGTTCCAACGTGCCTCTGAATCTGTACTCAAATGTAAGAAATAAATTAACTGTACAAAAAGTTGTACTATTGCTAATACTGCTACTGTTACACATAAAGCAACTGGAGATAATAATTTAAATCCAACCAATATAAACGCTATAGTAGTAATAACTACTGATAAAACGAAACCTTGGATATAGCTTTTATGAGTACCGTATGCAGCACCTGTATCTTTATCATATAAACCAGCCATATTATACCGCTCCTAATAAGTAAACTATTGAGAATACAAATATCCATACGATATCTAAGAAATGCCAGAACAAGCCTAGATAAGTAAGCTTTGTTTTAGCCATCGGAGTCATACCATGCTTCTTAAGCTGTAATATCATACTCACAATCCAGATAAGACCCATAGATACGTGTAAACCATGAGTTCCTACAAGTGTAAAGAATGATGACAAAAATGCACTTGAAGCCCAAGTATGGCCTTCCATCGCTAACTCATAAAATTCATGCACTTCCATGATTATGAATCCTAATCCCAAGAAGAAAGTGACCCATAAAAATTTGATTACATGGTTTATATTGTCAGAATTACGGTTAAGCATAGCTAAACCAAACGTGAAACTACTTACTAAAAGAAGCATAGTTTCAACAAATACGTATGGCAGGCTAAAAAGCTCTTGAGCTCCTGGACCACCAAAAGTGTGCTTATGAAATACTGCAAACACTGCAAATAGTGTTGCAAAAAGCACACAGTCACTCATGATGTATATCCAAAAACCAAATACGTTTTTAGAACCATCAAAGTGATGTTCGTGATGATGATTATCTGCAGTTACTGTACTCATGCGTGTAACTCCCCTTTCTCATTATATTTACTATCAACTTCTTTAACTTCATCAGCTTTGACATAGTAGTCAATATCATAGTCAAATGATCTATATAGAACTGTACCAATTATACCCACAACGCCTACGATAGCTAACCACCATATATGCCATACAGCAGCAAAACCAAATACAAAGCTGAATGCACCGATTACGACACCAACAGCAGTATTTCTTGGCATATGAATATCTTCATATTTCTTAGGTGCATCTATAGGAGTATTATCAACATCTAGACCTTTTTGCTTATGATCCCAATATCCATCACGTTCTTCAACAACAGGATCGTGAGAGAAGTTATAGAAAGGAACTGGAGATGGTATGCCCCACTCTAGAGTACGTCCATATCCCCAAGCATCAGCACCAACACGGTTTTGATCTCTTTGTTTAATACTTACAATAATTTGTAATACTTGAAAGAAGATACCTAAACCAATAATTAACGCACCAACCCAAGCTAAAACTAGTAGCGATTGGTAACCTGTAGATGCATCATAGTGATATAGTCTTCTTGTCATACCCATCATACCTAAAATATATAAAGGCATAAATGCTACAAAGAAACCTATAAACCAACACCAGAATGAATATTTACCTAAACGCTCATTTAGTTTAAATCCAAATATTTTCGGGAACCAAAAAGTAAGACCAGCAAACGCACCGAACACAACACCACCAATAATTACATTATGGAAGTGAGCAATTAGGAATACACTGTTATGCATCTGGAAGTCAACACCTGGAACAGATAATAATACACCTGTCATACCACCGACAGAGAAAACTATCATAAAGCCAACTAACCACATCATAGGAGTTGAGAATGTGATACGACCCTTGTACATAGTAAATAACCAGTTAAAGATCTTAACACCTGTTGGAATCGCGATAATCATCGTCATAATTCCAAAGAAAGCATTCACATTTGCACTTGCTCCCATTGTGAAGAAGTGATGTAGCCATACTGCAAAAGATAATACAGTAATCGCTACACTTGCCCAAACCATAGTCGCGTAACCAAATAATGGCTTTTTCGAGAATGTTGCAGCAACTTCAGAATACACACCAAACATAGGTAATACAAGAATATATACCTCTGGGTGTCCCCATATCCAAATAAGGTTCACATACATCATTTGATCACCACCACCAGAGACAGTGAAGAAATGAGTACCGAAATATCTATCTAAAGTTAATAATGCTAAAGTTACTGTCAATACAGGGAACGCTGCGATCACAAGAACAACAGAACATAAAGAAGCCCAAGTAAAGATAGGCATCTTCATTAGAGTCATACCCTTACAACGCATCTTAATAATAGTTACGAAGAAGTTAATACCAGTCATTAGTGAACCAATACCTGATATTTGTAGACCCCATATATAATAGTCTGTCCCTACAGTTGGGCTATATGCCGTCTCAGAGAATGGCGGATAAGCCAACCAACCAGCGTGAGCAAAATCACCAACTAATAGTGAAATATTTATAAGCATAGCACCAACTACAAACAACCAAAAACTCAACGAGTTCATGTATGGGAATGCAACATCACGCGCACCAATTTGTAGAGGAATTACCCAGTTCATTAGGGCAAAGATCAATGGCATCGCAACGAAGAAAATCATGATCACACCATGAGCTGTAAAGATCTGGTCAAAATGCTCAGGAATTAGATAACCTGTGCTACTACCAGATGCTAATGCTTGCTGAGTTCTCATCATTGCAGCATCAACAAACCCACGGAACATCATAACTAACGCAACGATAGTATACATTGTTCCTATTTTCTTATGGTCGATAGTAGTAAACCACTCACTCCATAAGTATCCCCATTTTTTAAAGTATGTAATACCACCAACTAGTGCCACACCTGCAACTACAATACCAATAAACATGCCCAGAATAATTAACTGTTGGCTTACTGGTTCATATAGGTATGGAAACACCAAATGTGGATTACTTAGTTTTCCAATCAATGCTTCTAGCATATTTGTCTCCTATTTATACAACTACTACTTATTACTAATGATGCATATGCATGCCAGACATACCTTCAGCCATATCGCCTGGCTTATAGTTTGGCATCATATATGACATCACGATATCACCAAATAAGTTCTTATCCACATGAGAATAGTATGCTACTGGATTGTTTTCAGAATCTTTTACAAGATCGCTCCAGAAGTAATCCCATGTTAAGTCTTGATGTTTACCATCTTTAACTTCTTTAACCCAATTATCAAAATCATTTTGACTAGTTACTTTTGTATAGAATTGCATTCCAGCAAAACCTTCACCAGTATAGTTAGCAGAGAAACCGCGATACTTACCTTCATTTGTAGCAATCAAATGAAGTTGTGTAGTCATACCAGTCATTGCATAAATCTGACCCGCCAACTCAGGAATAAAGAACGAGTTCATAGGCGCTGCTGAAGTGATCTTAAAGTTAACAGGACGATCTTTTGGAATCTCAATATAGTTAACTGTAGCAATGTCTTGCTCTGGGTAGATAAACATCCACTTCCAATTTAACGCAACCACATCTATCTCAAGAGGCTTCTTATCAGATTCTAAAGCTTTATATGGGCTTAATGAGTGAGTAGTCTTCCAAGTAACAATTGCTAAAACTAGAATTATTACAAATGGAACACCCCAACAGATTATCTCTAGCTTGTTACTATGACTCCAAGTTGGACGATACTCAGAATCCGCACCATCGCGATACTTCCAAGCAAACAACAAAGTCAAGATTATAACTGGGATAACAACAAAAAGCATAAGCACTGTTGCAAATATCAACAAGTGCTTTTCTTGTGCTGTAATAACTCCCATCGGATTCCAAACACCACCTTTACAACCTGATAAAGATAGTAACCCGATAATACTAGATAATATTAGTAAGTATTTTTTCCAGTTCATTGTGAATACATTCCCTTAATTTAAATTAAAATACAGCGCTTTTTCAAGCGTATACTTCACCAAACTAGTACATTATATAGTACAACTCAAAAAAAAAAAACCGCGGTGAGAGAATATATGATATTTAATTACGCAAGTACATTCGTTATACTCTTGCTTACTTTATTAAGATTAATCAAACAATGTACAATAAAGAATTTAAAACCACTGTTAATATATCACTAATATATAGCTTTAGAATGATTGGGTTATTTATAATATTTCCAATATTTAGCTTATATATAAATCACCTACAATATGCCACACCTTTCCTAATAGGCTTAGCTTTAGGAGTCTATGGCTTAAGTCAAGCAATGCTACAGATAGTCCTTAGCATACTTTCTGATAAGTTTGGACGCAAACCTATAATCTTAATAGGATTAATATTTTTTATAATTGGTAGCATAATTGCAGCATGCTCAACAACAATCTATGGAATAATTATAGGAAGAGCTATCCAGGGTTCCGGAGCTGTTGGAAGCACCCTAACAGCACTAGTAGCTGACTCAACAAAAGAGGAGAACCGTCTCAAAGCGATGTCTCTAATCGGCATGTCTATTGGCTTCTCATTTTTAGTAGCAATGATGATTAGCTCAATATTAAATAGCATTGTTGGACTATCAGGAATATTTTGGATTACAGCTGCTTTTGGTTGTATAAGTATCTTTATATTATCAAAAGTCCCAACACCAAAAACACCGAGCTTCCACCATGAAGCAAAACCAGTATTTACATTAATTAAGAATGTAATAACTCACAAAGAACTTCTTAAGCTTAACTACGGAATTTTTTGTTTACATGCTTCTTTAACAGCCCTATTCATAGTTATACCACCAATCCTTACAAACATCTTAGACATTCCCGCAGACTATCAATGGTTAATATACCTTCCTGTATTAATTATTTCTTTTGCAATGATGTTCCCATTCGTAATGATCGCCGAAGTCCAACGCAAGATGAAAAAGTTTTTTACAGTTGCTGTTGCCCTACTAGGAGCTTGCCTTGCATTATTAGTAATAAGCTATACTCACACACTAATCTTATGCGTAATACTTACCCTGTTTTTTGCTGCCTTTACATTTCTAGAGTCATGCCTACCATCATGGGTATCGAAAATAGCCCCTATAGGTAGTAAAGGAACTGCTATGGGCGTTTTCTCAAGCTGCCAATTTTTTGGTATATTTATTGGTGGCATGGTAGGAGGTATCACTTACCATCATTTTGGAATTGCCGGAGTTTTAATATTCTGCACAATACTAGCAGTTTCATGGCTAATAGTTACCATCATGATGGCTGAACCAACTTATTTAAACTCAAAAGTATGTAAAATTGACACTCTTGACTACACTTTTGAAGAAAAGCTAAAAAATATATTACATGCTGAAGATGGGGTATACGAATTTACCATTTGCTTAGAAGAAAAAGCAATATATATAAAGATTGATAGAAAAGAATTTGATGAAGAAAGTTTACTTAAAAAAATAGATCTTATCCAATCATAATATCACACTACCAACCTTTTCTCTTTCACAAAACTCGCCCGCCCTTTGACCGCCTAGGATAGACAAAATCTATACTAGTTCGGTATAAAGATACTATACCATTTCAGTATACTGAAAACCTTATAAACAAAGGCTTTCAGCAAAATTTATTTTTTTGTTTTTATGATTTATTGTGCTACAATTTGAGTTGTGTAATGATAAGGTTAGACGAAAGTAATCGTGCCTGAAATTAGCCTGCTTTTTTCTTCCTTAACTTTTTTAAAAAATCAACAACGTTTAGTTACTCGATAATATAATAAGGAGAAGCAATATGTTACCAACGCTTTTGTCTGTTGACTTAGCAAGATGGCAGTTTGGTCTAACAGCATTATTTCACTTTTTATTTGTTCCGCTAACTTTAGGTCTAACGTGGATTGTTTTCACAATGGAGCTAATGTATGTAAGAACAGGTAAACAAGTATATAAAGATATGGTGAAATTTTGGGGTAAGTTACTTGGAATAAACTTCGCTCTAGGAATTATCACTGGTTTAACCATGGAGTTTGAATTTGGTACTAACTGGTCATACTACTCTCAATCAGTAGGTGATATCTTTGGTACACCTCTAGCTATTGAAGGTTTAGCAGCATTTATGCTTGAATCTACTTTTGCTGGTTTATTTTTCTTTGGTTGGGATAAATTATCTAAGAAACAACATTTACTTTCTTCATTCTGTATGGCTATAGGATCAAGCTTTTCAGCTCTACTTATCCTTGTTGCAAATGGATACATGCAACACCCAGTAGGTTCTGAGTTTGTGGCTTCCACTATGAGAATGGAAACAGTTAGTTTATTAGATGTATTCTTAAACCATACAGCTCAAACAAACTTTGGTCACGTGATGACTGCAGGATATACTACAGCAGCAATGTTTGTAGTTGGTATCAGTGCCTTCTATTTAATTAAAGGCCGTGATACTGCTTTTGCTAAAAGATCTATAGGTATCGGCCTAGGTTTTGGATTAGTAACTTGTTTAGTTGCAATTATCTTCGGTGATGCTAACGGTGTAGACGTATTTAAAGTACAACCTTTAAAAATGGCTGCAATCGAAGCAGAGTGGGATACCTCAGAAGCACCTGCTGCATTTAATGCAATAGCATTCCCTAACCAAGAAGAGCAAGAGAATAATTTTGATGTTCCTGTTCCCGCAGTTCTTGGTCTAATTGCTACTCACTCTACTGATACAGAGATACCTGGGGTTAAAGCAATCCTATATGGTAAGGCAGATGCTAACGGCACTAGAGACCCTAATTACGCATACTATAGAAATATTCAAACAGGTATGACGGCCGATGTTTCTCCAGAAATTGCTGCTGCTAACCCAGACGTATATGAAAAAGTGCCTTCTGCTCTAGTTATGATCAAAGATGGTGGTCTTGCTTATGCTGATCTTCTAAAATGGAGAGAAGCTGGAAACACTGGCGAAACTCCTGATAGCAGTTATGCTAACTACAATAACCCTGCTTATCAAAAATACATGGGCTTCGGTAAGATGTTAGTATTAGCGGCTCAAGAAAAATATGGTTCCGCTGATTCTGCAAGTATCACTAAAGCAGCTAATGACCCTGAACTTGTTAAAGCAGTAGCTACAAACATGGTTCCTGATGTACCAAGCGTGTTCTGGACTTTCAGAATCATGGTATTCATTGGCTTCTTTATGTTTACATTGATAGTAGTAGGATTAATCCTACTAGCTAAAAATGCTCTTACTAGTAATGCATTTGGTAGATTTATCCTAAGAGTAATGACTTGGACAATACCTTTACCATATATTGCATGTCTTGCTGGTTGGTACGTAACTGAACATGGTCGTCAACCTTGGACAGTTTACAATGAACTTCCTACAAATATTAGTTCATCAGCTCTAACTGCTTTTGATGTTGGTACGTCTATGGCTATCTTCTGCCTAATAGATGCTGCATTATTTGCTGTGATGGTGTTCTTAATGTTTAAATATGCAAGACTTGGACCTAGCTCATTAGGTACTGGTAAATATCATTTTGAACAAAATAAAAAAGATAAATAAGGAGAGATAAATGTTATTAGATGTTTTACAAATTATCTCTTGGCTAGTAGTAGGTGTACTAATATTTTTAGTAGCTGCCACTGTTGGTTTTGACTTTGGTGTAGGTATTCTTGCTAAGTTTGTTGGTAAAGATGACTACGAAAAAAGAGCTATCATAAATACTGTAGGTCCTACATGGGATGGCTCTCAAGTTTGGTTCATCACAGCCGGTGGTGCTATCTTTGCTATTTGGCCACAGGTTTATGCAACTAGCTTCTCTGGTTTGTATATAGCGATTTTAGTTGTGTTATGGGGACTTTTCTTAAGACCACCTGCTTTTGAATACAGAAAGAAAATTGATAATCAAAAATGGCGCAACTTCTGGGATTGGATGCTTGTATTAGGTAGTGTTATTCCTATAGTTGTTATGGGGGTTGCAGTTGGTAATCTATACTTAGGCTTCCCTATCTCTTATGATGATACAGCTAGACTTATCTATGGTACTGTGACAAATGGACAATATCAGTCTATGTGGATCACTCTAATTCACCTATTAACTCCATTTGCATTACTGTTTGGTATTTTTGCATTAAACATGTCTCTAATGCACGGTTCCGCTTATGCTAAGCTTAGAACTGAAGGAGTTTTAAGAGATAGATTTAGAAAAATTACAAATGTAACAGCTATGATATACATACTACTATTTGTAGTGGCTGCTATTTGGATAGCATTTATACCAGGCTACCAGTATACTGTTGATGCTAGCCTAGCGCATAACTCAGATGCTTTACATCATGCATTTACTGCAGGTGCTGTAACATCTGACTACTCTTGGTACTACAACTTCACACAAGTGCAAACTATTTGGATGTGGTTTGCTCCAGTCTTAGCCGTAGTTGGCGCAATACTTGTAATCAAGTTTAACAGCCAAGATAAAGATGGTGCTGCGTTCTTAGCTAGCATGGCTTCTTTATTAGGTGCTGTTTTAACAGTAGGTTTTGCATTATTCCCATTCATCATGGTGTCTAATGTTGGTGATTTCCAGTATAGTTTGACAGTATTCAACGCAAGCAGTAGCCAAACTTCACTGATTGGTATATTATGTGCAGCAGTTATCATTCTTCCAATCATATTTACTTATACATTCTTTGTGTATAAAAAAATGTGGGCAAATGGTCGTAGAACATCTGCTGCAGAAGTTAAAGCTAACTCATTAGAGATGTACTAAAAAGGAGTTTTATATGTATTATTTAGCATGGTTTGTTTCAGCAAGTCTAGCAGTTACAGTTGCTTGTTTCGTAGCTAGTAAAATTGATAAAAAAGAAGATTAATCTTCAACCTCTGATCTTTCTATTTATTTTTCTAAATACCAATTCTTCCAAATTTATAAATAAAGCTTCAAAATTAAATCTTTTTGTAAGAGAATTGAACTCTATTCCTTTTATATGTATCAGAATTGTATGCTTAAAGCTTATAGAATATCTTTAGCCTTTAGTGGACTAATTGTACTAACCGGACTAATGTCCATAGACTTCATTAGCCCTTCTCTACCATATATTAAAAATGATTTTGATACATCTCAAGCAATACTAAAAAACAGCGTTCTAATCTATATGCTTATACTAGGCATCTTTCAGTTACCATATGGCTTTTTAAGCGATAGATATGGTCGTAAAAAGCTTATACTAATATCTTTAAGTATAACTATCTTAGGTGTGTTAATCTCAGCATTTGCACAAGGAATCATATCTTTTTATGTAGGAAGAATAATCACTGCGATTGGTAGTGCTGGCTGTCCTGTGATAAGCAGATCAATAGTAGCAGATATTTCACACAATCCTAAAAGATTAAAAAAATCATTCTCACTATATGCTTTAGCTAGCCAAATCTCTCCATGTATTGCTCCAGTATTAGGTGCATTTATACAATCAGTTAGTTCTTGGAGATTCTCTTTAGTCACTTTGATGTTAATAAATGTTGTAGTTTTTTTACTTATTTTTATTGCAATGCCAGAAACATCTCGAAATCAAAAATACAAAATAGATTATAAAAGTACTCTAAGAAAATACATCTTCTTTTTCAAAGATAAGTATTTTTTCATAATGAGCTTATTATCTGCCCTGTTCTACACATACTCAATAGGCTTTTATAATATGCTTCCATTTGTGCTACATAACCAAGGAGTGCCCGTAATAACAAACGGATACATTAATAGTATATATGCGATAAGCTTAGCAACTGGTGCCTTTTCACTCCAACGCATATTCTATAAATACTCGTCTGAAAAATCTTTTAGCCTGATATTAAAACTTTACCTGCTTCACTTTGTTATTTTCATTCTAGTATTTAACTTTTATCAAAACACCTTAGCAATAATCTTCTTTGGAGCTGGCACAGCCCTTTTATGTGGGATAATAGCCCCATTAACATTATCAATGTGCATGCAAGGCTTCAAGAGTGATAAGGGAATTGCAAGTGCTGTTCAAAGCTCTATCAAAATGTTTTTCACAGGTGTTGGGTTAATAACATTCTCATATATACATCTTACAAATATGATTCAGATAGCATTTATATTTATATTACTTGGAACTTTAGCTATTGTACTCTGGATATTAGCTAAAAAATCTATGCCAATAAATAATTGATCACCTAAATATCAAGTAGCATAAATTAGTCAATTCTATATAAGCTATGCTAATAAGCACTATCAAAATCATAGATTTTTATTTAGATAATTTTAAAAGCATAATAGGGACACAATTTTAAAGGTAACCTTGATTTTTAAAATGAAAGTGTTTCGAGCTTGTATATTATTCGACTATAACGAATATCAAATTGATCTCAAGAAATTACCAGATAATATAAAAGGTAGATAATGTGAGGAATATCTTCAAAGGAGTAATTTCATATATTCTACTAACGTCTAGTTTTGAGTATTTATATGCAACAGAAAAAACATCTACCACACTGAGTGACTCTATAACTCAGTTACAGCTACAAATAAAAGATCTACAAACAGAAATTAATGGCTTAAAAAACCAAAACAACGACAACCCACAAAAAGACTCCTCCTTTTCCACATACTCATCAAAAGTGTTAGCAAAATCTAACAATAAGGAAAATACTTTTAACCCTTATTTAACAAAAAATAGTATTACTACAGATACAACAACTTATAGTATTAAAGATTTAGAAGAACCGTATGAAGGTGTTTTTAATACAAAAAATGGAATAAATGTTGAAGATGCACCCGTTATAACAAGTGAAGGTCATGCAACATTCATTGGTTCTTATTCTGGTAATAATAGCATCCCTATTGGACAAATACCGACTAACTTATTCGCAAGCACAATTCTCGGTCAAAGAAATAAATTTGATAACTATGAAATATTTTTCGGTGGTCTCATAACACTAAACGCTCAGACTTGGTTTGGAGATAACCTTAAAAGAGTAAACTTTGAGAATGAACATATCTCTAACTTCTCTGCCAATGGTGAAAATATCTATCTAATGGATGCAGCTCTTCATGTTCTAGCAAACATTGGGGAGTATGTTACTGCTTCATATGATATTAGCTCAGGAGAAGAGGAAGAATTTTCTTTAAATAATGCCTTTGTTATTTTTGGTAATACAACAGTCTCACCTTTTTTTGTTACAGTAGGACGTAGCCAACTTAGCGTATCAACATTTAATGGAGGCGGCCCATCAACAGCTAGTATTGCTGATTATCTAAGAGTTGGAAAAGCAACAAATATATCTCTAAACTACAAGACTCAAGCCTTAAACTTAAGTTTAGCAGCTTTTACTAATGATGATAAAAAAGCAGATTTCTCTGCTGGATTATTCTATGCAGACTCTCTGACTAAGGATATAACTCTTGGCTTTAATACTGGATATGTATACGACTTAAATGGTGCTGAAAATGAAAATATCTCATTAATAGCTCCAGAAAAAACGATTGGTGTTTATAATATTGATAGCACAATTGCTTATAGTTTAGGAGAAGGAATATTTCAATTCAATACAGGTTGGGCAACATCAACAAAACCATTCGATTTTAACGCTACTGGAAGCGACGTGTACACTGGAGCATGGTATGCAACTGCTAATTATAGCTTAATGCTTCGAGGAAAAAGCACAAACTTTGGAGTCTCTTATGGACAAACATATAATGCATCTGCTATCCCTATGCTTATAGCTGGGAATCCGATTCAGGATGGGTTATCTAAATATGGTATTCAAAAACAACTTATTTTTTCGGCTCAAAGAGCTTTCTTTGATGAAGATGTCATATTTGGACCAGAATGGGCTTACCAAAAATTTTATGATGGAAGTATTATGAACACCTTAAGTTTAGAAGTTTCTATATATTTATAAAACTGCTTGTTTTATATGGAACAAATTCCATGATATACCCATACCTTACACTAATTCAATAGGATCAATATCAAAATACATCTTGATTGAATTTGGTAAATCCTGGCATATATTACTACTAACCCACTTAACTATTGAATTAAGTTCTCTGCGAGTTTTTGATGTTAATAAAAGGCTATAACGATAGACATTATTTCTCTTAAGATGAAGTGCTGGAAGAGGCTTTGATATTTGAATATTTTCACAGCTACTTAACTTAGAATATAGTTCATTTAATAAATTTAAAATCTCATCTTCTTTTTTTGATTCTGCAATAATTTGGGCTTGATAAGAATATGGCGAATAGTTAGCATACTTACGTTGTTCTAACAAATAGTCAAGAAATTCTAAATAATCCTTAGAAATCAGAGTTTGCAAAAGCTTATTTTCTGGTTGATAAGTCTGTAGTACAATTTTACCAGGCTTATCAGCTCGTCCTGCTCTACCAGAAACTTGCACAATCATCTGAGCAGTTCTCTCTATAGCATGAAAATCTGTACTATATAACCCTGCATCAATATTTATCAAACCCGCTAATGTAAGATTTTCAAAGTGGTGGCCTTTTGCAATCATCTGTGTACCAACAACCACATCTACTTGCCCATCATTTATCATTTGATTAACACTATGTAGGTCTGTCATGGTTTTGATATTCGCCCGATCAAAGCGGATTATTTTGTTATACGGAAACTTTGATTCAATACGAGACTGTATTTTTTCGGTACCTGTACCATAAGCAAATAACTCTTGCTCACCACAACCACTACAAACAGTTACAATAGGTTTACGTGAACCACAGAAATGGCATTCTAAATATTGATATGGGTGAGTATGTAATGTATATGGTTTATCACATCTTTTACACTCCTCAACCTCACCACAGCTATTGCACACTAGAGCTTTGGCAAACCCAAGTTTATTGATAAAAATCAAAGATTGTTGATGAGTATTAATATTTTGCTCTAAAAGACGAAAGAGCTTATCGCTTATACCATTATCAACCATGCTTGTTTTTAGATCTAAAAGCTCTATTTGATTTTCATGAGTATTCAATGCTCGCTGAGATAATTTTAAAAGCTTATATTTACCAATGGTTGCATTATAGTAACTTTGTATTGACGGTGTTGCACTACCCAATACTATTGGAATACCTAATTGCCTTGCTCTAAAAATAGCTACATCTCTCGCATTATAACGAATTGTGGTAGTTTGTTGTTTAAAAGAACTATCATGCTCTTCATCAACAATAATTATCCCCAGATTTTTAAAGTCTGCAAGCACCCCACTCCTTGTTGATATAACAATATCAGCTTTACCTTGTTTAATTTTAAGCCAGTTTGTTAGTCTTGCTTTCTCACTTAATTTAGAATGAAGAGCCACGATTTGCTTATCTATAAACCTTCGTTCAAACCTCTTTATAGTTTGTGGTGTGAGATTGATTTCAGGCACCAGAACGAGTATTTGTTTTGATTCATCAAGAAACTCTTTTATAGCTTGCAGATAAACTTCTGTCTTACCACTACCTGTAACCCCATACAACAACGATACATTGAAATTCCTATTTGCAAAAATAGTACTTAGGGCTTGCTGTTGCTCACTATTTAATTTTTTTGGAGTGTCTGGATTAGAAGTAATTTGATTTTGTTTAAGCTCATAACTTTTCTTAAAGATTTCTTTTTCAAAGAGTTTATTAATAATATGAGGAGAACCTAACTGCTTTAAATCTTCTAGCTTGATTACATCCTCTAAATCCAGATTATCAATTAAAGCTTGCTGTTTTGCAGTTAGCTTAGCTTTTGCAAGGATTTCTTTATTTACACATACAAAGACATCTTGTTGTGGTTTAATGTTTTCCTCTTTAAAGAAGTCGTTTGGAAGTGCTAAATGAATTGCACTGTATAGATCACAGCAATAGTAACTAGATAACCATAACACTAAATTTTTAACATCATGGCTAACTGGTTTATCGAGAATTTTAAGAATTGGTTTTACTTTGCTAACGTCATAATCAATAGTTATATTTTTAGCAATAATAAAACCAATTAGCTTACGCTTACCAACAGATACTAAGACTCTATCAAATAACTCTACGGTTTCACTCTCAACTTTATAATCAAGCATATAGAAAGGTGGAACTGCTAGGGCTACTTTAACGATCATTTAAGCTTCCACTACCTTTGCATTTTTATCCCAAAAATAAAAACCATAAACCGCAGTAATAAAGAAAATAAAGTTTTGTATAACCTGACCATATAGATGTTGTTGATACATAACTACTACAAAATACAAATCAGAGATTATCCAAACTATCCAATTTTCCATGAACTTCTCGATAGTCATAATAATAGCGGTAAACGTTATACCTGTTAAGATTCCTGTAGAAAGAATATCTTCAGAACCTGTAAAGAAATTAAAGAAAAGACAAAAGATACACAAAATAACTAGATACACAAAATAACGAAGATAATCATTAAGATTCATCCATCTAACAACCTTATGATCCCCATCAATACCTTGAGTGTACCACTTACGCCACCCATAACTAAAAAATACAACGTATACAGCTTGAAGTAGTACTAGGGAGTATGTTCCCTTCATTGCAAATAATACAAGCAGTAACAAAGCCCCAACTATACCTAACGACCATGACCATACTTTTAATCTTGCAAGATATATTGTATATAACACATTTATGATTAATGCAGTAAAATCTAGAAACTCAAAAAACATTACCAAACCTTATTTAAAAACACTCGTGTAATTTTATATTAAGATCTTCATAAAGGTCAGATTTTATAGCATTAAGTTTTCTGATTGAACTTGTTTTGAAATTAATTGTAGGATTTAACGCCAAATAGATATTATGTAAATTAATATCAAACACATCACAATTTAGATAACAAATATCTTGTGCTGTTATCCTAATAATATTTGCTGCCTCGAAATCATATAGGATTCTTTTAACTTTATCATAGTCTGCTACAGCCATCTTCTGATAAAGATTATTAATAGTCACCCCATTCTTTAGCTCTTTTTGTGCCAAATATAGCTCTTTAAGCATATTAACACCGATACTAAGATCATCTCTTTTAACCTCTTTTTTGAAATCTAGAGTGACTTTCATATATTGCATTGCTCGGATCATAACCGCACCTAAAAGAGTAATTTGCCAAGTAACAAAAACCCACAGTATAAATATTGGAATCAACGATAACGAGCCATAAATCACTGAATAGGTTGGTACATAAAACATATATATAGCAAAGATTTTTTTAGCTGCAGAAAATACTATTGCAACCAAAAATGCAGCAATTAAAGCAATCTTAGAATTAATTCTTGTATTAGGAAGTATCTTATATACTACAAAAAAACCACCCGTTAAAAATACCAATGATAGACCATTTAAAAGATACTGTTCAATACCGATATCTTTAAAGAACCATGTCATTGATAGCACATAGGTACTTGATATAAAAACAAAACCCATTAACAAAGGCCCCATTGTCATCAATGCCCAATATACGAGTAAACTTTGAACCAATGGGCGTGGTCGATTGACATAAAAGATCTTATTTAATGTTATTTCCAACCTTTTAATCATCAAAAAAATCACAACTAATAACACTACCACTGAAGTTATTGGTAAAGTTGTCATATTAGCTGAAATACCCGTAATATATTGTTGTACTGTTGTAGCAGTTGCTGGCAACATATTTTCAAATAAAAAATCTTGAAGGTTTGCAGAGAGTGAACTAAATGCATTAAAAGCATTCAAAATATTTATTATAATAAAGAAAGCTGGTACGATAGCAAACAAGCTTGTAAGAGTTATAGCAGCTGCTACTGTTGGACAGTCTTTACGAATATATTCTTTAAAGACCCATATCCAGTAATTTCTTATAAGCAATAAATATTTTTTATATAACTTAATATCAAACATAGAATAATACTAATGAAAAACATATTAATACTATACTACAGCCAAAGTGGAAGTACAAAGAAAATGGCGCATACAATAGCACTAGGAGTTGAAGCTACCGGAGCTACTGCAACAATTCGTACGGTGCCAAATATTTCTGCAAAAACAGAGCATGTAGATCCGATAATTCCAGAGGACGGTGACTTATATGCGACAAAAGAAGACCTTGCAAACTGTGATGGTTTAATAGTCGGTAGTCCAGCTTATTTTGGCAATATGGCATCACCTCTTAAATACTTCTTAGAAATACATAGTGATACATGGTTTAAAGGCAATTTAATTGGCAAACCTGCTGGCTTCTTTACAGCTGCATCAGGTATGCATGCTGGACATGAAAGTACTATTTTATCGATGATGATTCCATTTATACACCATGGCTGTTTAATAGTTGGTGTGCCATATAGTGAACAAGCTTTAGAACATACACGTACTGGAGGAACTCCTTATGGTGCATCACATTTAAATACTTTTTCACCAAACAAAACTCTTTCAGATGACGAAACTAAAATATGTAAAACCTTAGGAAAAAGAGTTTCTGAGATTGCTAATAAGTTAGCAAACTAGGAGTAAAAATGAAAAAACTGTCCATTTCAGCAAGTATTCTACTATTAGCTTTATTTCTAACCAATTGCTCTAGCTCTGGTCCGAGCTATTCAGCTAACTCAATAGGCCAGGTATCACAAGTTGAGCAAGGAAAAGTTATCGACATTCAACAAGTGAATATTAAAGGTTCAGATAGTATTGGTGCAAGGGTTGGAGGATTGGCTGGTGGTCTTGGCGGAGCTCTTGCTGGTAGTGGAAATATGGTAACTAGCATTGCCGGATCTATAAGTGGTGCATTAGTTGGAGGAGTTGCAGGAGGTGCTACAGAAAAAGCTGTCACTTCATCAAAGGCATATCAATTCGCAATTAAACTTGATAATGGTAAAACAATAGCTGTTCTTCAGCAAGATGACAATGGTATCAAAGTTGGGGATAAAATCACAATTTATATGTCAGGAAATAATACTAGAATCGTTCCTGCACAAAGCCCTAATAACTAGTTGAAATTTGCTTTCATTCTATTTATAGTCTAATATTACATTATTATTTTGAAGTGACTCTTATCTCACTCATATTTTGTCTATATTTAATTTTGAAGGAAGTTTTGGATGTATAAACATAGGATTAAGACCCTAAGTATATTTATCTGGTTTGCTTGTGCATTCTTTTATGCATTAGAGTATTTTATAAGATCATCAAGTGGAGCTTTATACGACTCTTTCTCATTTCCACCATATAATATGACGGCAGCTCAAATATCTATATCAAGCTCAGCTTTCTATTTATGCTACGTAGCCTCTCAACTACCCGCAGGAATGTTAGTAGATAAATATGGTGTAAAGAGAATTATGATAGCTAGCACACTGATATTTTCTATCGCGATATATATCGCATCTGTTAGTACTAGTCCTGTTGGTATTATCATATACCGTGCTCTTGCTGGCTTAGGTGGCGGTTTTGCATTTTTATGCGCTATAAAAAGTATTGCTCTTTGGCTTCCTGATAGATTTTTTCCTCTTTTCACAGGCATGACTCAGTTTTTCTTATATCTTGGAGCTACTCTGTCTGCGGCACCTCTTGTTATTATCAATAATTACTACAGTATCTCAGCCATAATGAGTGGTGTTTTTATTGTCTCATTAGCTTTATTTTTTATTAGCGTTTTTGTAATTAAGTTACATCCCGATTTTAGTAAAAAACAAGAAGCTAAAAAAAGAAAGGTAAGCCCTTTTTTAATACTTATCAGCGTCCTAAAAAATAAGCAAATTTGGTTAAATGGCTTTTACTGTTTCACAATCTATGGAACAACTGTACTATTTGCTGATCTATGGGGTATAAAATATCTTCAACTATTAGGCTTTTCTGCTGATGTTGCTGGCACATGTACTTCTCTAATTTTTATAGGAGTTGCTATCTCAAGTCCATTATGGGGAGCTATAGCATCACTTTTAAATAATGAACATAAGCCCTTAATGGTTGCTCCTATTATTGGCTTTGTTGTAACAATCGCATTATTATACCTTACAACAAATATATATGCCGCATTTATTCTATGCTTCTTATTTGGAGCTTGTCAGGCTGTTCATGTACTTAACTATTCTGCTCTTAGAAGTTCTGTATCTCCTGCACGCATTGCAACAGCACTAGCTTTGGTAAACTTATTTCTTCCCTTAAGTGGGGGAACCTTACAACCTTTAACTGGTGGAATCATCGAGTTTTTAAGCCAAAATCACTCTCAACTATTTGCATTTCAAATTGCATTAGCAATCATACCTATCTTAAAAATATTATCTTTTATAATTTCACTATTCATTAAAGATCACGGTAAGTAGAAGTATACTTCTTTACTATAGCTTTTTTTTACTCTATTATTTGAGATAAATAAATCTTAATATCGTATAGAAATCATGAAAAAAATAATTATTGCTATTATTGTAGCTGTCATTGTAATAGGCTTATTTTCAATAAATTTACTTACTAACAATGACAAACCTCAAACGACTAAGGGAAGTCATGACATCCATGTGGTTGCCGCTGAAAATGAATACGGTAGCATTGCAGAATTAATAGGTGGTAATAATGTAAAAGTTACCAATATAATCAACAATGCTGATGGTGACCCACATACATTTATATCATCTGTTAAGAATGCTAAACTTTTAGCAGAAGCTGATGTTATTATTTATAATGGTGCTGATTATGATTCATGGATCACACCAATAATCAAAAGCAATAAGAACGCTGTAATCATTAAGGTACAAGACCTTATTGACTACTCAGAAACGCCAGAATTTGGAACAAACCCTCACCTATGGTTCAATCCAAAAACATTTCCTGCTTTAGCTAACAAGTTAAATGAGGTTTTCTCAGAAAAGGATCCTACAGATTCTAGCTTATATGATAAGAATCTTGAAAACTTTAATCATAAGTATAAAAAAGTATATAAACTTATAAAAGAAATTAAGCAGTCAAGTGCTAACACCCCTGTAACTGCTACAGAGCCTTTATTTGGCTACATGGCAGATGCATTAGATTTAGACATGAAAGGATTAGCATTCCAATGGGTAATAATGAACGAATCTGAGCCTAGCCCTAAAATGATGATTGATTATCAAAAGCTATTTAAGAATAAAGAAGTTAAAGTTTTATTCTATAATAAGCAAGTAACAGATAATGTTACAAACAACATTTTAAAACTTGCAGAAGAAAATGAGATTCCTGTAGTTGGAATTACTGAAACTATGCCTACAGATAGTAATGCTATTACATGGATGCTTAGTTCATTACAAGAAACACAATCAGCTCTAGAAAAAGCACAAAACTAAAATGATTAAATGCTCTAACCTTGTTATTGGATATAATAAGCCAATAACCTCACCATTAAACTTAGAAATCCCAACAAATGCATGGGTTGGTATAGTTGGTAAAAATGGTATAGGAAAATCGACTTTTTTTAAAACTCTCTTAGGAAAGATACCAAGTTTCTCTGGTTCAATAACTATCAATAACAAAAAGATAGATATCAATACTATCAGCTATATCCCTCAAGAGAGAGAAATCAACTTTGAAGAAAAAACTTCTGGTTATACTTTAGTTAAATATAGCTATAAGCCAAAATCATGGGGACTACCATTATTTAATCAAGAGTTTGATAAGAAGCTGAATTATCTTATAAAGCTAACTCAAACTGATGACTATATACATAAGCCTTTTAAAAACCTATCTGGTGGTCAAAAAAAACGTATCTATCTAATTCAAGCTCTTATCAATAACCCTAAAGTATTGCTTCTTGATGAGCCATTATCAGATCTAGATCCAGATGCAAAACAAAAATTCATAGCATGCCTAAAGGAAATTCATAAAAAAGAGAATATCACCCTTTTGATAATATCACATGATATGAAAGAAATTAGCACACAGTTAGACGCATTTATCCATTTCAAAGATGGTCAATGCCATTACTGCGATGAGCTACCTTGTTTACAGGAGGACATTTGTGTTTAGTTATACTTTTATGCTATACGCATTTATAGCTGGAACAATCATAGCTATTATCTGTGGTATTATTAGCTTTTTTGTAATTATCAGAAGATTATCATTTGCATCTCATGCTTTAGGTCACATAAGCCTCACTGGAGCATCAGGAGCTGTTTTATTGAATCTATCTGCCATGACTGGACAACTAGTTATAAACTTAATTGCTGGTATCTTAATGGGTGCTTTTGGTGATAAGATCAAAAAGAATGATATTGCAATTGGAATTGTACTTACCTTCTTCCTTGGGCTAGGAACTTACTTTTTATTTCTATATCAAAGTGGCTACTCTGGCTCAGTAATGTCTATCTTAGTTGGAGATATACTTACAGTTAGTATTGAACAAATATATATTCTATTTGGCTTAGCTATATTTACTATTACTCTACTAATAGTAATAGCTAGACCTCTCTTTATATCATCTATAGATCCAATTTTTGCTGAGTCGAAAAAAGTATCAAATAAACTGATATCCATACTGCTTTTTGTGTGTATTGCTATTACAGTATCCATGGCATGCCAAGTTGTAGGGATATTATTAGTATTTTCACTACTAATAGGGCCTGCAGCTATTGCAACACAATGGGTAGATGGTTTTTATAAACCCATAGCTCTTAGCACATTAATTTCAGTGCTAACAGTCTGGTCTGGAATCATTGCTGCTTATTATATAGATGTGCCAATTAGCTTCTTTATCACCACAATTATTTGTGCTTTATATTTAATAAGTATCACAAAGAATAAATTTATATAATTTTTTTAAACTGTTATCTTTAAAGACTATACCTAACAAGGCTTTACATTTATAATAGTGCCAATCTTAAATATAATTTCTAGAAAAAATGATTGTAACAAAAGACATCGAATATCGTGGTGATGGCATACTACTTAAAGGTTTTTGCGCATATCCTGACAGAGGATCTCACTTACCTGCTGTATTAATAGCTCCTACATGGGCAGGTAGAGATAATTTTGCCTGTGAAAAGGCAATAGCAATGGCAAAAAAAGGATATCTTGGTTTTGCTATAGATCTTTATGGAGATGCAAAAGTAGGATCTTCAAAAGAAGAAAATGCCTCTTTAATGAATGAGCTTCTAAATACAGAATATGCTCTTATGACTAGGTTAAGAACTGCATATAGCCTTGTTAAAAAAATGACTCGTGTGGATAAAACAAACATAGCTGCTATTGGTTTTTGTTTTGGAGGAAGATGTGTCCTTGATATGGCTAGAGCCAACTTTGATTTAAAAGCTGCAATAAGCTTTCATGGTTTACTAGAGTCAAATGTTGTCAAAGAACAAAATATCGATACAAAAATATTAGTTTTACATGGATATAATGATCCTATGGTTCCTGCTGAACAAGTTTATAAATTCCAACATGAAATGGATAAACGCAAAGCAGATTGGCAAATGCATAGCTTTGGCAATACCTATCATGCCTTCACAAACCCAAATGCTAATGATCCAGAATTTGGTACAGTCTTTAACAAGACGTCAAATAGAAGAGCTTGGAAATTAGCTGAAGACTTTCTTAGAGAGAATTTTGTTAGAAGCTTTTAATAAAGCTTGAAACATTTATGTTGCCTCAAACGTACCAGTACATCTATAAGTCACTCCATCAAAATAGCCTCAACTGTATAATCTGTACTCTCACCTGCCTCTCCACATTGTACATATGCTATAGCTCCGTTATTTTCAACATATGTATTTGCATTTCCTGCTATAGGAGTTTCAGTGTTATCAACAATAATACTTTGACAAATACTAGTTGTATTAGTTAGAGTTATTGTAATAGGAATCTGAGTAGCAATAGCTGGTGCTGTAGTTATCGATGGAGTAATATCCTTAAAACTAAATACAAGATTAATTGACTCAACCCTAAGGATCTGAACTCTATAATCCTCTTTACCTTCAATATAGGCAACACAACCACCAAGAAATAAAACAAGTATTACGCAGAAAAAACTTTTGATCTTTATTTAAAAGCACACCATCTTAATATATAACTATTTTTTTAAAGAGAGTGTTTATTTCATAATACCAATATACGGTAATTGGCGATATCTATCGTTATAGTCTAAGCCATAACCAACTATGAACTTATCTTCGATTTCGAAGCACATATAGTCCAGATTTACTTCTCTTTCTAATCTTGCAGGCTTAAAGAGTAAAGTCGCAAATTTTAAGCTTTTTGGTTCTAAATCGTTTATACCGTCCATAAGCTTATGATAGGTGTGGCCAGTATCGACAATATCTTCAACTATAATTACATTTTTGCCTTCTACATACTCTTTTTTCAAAGAATTGATTGTTGAAGTAACTTTCCCTGAACTAACAGTACCAGAACCATAAGATGAAGCTGTTATAAAATGAGTTCTAAGATCTATATCTAGCTTCCTAGTTAAGTCAGCAAAAAACATAAAAGAACCTTTTAATACACAAATTAATACGATCTCTTGACCAGCATAATCTTTGTTAATTTTATCAGCCATCTTTGTAACTTCAGCATCAAGCTGTTCAGCGCTTATATATACTTCTGTACTATCTTTAGCAAAACTCATGATTACCCCTTCTTAAAATAATCTTCAAAGAATAAAATTTGCTCTCTAGATGGTCCAAATGCTAAAGAAGATATTGGAATACCTATATGATTTTCAATTGTTTTTAGATATGTTTTAAGAGCTGCAGGCATATTATCTTTTGTAATAGTATCATCTATTGCAAATGGTTCCATATCAACTAAGATTGGCTCAACTTTATATAAGTCTATACCAGGATAAGCACAATAAATTTCTTTACCTTCATACTTATAACCAACACAAACTTTTAAAGTATCCATATCTGATAATACATCAACTTTAGTTAATGCTATAGATGTAAGATTTGAGCACTTAGCAGAGTATTTAAGTAGCGGTAAATCTAACCAACCACATCTACGCGTTCTACCAGTCGTTACACCAATCTCACCACCTTTTTCTTGAATAAATCTACCAACGTCATCAAAAAGCTCTGTAGGAAAAGGTCCCTCACCAACTCTAGTTGTATAAGCTTTTGTGATACCTATCACATGATCAAGATTAGATCCTGCCGTAGTTGCACCTGAATATACGCCTGCAACAGATGTATTAGATGATGTTACAAATGGATATGTACCATAATCAACATCCAAAAGCACACCTTGAGCACCCTCATAAACAACATTTTTACCTTCTTCAATAGCTTTATCAATTATTGAGAAAGTATCTGCAGCATACTGCTTAACTTTTTGACCTAAAGTATATAACCTCTCTAACTCTTCATTTATTGAAGGGTATTCAACTTTATATAAGTCTCTAAATAGAGTCTCTTTTTCCGCTAGAGATATCTCTAATCTAGCCCTTAGTAACTCTTTATCAAATAAATGCTTAAATTTAATACCTTTACGCGATACCTTATCTTCATAAGCAGGACCAATTCCTTTACCAGTTGTACCAATTTTCTCACTAGTACTATTCTCTCTAACAGCATCTAAAAGCTTATGATAAGAAGTGATAACAGTACAAGACTCTGAAACAAAAAGATTCTCTGCTGAGATATTAATGCCTGTTTCTTGTAGACGAGTAATCTCTTGATCTAAAGCAACAGGATCCAAAACTACACCATGACCAATCACGCACTTAGTGTGTTTATGTAAAACTCCAGATGGGATTAAGTGAAGAAATGTTTTCTTACCATCCACTACTAATGTGTGTCCAGCATTATTTCCACCTTGATAGCGTACAACCAGATCCGACTGTTCTGCTAGTGTATCCGCTATTTTACCCTTACCTTCATCGCCCCATTGAGCACCGACAATTACTATATTTGACATATCAAATTGAATCTTTTGAGATTAAAGTTTAGATAATTAATATACTAATATATTGAAGGTATTTTTACTAGTGAAATATAAAATAATAAGAGCATTTTAGTTAATAATTTACAACTAAAATTGTTATAATAAGTTTCGAAACTTACCATAATTACATCACAAATAAGGAACTACTATGCCAAAAAGAATAAGAAGGGCTTTGATATCTGTATCTGACAAAACAGGTATTGTTGATTTTGCTAAAGAGTTAGCAAAACATAATGTAGAAATACTTTCAACAGGAGGAACTTCAAAAACTCTTAAGGAAGCTGGTTTAAATGTTACGGATGTCTCTGAGCATACTAGCTTTCCTGAAATAATGAATGGTCGAGTGAAAACATTGCACCCTCTTATTCATGGAGGAATCTTAGCAGATAGAGATAACCAAGAACACCTTGATGCAATGCTTGAGAACAACATTGGCAGAATAGATATGGTTATTGTAAACTTATATCCTTTTGTAAATACTGTCAAATCTAGGGCAGATTTTGATACTTGTATTGAGAACATTGATATTGGTGGTCCATCTATGGTTCGTTCATGTGCAAAAAACCACAAACATACAACTATCGTAACAAATCCTAATCAATATGAAACAGTTGCAAAAGAGATGAGCGAGAATAATGGTGAAACAACTCTAGAAACTCGTCGTAACTTTGCTAAAGAAGCTTTTGCTCATACAGCTGAGTACGATAGTCATATTGCAAACTGGTTTAGCAAAGAACTAGATGAAGAATACCCAGAAAAACTTTTCTCAGTTGGAACTATCAAGCAAGTTCTAAGATATGGTGAAAACCCTCACCAAAAAGCTGCTGTATATTCTACAGATGCAGACTGTGTAAGTATTACAAATGCTAAACAGCTTCAAGGTAAAGAGCTATCATACAACAACTTAAATGATGCTGATGGTGCTTTTGAAATGGTCTGTGAATACTCTGAACCATCTTGTGCGATTATCAAACATGCGAATCCTTGTGGTATAGCTTCTGGTAAAAATGCTCATGAAGCATGGACAAAAGCTCTAGCTTGTGACCCAATTTCAGCATTTGGTGGAATTGTTGCATTTAACTGTGAAGTTAACAAAGAGTTTGCAGAATCTCTAGGCAAGATGTTCTTAGAGGTAATTATTGCACCTTCTTATACTCAAGAAGCTTTAGATATTTTGGCAGCTAAGAAAAATCTAAGAGTTTTAGAAACTGGTAAAGCTTTCGATACTAAATCATCTCGTATGATTAGTAAAAATATCCATGGTGGCATACTATCACAATCTTATGATAACGGTGGTGTTGAAATAAATGACTGTAAAGTTGTAACTGACAGGGTGCCAACTGATAAAGAATGGGCTGATATGATGTTTGCATGGAAAGCCGTCAAATATGTTAAATCAAATGCTATCGTATACGCTAGAGATACTCAAACTGTTGGTATTGGTGCTGGACAAATGTCACGCGTTGACTCTGCTCGAATCGGAGCTGAAAAAGCACAAACTCATGAGACTGCTAAGGATTCTGCTGTAGCATCTGATGCTTTCTTCCCATTTGCTGATGGTTTAGAAGAATGTATCAAAGCTGGTGCAACAGCTGTAATACAACCAGGTGGCTCAAAAAATGACCAAGAAGTTATTGATGCTGCTAATAAAGCTGGCATCACAATGGTCTTTACAGGTATGAGACATTTTAGACATTAATCACTACTAAAACATCTATTAAAACTGACAGATCAATGATCTGTCACTACAAGAAATAATCTTTATGACAAAGCCGAAGTTAAAAGCGGTGAAATCACTAAAACCACTCCAACAAATATTACAAAATAAATACTTTTTGTGCGGTATTTCTGTAAGCTTGGAACCTTAAATACCATATAAGCTGGTACTAGACAGCCTAATATACCAAATATAGGTCCCGATAATGGTACAAGCTTATATACAGGGGCATCAAACACTATAGAAAGCCATGTTAATAAAAATATTAAAACTATTACTAAAACATTTAAATTAAGAGCTTTTCCACTATCTTCTTTCAAACCGAACCTAGCCACACTCTTTCTTAGGAACCCTTTTAAAGATTCTTCCATACCAGCTAAAATACTCAAAAAAGATGTCAAGATAGCACATAGACTAATGATAATTCCACATATATATAACACGCTATTAGATAAACCTTGCTTCTCTAGTAATATAAATGCAGATTGATTATTCTTTGTTGCCTCTAGAGCCTGCTCTTTGGGGATAACTAATGAAAAAGATAAAACATAAAAACCTATAATAATTACTAGCATAACGAAGGCCAAAGTCATTACTTTAATAGCCTTATTTAGAGCTATATGCTTCTCATCTTTAGCATAATGCTTTCTATAACCAATAACCATAGGGCTTAGTGATTGGATGAATAATATTGATGTTAAAGAAAATGGTAACATAATAATACTTTTAGCGATAAACTCGCCTCCATCACTAGGCATCTGTAAAACATTATTAAACGACCATATAGGAATCAAAGAAATAGATACTACAATTATAGCCACGACCAAAACAACTACTAAAAAGGTTGAAACTCTAACAAAAAGCTTCTGACTTTTCATCCCAACATAAATTAAAACAATCATTAATAATGCACTATATGCAGCATTTTGCTCAAGATGTGGGTTTGAAGTTAAATTAAACAAATATAAGTATGATGCTAATGATTTAGCTACAACTTCTGCATAAATAACTGTCCACGTAATCATCATCAACAAATATAGTAAACCTAAGAAACCAGCCCACTTATTGCCTAACAGTTCGGCTACAGTCTCTTTATATGATTTTGGTTTTTCTGAAGCAAACAATGTTTGAATATATAATTTCTGAAAAAGGTAAATACCCGGATAAGCTATAAGTATTGAAAGTATAAATACAATAAAACCAACCACTCCTATACTTACAGGGACTAGAACTATTCCAGCACCTACAGCCATACCAATGCTAACAACTAGCCAGCCAAGATCAAACCTATCAAAATTAAAATTCTTTTTCACTAATAAAACAGTCAACTTATTAATATAGATGATTATTTTAACGTCTTTATGAAAGATTAAAAACCCTTATAAGCTTACTGCTTAACCCATACTAGCTTATCTGTATCAAACCCAAGATTTTTTGCTCTTACTACAAAATCCTGCTTTACATTATCTGGTACAGTTTTTGTTCTAGATAAAAGCCATAAATAATTTTGATTATCACCTGCCACGTAAGCATACTTGTAATTATCATCTAGCTTAAATACTATATAAGCTCCATAAAATGGTCTAAAGAATGACACCTTCAAAAATGCTGTATCTCTATTTTCAACAAATTTAACAACACCTTCAGCATAGCTTCTCTTGCCAGTAGATGGAGTAACTCCACTATTTAAAACCTTTATAGAGCCATCTGGATTTAAGCTATACTCTGCATATACATACGTCATGCCTTTCTCAAAACTATTATCAAGGCGAACTATCTCATACCATTTACCAAGATACTTATCTGCTTGGAAATTTTTCACAGGGTGAATATTTTCTGGCTTTGTAACACATCCTGATAGTACTAGCGTTGCAATCACTCCTATTATAGAAATTATCTTTTTCATAAATTGTCCTCTTTTAATTTCTTATAACTCAATCAATATAGTAAACTATTTAATGTGCATAAAAATAGTTAAAAGTTTTTAATCCTATGGAATTAAGTTATTTTGATCTAATCAAAAAAAATGACCTAACAAACTACAAATTCTTTATTGTCACAGGTGATGAGCCTCTGCAAAGACATAATATTATTGAGAAAATCACAAATCAATTTAAAGCAAAAAACTATGAAATCTCTCATCACGATTTAACAGAGCAAAATCTCGATGTTTTATATAATGAGACTGATAGTTTAAGTCTTTTTGCTATGGACAAATTTATCCAATTCAATTTTGAAAAACCACCTCAAAAAAAACTTCAGCAAGCATTAGTTGAGAAACTTCTCCATGACGATGAGAATGTGTATTTACTAGTTTTTAATGGTATGAAAAAGCAAAACACTTCTGCTAAATGGTTTCAAAGCTTAGAGCACAAAGCTATCCATACTCGCATTTTTCAGCCAAACCTAAACAATGCTATCAATATCATAAATCATGAAGCTCAAGAGATAGGTTTAACTATAAGCAGAGAAGCCGTACAACTTCTAGCACAAAAAACTGAAGGAAACCTAATAGCTACTAAACAAATACTAAAACTACTTTCTCGCCAAGAAACAAAAAGCTTTGATGAAAATACTATTCGTCCATTTTTACACGAGCATGCTAACTTTGATGTATTTGATCTATCAGAAGCAATATTAACTCAACAAAAGCCAAAAGCTTTGACGATACTAAATAGTATTCTTAATGAAAATGACAAACCACCTCTTATACTCTGGGCATTAAAGAAGGAATTACGTATACTTTCGCAACTAAAAAATACTAGCCCAACCTATCACCAAAAGATTTTTAAAGATAACAATATTTGGCCATCTAAACAAAAATTTTACTCAAGTTTAGCAAATAAGATTTCTTTAGAAAAAATATCAACAGGACTGCAAAATTGTCTTGAAACTGATCTATATATTAAGGGTGCAAAAAAAGGCAATATTCAACTTAAACTAAACGAAATAGTTTTTAATACTTTTTAGACTCTTAAAACACTCTAATTTTGATTTACTTTTTTGAGACAATTGATATTATTACACTGAGCTAACCAATGTTAAGGAAACATAGTAAGGATATGGAAATAGTAACAGCAGAATATATATGGATTGACGGGAGCGACCCTGTACCTGCACTAAGATCAAAAGCAAGAATTTTACCCTTTGCAAAAGAACCAACTATCAAAGACTTTCCAGAATGGAGTTTTGATGGCTCATCAACTAACCAAGCAACAGGCGATAATTCAGATTGTATATTAAAGCCTGTAAATTTTGTTATAGATCCTCTAAGAGAGGCTGGCTATATTGTACTATGTGAAGTTTATAATCCGGATGGAGAGACTCCTCACAAAACTAACAATAGAGCTAAACTAAGAGCATTACTTAATGCTAGTAGCACAGAGCATGAGATGTGGGCTGGATTTGAGCAAGAATACACCATGTTTCAGGATGGTCGCCCATTAGGTTGGCCGACAACCGGCTTCCCCGGACCTCAAGGACCATACTACTGTAGTGCTGGTGCTGAGAAAGCATTCGGTCGCGACCTAGTAGAAGCTCACATGCAAGCTTGTTTAGATGCTGGTATTTTATTCTATGGTATCAACGCTGAAGTTATGCCTGGTCAATGGGAATTCCAAATTGGTTACAGAGGTGTTGAAGGTGAAGATGCTGGTGTCTTGAATGTATCTGATCATACTCATATTGCTAGATGGTTACTTGAAAGACTTGGTGAAGAATACGATATCTCAATCTCTTTTGATAACAAACCAATCAAAGGTGACTGGAACGGTGCTGGTATGCATACTAACTTCTCGACAAAAGGCACTCGTGATGCTTCTACTGGTAAAGCAGAAATTCAAAGGATTGTTAAAAATCTAGAGAAAAATCATACTACAGACATTCAAAACTATGGATTCAATCTACATGAGAGATTAACTGGTGAATATGAAACATCAGATATGTCAACATTCAGCATTGGTGATGCTGATAGAGGTTGTTCTATCAGAATTCCTAGACCTGTTGCTCTCAAAGGCTACGGCTACTTTGAAGATAGAAGACCAGGAGCAAACTCTGATCCTTATTTAGTAGCTATTGCTCTTGCAACTGCTACTATCAACTAGCTAAAAATCTCAGTATAAAATTATTCTTTTTTTCTGTAGAATAATCTCTAATCATTATATTTAAACAACAATATCTTATGAACTCAAAAGCTATGAATGCTTGCTCTATAGGTGAGGAACATTACAAAAATATTTTTAATGCTATATGTGATAAAGATGGTTTTATAACTAAGATGGATATTTTAGATACTCTTGCTGAATCTGGCATTACTTATGGAGACCTTAGAATAAAGAATCTAGTTGAAAATCTTGAGAACTACTCTCGCATTGATAAAATAGATTTTGATACATTTCAAGATATTACTTGTGAAAGTATTAGCCTTATTGAAAAAGCAATAAACAAAAGCTTTATAATCCCTGATTTTAAAGACTTCAAAAAAGCTATCAAAGAGATATTTGATGAAACTCAAAAAAATACATCTGGCAAAAATGCTGACTATATACCCCAGTTAGCAAGAGTCGATTCTGATTTGTTTGCGGTAGCTTTTTGTAGTGTTGATGGACAGATGATTACTTTAGGCGATTACAAATATCCTTATTGTGCCCAATCCACATCAAAAGCTATTTCATATTGTATTGCGACAGAGCTAAATGGGGAAGATAAAGTACATAAACATGTAGGTAGGGAACCAAGTGGTATTACATTTAATGCCATAGCTCTAAACAAATATGAGTTACCACATAACCCAATGATTAACTCAGGTGCCATTATGACTTGCTCTTTAATTAAACCTGAGTGGAACCTAGCTGATAGATTCGAATACACTACAAAGATTTGGCAAGATTTAGCAGGTGGTGAACCAATAAGTTTTGATAATGCTGTTTATCATTCGGAAAAAGAGACAGCTGATAGAAACTATGCCTTAGCTCACTATATGAAAGAAGTAGGGGCTTTCCCTGAAAACACAAATATTCACACAGCTTTAGATTTTTATTTTCAGACATGTTCAATACAGGTTAACGCTAAAAAAATGTCAAAAATAATGGCAAGCATAGCAAATGGTGGAATATGTCCATTTACAAACAAAAAGATATTTTCACCTACAACTATTCGAAATTGTTTATCATTAATGCACTCTTGTGGGATGTATGATTTCTCAGGTGAGTATGCATTCTCAGTCGGCTTACCTGCAAAATCTGGTGTTTCTGGAGCTTTGGTAATAGCTATTCCAAATGTTGGTGGTTTTGCAATATTTTCACCTCGACTAGACTCAAATCATAACTCTGTTCGAGGGGTCGAATTTAGTAGAAGACTAGTTGAAAAATTTAGCTTCCATAACTATGATCATATCTCTCACAGTGATAAGGTAAATCCTATCGAAAATAGAATGATTGTTGAGTCAAATTTAATTTTTGAGTTAATTTGGGCTGCTAGTGCAGGTGATATTTCAGAAATTAAAAGAGCAGTAGCTCTTGGCGTTGATATAAATAAGGGTGACTATGACAATAGAACAGCCCTACACCTTGCAGCTGCTGAAGGACATGATGATGTTGTCAAATATCTCATACGCAAAGGAGCTAATATAAATGCTACTGACAGATGGGGGATGAAACCAATAGATGATGCTAAAGCTAACAATAACGATTCTATAGTAGAATTATTCCAAGAAGTAGCTAAATAAGAATGCAAATAACTGCAATATTTTTTGCTTATGGCTTAGCTATATTATCTTTAATTCTTTGCTGGTTTCATTTATCAAAAAAAGTACTTTCTCTTTTGATAACAATATCGATCATATTAGCTATTGGATCTAATTTAATTAGTTTAATCGGAGTTTTTTTCTTAGTCTGCCTACTCTTTTCCATTTGGTTATCTAACTCCTACGATAAAGAACCTTGGAGCTTAATTTTATTAGTTTTCACAATAGTATTACTATTCCTAAACTTTCAACATTTACTACCAGGATTTAATAATTTCTGTATATTCAGAAATATCTATATCTCTACAAATGCCATACCCTTTAATCTATACCTAAATTACAATTCGATAGTTCTGACCTTATTTCTATTATTACTTACAAAAAATATAAAACTAGCAAAGTCTCTATGTGCAATTAAAATATCTATAAAATTTGGACTTTTATATAGCTTGTTAGCCATCTTTATTTTACTCCTAAGTAGCTATTTTTTTAGATTTATAGAGTTTGATTTTAAGCTATCTAATTATACTCTTATTTTTATTTTTGTGAATTTGATTTTTACTTGCATCCCAGAGGAAGTTTTTTGGCGAGGATTTATTCAAGCTAAAATCGCATCTTACTCAAACACTACTATTGCGATACTTATTACTTCAAGTATGTTTGCTAGTATACACTTAGCTTTTGCTGGGATATATTTTGCTATACTGGCTTTTATTGCAAGTGTTATATATGGTATTGCATATAGTAGAACTCATAGGATTGAAGTAAGTATTATCTGTCACTATTTAGTAAATATCGGACAATTTATATTTTTCACGTATCCTATATTAATTAGTGCATATCCTAATACTTAATAATCATATAATGCTCTTCATGTTATATTTAATCCTGAAGCCTCAATATCAATCACCTTTACACACTTCTACTAAAAACAATCATTATTTATCTCAATATCTTCAAACATAATTTAAATAGCAACTTTATATCAACATGGCTTTTTATGTAACAAAATTGTTACACAACGATACATTATTGAAACAGCCTTTTATCATGAGTTTTTTTATTATCTTTAGTATAAACATTTAATAAAAACAGATTCTTATGGAAAAAGAGGCTCAAAACAATATTACAAAGATCACAAAGACCTCATGCATACTTTTCTTATTTGCAGGTATTTTTTATCTCTATGAATTCTTTGTAAGAACGTCTATGGGAACTATTGAACCCTTTGTAAGGTCTTCAATAAATGTTAATGCTCAAGACATCGCAACTATATCCTCTGCTTTTTCTGTAGGCTATGTAGTCATGCAAATTCCTGTTGGAATTATATTTGATAAATTCAAACTTAAAACATGTGGTTTTTTTGCAATTATAACAGTTGCTCTGGGATGTTTAATATTTTCCTTATCATCTGGTGTATTTTCGGCAAGTTTAGGACGTTTCATCATGGGTGTTGGCGCAGCTTTTGCACTACTAATGATGCTTAAAATTTCTGTAACATACTTTCCTCCTAAAATTGCTGGTGGAATGACTGGCTTAACATCTGTATTTGGTATTATCGGTCCAGTTCTTGCAGGAGGACCATTAGCGTACTATCTAGTTGTAACTGAAAACAACTGGACACTATTATTTAAACTTTTAGCTATTTTAGGCATGGTATTTGCCATTACCTTTTATTTTGTTTCAAATAGCACAAAGCAAGAAAAGAAAACGAACTCTTTACCGCCGCTAAATATAAAACAAGCTTTAAAACAAAAAAACATCTGGGGAATAGCTGTTTTTGGCTTTTTTATATATCCATCAATAGAGTTATTTGGTTCACTATATGGATCAAATCATCTTAGCTCCATCGGCTATAAATATACCACTTCGACGACTATAGTGTCATTTGTATGGTTAGGCATGGGGCTTAGCACACCAATAATTGGATTTATATCTGATTACTTCAGGAATAGAAAAATCATATTGTGCGGAGCTGCAGTGGTTGGTGTTGCTTCTTCTATTATGATCTTATTTGGTCCAGATTATGGGGCTGCCCACTATATGATCCTATATTTTCTTTTAGGTTCAGCCGCAGGTACACAAGCTATTGTTTTTGCAGTAGTAGCAGATACTGTTCCACGTAAGCATCTTGGAATATCAATGGCATTAGTCAACATGAGCATCATTCTAGGGGTAGTGTTTATTCAAATGACCTCAGGAACCATACTTCATAACATGGTCGATAACCAAGACACAAACCCTACATCATTTTTTTATAGTGTTTTTGACTATCAAGTAGCTCTACTTTTATCACCGATCTTCTTTGGTGCTGCTTTTATAACAGGAGTAATTTTCATAAAAAATAAAAAACAAGGAATATAATGAAAAATAAAATCATCAGCAATTCATGGCTAATAGATAAAGAACAAAACTATAAAATATCTCAGATATTACATAACGATAAACATCCTGAAGGGCTAGATTTATATCGTTATCAAGTTATAAAAACTTGCTGTATTTCTCTATCAGAAAATGGACATATTCTATCAATGATAAAAGGAAACTGTAAACTCGTAACTACCGAACATAATCTAAGTTTAGAAACTGGCACACACATATATATACCAGCAGAAACTGACATAAAAATACATGCAGAGCTAGGCTCGGAATTTATTTTAGTTTCTTCACCGACAAAAGCACAGGCATCAGGTACTGATATTATTATTCGGAAGGAGAAATTTATATGTAGTAGCGCATTATCAAATCAAATGTTTCGCTGGATACTAACACCTCAGTATTTAAGCCGTCGTATTTTTCTTTTTCATGATAAGACACTCCTAAGTAAAGCTGGAGTGCCTATTTCATGGTTCAGAACAACAATGTTTGACGTAACAGGCTTACCAACAAATCAGGATGGTACTCCTGTATTTAAAATGTCATATAATAATCATACCGAACCTAATATTTGCTATGACATTAAAGGAAAGGCTAGTGTCCGTATGGCAGAACACCCTTATACAAAAGATAATCAAAAATGGTTACCATGGATATCGCTAGATAATGATAGCACTTACTATCTAGATGAGACTCTTGCTGATGCTGAATGGGTAGTAACGCATAACAAAGAGAAAAAACCCCTTAGAAACAAACATGAAGTATTTATAGAACAGGGAGGCCATGTTTCTCTATTTTGTATTTTTGATCCAGCTCCAACAGGATCAGAGAGACATAGTGAAGGAGAATATAGTGAATACCAGCCCTTAAATCAAGTAGTTAACACTAAAGCTTATGATGCATATTTATCTCAAATCAAAACCTTAGATCAAGCTATTGATTCCTTATCATTAGCAGATGCTAGAGGTGAAAAACCAGATATAAAAGATTTTAATCTTTATCAACAAGGAATTAATGAACAAAAACATCTCGAAAAATCTCTTTTTGAAAGCTTAACTAATCAAGGTGCAAAGCGCGAAAAAATACTTAGACACTGGATGATATAGTTACTATTTGGCCAAACTATATAACAGTATTAGTCTAAACTTTACATTGCTTTTAATTTCTAATTCATATACCATAGAAACTTCATTTAATCTTTAAAAAGGGAAACTCTTATGAGCAAATATATAAATAAATTACTTTCTGTCGTTGAAATGTTTATCTTCGGCATTCGTTGGCTTCAGGCTCCAATATATTTACTATTATCTTTAGTATTATTTGGATTCATCTATGAAATATATCATGAACTACATCACTTATTTACTGCTTACAATAGCATCGACGAAGATCAGCTTATTATACTAGCTCTGACACTTTGTGATGTTGTACTAGTAGCAAACCTTGTTGTAATCGTTGTAATCAGTGGTTATGAAAACTTTGTAAGTAAAATGAACCTTGATAAAAAAGGTGGCGGCCAACCAGTTTGGATTAAAAAATTATCACCAAACGCAGTTAAGCTAAAGATTGCTGGATCAATCATAGGTATCTCTTCAATCTCTCTACTTAAAAAATATCTTGAAGTATCACAAACATCTGACAGAGATTTAGCGTGGTCAGCTGCTATTCATATAGTATTTGTACTTTCTGCTATGCTAATTGCATTTACATCATTTATTGAAGGTAAATCTCATAAAGCTAGTTATGATGATGATCACTAGTATTTAATATCTCAAAAAATTCTTCTACAATTTCTCTATAGTTATACCAAGAAAATTTAAAAACTTCTTCGCTATGAAAGAAGAAGCCTATTTTCTACGCCCTAAATCTTCATCTTCTTTAGAGCCTTTAATAATTCTAGTACGCTCATCACAAGCTACTAGTAGATTATTCTCAAATTTAAAGAAGGCGTGCACTTCTGCAACAACCTCTTGATTACTATCTTTTTTCTTAACATACACTCTATGCAGGGAAGCAACTTTGTTACTCTCTTCTACAAGATAGATGAAACCAAAAGAAATGCTTTTTATCATTTCTCTCTGCTTTTGAATATGAGAAATAAACCCTGTATAGTCAATCTCATGGCCATCCACTACTTGCCTATAGTTAGGACTAACAAACTCTTTTATAAAATTTGCTGGATCGATCTCTGGCTTGTAAATATTTTCAAATAATGATTTAAGAATATCCTTTAACATCTAAGCTACTCAGGCTTCATATGAGGAAATAGTATTACATCTCTAATAGATTGTGAATTTGTTAGATACATCACAAGTCTATCAATACCTATACCTTGACCAGCCGTTGGCGGCATACCATATTCAAGAGCTCTAATATAGTCTTTATCATACGGCATAGCTTCATCATCACCTGATGCAGCAGCTTCAACTTGCTTTTTGAACCTTTCTGCCTGATCTTGAGCATCATTAAGCTCAGAGAAACCATTTGCAATCTCGCGAGCACCAATGAAAAACTCAAATCTATCCGTAAACTCAGGATTACCATCTTGACGACGAGCTAGTGGAGATACCACAGCAGGATAGTCTGTAATAAATGTTGGCTGAATAAGCTTATGCTCTACAACTTCCTCAAATACTTCATTTATTAAATGTCCTAGCTCATAGAAAGATTCAACTTTGATTTTTAATCTATCCGCGACTTTTTTAGCTGACTCAAAATCTGCTAAATCTTCTTTTGAAATATCATCACTATACTTAACGATAGAGTCAACCATAGAGATTCTTTCGTATTTGCCACCAAAATTAATCTTATGTTCACCATACACTAGCTCTTGAGTGCCTGTAACTTCTTGTACAAGTTTAGAAAGCATATCTTCTGTTAGGTCCATAAGATCATTATAATCAGCATACGCCATATAGAATTCAAGCATTGTAAATTCTGGATTATGACGCGATGATACACCTTCATTTCTGAAGTTACGATTTATCTCATAAACTCGTTCAAAACCACCCACAACTAGCCTTTTTAAATAAAGCTCCGGAGCAATTCTTAAGTATAATGGCATATCTAGTGCATTGTGATGAGTTTTAAATGGTTTTGCCGCAGCTCCACCTTGTAAAACATGCATCATTGGTGTTTCTACTTCCATGAAATTTAAGCTATCAAAATAATTACGAATAAAGCTAACAACTTTTGAACGAACTTTGAAAACTTCACGAGCTTTTTCATTTGTAATTAGATCAACATATCTTTGACGATATCTCATCTCTTGATCTGCTAAACCATGGAATTTATCAGGTAATGGTCTAATTGCTTTTGTTAAGATTTCAAAATGGCTTGCTTCTACTGAAAGCTCACCTGTATTTGTCTTAAACATAGTTCCTGAAATACCAACAATATCACCTAAATCACATAAGTTTTTGAAAGTGTTGTATTGACCTTCTGGTAAATCGCTCTTTTTCAAATAAACTTGGATTCTACCAGAATAATCTTGAAGCGTGATAAATGAAGCTTTACCCATTACACGACGCAGGACTACCCTACCTGTTACATTGTAAGTTTTTTTATTTTCTAACTCTTCAAGCTCTTGTTTTGAATATTCAGCATACTGATTCTGCAAATCATTTGCTACAGCATTTCTTCTAAAACTATTAGGATGACTGATACCATTATTTTGGTCAGCTAAAGTCTGCATTTTTTCTTTTCTAAGCCCCATTTGTGAGCTTTCTTGCATATCAGTTACATGCTTTTTAACAAGCCCAGATACTTTCTCTTTAACTTGATCATTAATTTCACTGATATTCTCAAGAGATTTACTAATTTGCTCTCTAAGCTTACCTCTTACAGCATCTTTAACTGTAATATCATTAGCATCTAAATATTCCTTGATTGAATTTTTTATTAAATCTTTTAATTTACTACTCATTTTAAACTTTATTACCTTTTCTACGGTTTTGTATATATTTCTGCGATGAAAAAATCATGTCGCTACAACTTACAGTAGGTAGCGAAACTTTATTTATAAAACTATTTATTATAACCCACTTTTTAGGCTAGCCTCAATAAACTTATCCAAATCACCATCCAATACTGCTTGTGTATTAGTATTTTCAACGCCAGTTCTGAGATCTTTAATCCGCGACTGATCTAATACATACGAGCGAATCTGACTACCCCAACCAATATCTGCTTTTGTATCTTCAAGAGCATTTTTCTCAGCACTACGCTTCTGTAGCTCCATTTCATACAGTTTTGATTTTAGTTGCTTCATCGCACTATCACGGTTTTTGTGCTGTGATCTATCACTTTGGCTTTGTACAACTATATTTGTTGGAACATGGGTAATTCTCACCGCAGAATCCGTTTTGTTAACATGCTGTCCCCCAGCTCCTGATGCTCGATAGGTATCAACTCGCAAATCTGCTGGATTAATCTCAATATCAATATCATCATCAACCTCTGGCGAAATAAACACTGATGCAAAAGATGTGTGACGCTTACTATTTGAATCAAAAGGAGACTTTCTAACTAGACGATGAATACCTGTCTCTGTTCTGAGCCAACCATAAGCATATTCACCTTCAATCTTTAGAGTACAGCCCTTGATACCCGCAACATCGCCGTCTGATACATCATCTATAGTTATTTTGAAACCATGACTATCTGCCCAGCGCATATACATACGCATTAACATTTCAGCCCAATCCTGTGCTTCAGTACCACCAGAACCTGATTGAATATCCAAGAAAGCATTATTGGCATCCATCTCGCCCGAAAACATTCTACGAAACTCTAGCTTCTCAATCTCAGCTATTACATCTTGAGTATCTTTTGCAATTTCTTGCATTAGCGACTCATCTTCTTCTGCTAGCTCAAGAAGTTCTGTTAAAGTTTCTAAAGTTTCTGAAATATGCTCACAGCTATGTACCACATTCTCAAGCTCAACTTTTTGTTTTCCTAGATTTTGTGCATACTCAGGATTATCCCAAATCGAGCCATCTTCTAGCTCCATAAGAACTTCTGTTAACTTTTCTTTTTTGACATCATAGTCAAAGATAGTCCCGTAGAGATTCAATACGGGCCGTTAGATCTTTTAATAAAACCTTATAATTTATAGATTCCATTTGATAGATTTTTGTTGATTAAAATTTGTGTGTAATTTTATATTTTTAGAATAAATAATACAACAAAGCTATGTATTTAAGTATCTGAAGAAAACTTGCTTATCCCGTTTCTGTATATATATTCAGCAAGTGCTTGCTGAGCATGATTTGTAGGGTGAACAGTATCCGCAAATAAATATTTTTCTGTACCATCTTTAGGCACACATGATAAAGAGTTATCACCAGCAAAATCACATGCACTTTGAGTGACATCATTAAAAAGATACTCTTTATCATTCACTGTAATTCTCTTGTGGGTTACTATTTTATCAAAGAAATTCAAATCATCTCTTAAGAAGATTACATCACTACTATCTGATAACCCTACTTTTAACTTATTATTAAAAGCATTTGACATTTGTTGTGCTAACTGTGCTGTTTGTCCATCAGGCTCTTTACCATCATCTGTCATTGCTGGTGTTATCTTGAGATTCGGCAATGCTAGTACTATAAGCTTTTCAGCCCCCTTACTTTGTAAATATTCAATATCTTTTATAATATCATTAGCAGCATCAACCATACCTTTGCTTGCCTCCTCGGGGGATATAGTGCCACTAGCTACTTTACTTAGTAGAATAAATGCATTATTTGCACCGCCCCAAATCAAGTAGACTGTGTTTGGATTGGCTTGATTATCATGTTGACTTAAGTAGCTATCTATTTGGTTATATTTATTAATCTCACAATTCTCGCTTTGACTTGGGCCTATTGGCGGAGGAGTGTATACACCATCAACACTTATACCATCACAAGTTGTTGTAGCTCCACCAGCCGCGTAATTATTTCCTTGACTAATTTCATCAACAACTACAGCGCCTGATTCAGCATTCATCTTTGGAGTATTTAGATTATTAGTAGTTAATTTGATACCAGCCAGTTTATCTAACTTCTGACTCCAAATAGCATTTATAACGGGAGTACTAAATGTTGGTTGCTTTAGATTTTTACCATCAATAGTTTTAGGCCATGGCTTTTGCTGTTTCTGCTGCCATATATTTGCGAGATTATTATAATACCCTACATCACTTAAACTATCGCCAAAAACTACTACATTATTTGTCTCTGCAATATTTAAGGCTCCTCCAAATAAAGGTACGCTTAGAGCAACTCCTATCTTCAATAATATCTTTTTCACATTAGTTCTCCATTACACTTACAATTTCATGTTACAAGCAGCAGCTCATATTGTAAATAACAAACACCATATTATTCTTTTATTATCTCTGCTATCATTTAGCATAAGACTTTTTAATAGAATTTCACAAAATGTCATATCAAGCATTAGCTCGTAAATACAGACCTCAATCATTCGCTGAAGTTGCTGGACAACAGCATGCCCTCAATAGTTTAGTACACGCTTTAGAAACTCAGAAAGTCCACCATGCTTACCTTTTTACAGGAACTCGTGGAGTTGGTAAAACTACTCTTGGCAGACTTCTAGCAAAATGCCTAAATTGTAAAACCGGTGTTACAGCTGAACCATGTAATGAGTGTGAAAACTGTATTGCCATCAACAATAATAGTTTTATTGATCTAATCGAAATTGATGCGGCCTCTCGTACAGGTGTCGAAGAAACAAAAGAAATTCTAGATAATATTCAATACATGCCTTCTCAAGGTCGCTATAAAGTTTACCTAATAGATGAAGTACACATGTTATCTAAGCAAAGTTTTAATGCTTTGTTAAAAACTCTAGAAGAGCCTCCAGAATATGTAAAGTTTATATTAGCGACAACCGACTATCACAAAATACCTGTTACGATATTATCTAGATGTATTCAATTACACCTAAAACATATTTCTCAGATAGATATCAAAGATCAGCTAAAAATAGTTTTATCAAAAGAGAATATAACTTCAGATGAACAATCTTTAGACTATATTGCCTATCATGCTAAAGGCAGTCTTAGAGACGCGTTAAGTTTGTTAGATCAAGCTATTAGTTTTTGTAGTGGTGATCTCAAACAAGATCATATCAAACAAATGCTAGGAATAATTGATAGTGAAGAGGTTCACTCTATTGTGAACGCTGTGATTAACAATGAACCAAATGCAATCTTATCTGCTGTCAAAAACCTTTCACTATCTGAAAACAATGCTGAAGCAGTTTTAGATAGAATTGCTGAAATTTGGTTTAGCTGCTGTGTCTACAGCCTAACACAAAGCCTAGAAGCTACAAATAATATAAGTGTTGAATTATTGGATAGTATATTAGAAAAAATAACCGTTGAACAAGCACACTTTTTATATCAACTAACAATAGCAGCAAAAAAAGATATATCACTAGCTCCAAACTTCGAAACAGGCCTTACAATGGCTATTTTAAGACTAATTGCTTTTAAAAAAAAAAGTTTAATTAGTAGTAGTTCTGAAAGCATTAAACCTAAGAATGTTAATAAAGACTTATCTGCTCTTCAACAACAGTTTTCAAAGCCTACTCAACCAAAACCTGCTCCTAAAGTAAAGCATACTGCTGAAACTGATAAAATAACCAAAGCTACTCAGGCTACAGAATCAAAACCACAAGAACCTAGCTTAGATAAACAATGGTTTTATTTATTAAGTAAAATAAAATTAAAAGGCTTCACTAAAACATTAGCATTTAATAGCCACCTTATCAGTAATAATAATGAAACTTATAAAATTCAATTAAATGATGATGCTAAAAAAATATTAGAGCTTGACCCTCAAAGCATCGCTAAACTACAAGCAAGTATTAGTGAATATTTCAATGACCCTAGTTTTAGATTGGATATAAAAAACCTTCCAGAAAATAGAAACTTAGCACCAACAGGTCAAAAATCTCCAGCTGAAATTAAACGAGAAAATGCTGTACAAAAAGTCCTTAATGACCAAAATGTAAAGCTAATAAAAGAATCTTTAGAAATAGATATTCAAAATGACAATATCGTTTTAACCGATTAGAACTTAATCAAATCAAAGCATCAATCTGTTGCTTCACTTTATTAAATTCTTGATTAAAAGAGTTATTTGCTTTTAAAGCACTATACACGGCATTAGCCATAACTCTTCCAGCTTGTATATCACTTCTCCAATGAGCTCCACAAATAACTCTACTATCACCATAATCCATACCTCTCGCTAAGATTTGAGCTCTATATTCAGATGGTAAAAGATCAGCTATAGTATATGCAACCACCATACCTCTTGTAGAATGTGCCGAAGGATATGAATGATGCGGATCAGGATCACCCGTACAAACAGCTTCATCATAAAATGAATAGGGACGCTCTCTAGCATAAGCATCTTTTGCAGCATTTGTTGAATTTTTACCATCATGAGTTACTTTATCTATTAACTCTTGATTATTAATTAATACCTGCTTAATTGCTTGCTCATTAGGAATATTTAAAGGATCTATAAAGATATTCACAAAAGTTTCTACTGATGTATCAGCATCACTGACAGCTTGATTTAGGCGAGATTGAGAAATTTTATTTCCATTAAAAAATGTTTTATCAATAAATATTTCTTGGGATATTTTTTGATCTTCCGCAAAAGCTGGGTGTGATGCTTTGGAGCCAGCAATAGGAACCATAATTGGAGGTGGTGGTAAAATTTCTAAGCTATTTGGTAATTCATTATCTGGTAAGAAACCTTCTCCAGCAAAAGCTATAACTGTATATATAGCTGAAAGTAAAATAATAATTTTCTTCATGTTCGTAGTATCTAATTAATTTGAATTTAAAAAATATATTAACATGAAAAAATGTAAAAATATAAATACATAATACTTATACTTTTAATAAGAAAAATTTATAACAAAAATTATTAAATATACTCCCATGCATTTTTATCTGCAAAAATCGCATGTAAAAGCTTATTGTTAAGCGTATGCCCTGATTTAAAACAATTAAAATGACCTAAAATATACCCTCCAACATAGAAGTCTCCAATAGCATCTAAAAGCTTATGTCTTACAAATTCATCATCATAACGAAGTCCGCCTTCATTAAGTACGCCGTCATTTGTAATACCAACAGCATTATCTAACGATGCACCTTTTGCAAGGTTATTTTGATGAAGGTATGCAAGCTGCTCATAAAAACCAAATGTTCTAGCTTTTGAAACCATTTTTATATATTCATTAAGGTCATACTCAAATACTATATGATCATTTGTTGCTGCAATCACAGGATGCTCCCATTCGATTTTAAATTCATATTTAAGAGTATCACTTGGTAGCACTTCAGCAAATTTATCTTCATGCTCAACTCTTACAGGCTTTAGTATTCTAATACCTTTTCTAGCAGCATCTTGCTCAACTATACCAACATCTATAAGTATTTGCGTGAATTCGTAAGAACTACCATCCATAACAGGAAGTTCAGGAGCATTTACTTCGATTAAAACATTATCAATCTCAAACATAGCAAATGCTGACATTAGATGCTCAATAGTTGAAACAGAAAGTTTTTGATCACCATCTTTTGTCAAAAGTGTACACATTACAGCTTCTGTTATACTAGCAGGCTTAACTTTAATATCTACTACAGGAGTCAAATCTGCACGACGAAACACTATACCAGTATCAATATCCGCTGGTTTAACAGTCATAGAAACATCCACACCAGAATGTAGTCCAATACCAGTTACTGAAAATTCTTTAGCTATCGTTTTTTGTTTCATATTTAATCTCTCAAATTATTATTAAATGTATATCAAAAGTAATAACTTAAATTATATATGTCAGAAAACTATATTGATATAGAACTAAATAAGATTCTAGTCATATATCAGTATATTTAATTTATTAAATCTATAGAGAAAATTTATGAGAATATAAGAATTATCTTCTTCTTAAGAAGCTAGGAATATCTGATTTGCTTGTAGAATCAGAATCATTATTTGCAACATTATTAGAGCTTGTTACAACTTCAGTTTCTTTTCTTAAAAATGGAGCTGAAGGCTTGCTTGAGAATCCTTGCTGCTGGCTAGAAGCTGTCTTTTCAACACCAAAGCCTTTTTTCATAGCTACTTTTTCGATACCAGTAACAACTACTGTTACTTTCATGCTATCAGACATCTCTGGATCAATTACAGTACCAGCAATCACAATAGCTTCATCAGAGATAAATGATCTAATAACTTCACCAATCTCCTCAAATTCACCAATAGACATATCCATACCAGCTGTAACATTTACAATTACACCCTTAGCACCATCTAAATTGATATCTTCTAGAAGAGGGCTTGAAATAGCAGCTTCTGCCGCTTCTCTAGCTCTGTTTTCACCAGAAGCCTCACCCATACCCATCATCGCAAGACCCATATCTGTCATCACAGCTCTTACATCCGCGAAATCCACGTTGATAAGACCAGGCTTAGTAATAAGTTCAGAAACACCTTTTACCGCATTTCCTAATACGTCGTTAGCTGCATTGAAAGCATCTATTAAAGAAGCCCCCTTACCTAGTACACTTAAAAGTTTTTCATTTGGCACAGTGATTATAGAGTCAACATGTTGAGTTAACTCATCAATACCATACTCAGCTGCTTTCATTCTTCTCGGACCTTCAAAAGGGAAAGGTTTAGTAACTACAGCAACTGTTAAGATTCCCATTTCTTTTGCAACTTCCGCAACGATAGGAGCACCACCAGTACCAGTACCACCACCCATACCAGCGGTGATGAAAACCATATCAGCACCATCTAGTAACTGTTCAATTTTAGATCTATCTTCAGTAGCCGCTCTTTTACCAATATCAGGATTTGCTCCAGCACCTAGACCTTTAGTCAAATTAGTACCAATTTGTAATACATTTTGAACTTTAGATTTAGATAATGCTTGACCATCAGTATTTAATGCAAAAAACTCAACATCAGTAACATCTTCACACATATGTTGCACGGCATTACCACCACCGCCACCAACACCAACTACTTTAATCACGGCATTTGAAACCATTGAATCATTAAAATCAAACATATTTTTTACTCCTTTATTACTTTTATTTTTGTAATTATCAACTTTTAAAAATTATTTGCAAACCAACCTTTTACAGATGAAACTAATTTTTTCTTAGACTTATCAGACTTTTCTTCAATCTCCATCATATCATCATCAATGCTCTGATCTTGGCTTTCATAATTATGTTCTGAAGCATATTTCAATAATCCTACAACTGTTGAGTAAGAAGGATTATGTACTACTTCATTAGCTCCTGTTACTTCTATAGGTCCACCAACTCTAACTGGAAGCTTAAACATATCTTCGGCCAATCTAGCTAATCCTTTTAACTTAGCTCCACCACCTGTAAAAACTATCCCAGAAGATATAACTTCTAGTAAGCGATTTTTATCTAGCTCTCTATATAAAGCTTCAAAAATTTCTTCTACTCTTGCTTCTATAACCAAAGAAAGATCTTGTAAAGATATTCTCTTCTTAGCATTACCTAAAGAATTTGGTATATCTATTTTTTCATCAGGATTTTTTAGGTATTTGCTCGCAGCATAACCATACTGCAGCTTAAGACTTTCTGCAGCTTCTACTGGTAATCTAAACACTTTTGAAATATCCGAAGAAATACTACTTCCACCAGTTGTAATACTTGACGTATAACAAATCCCCCCATCTGCAAACACTGAAAAACTAGTAGAATCTGCACCAAGGTTAACCAAGCAAACACCCATTTCTTTTTCATTTTCTGTTAGAGTTGCACTACTAGCTGCTAAATGTTCAACCACAAGATTACTTATTTTATAACCACAGTTAGAAACACATTTACGTACATTCTGCAATAAACGTGATGACGCTACTATTATGTGCACGTTTGATTCCAATCTAACAGCAAACATACCTATAGGTTCGGTAACACCAGGCTGTCCATCTACGATATAGTCTCTCTGTAAGACATGTAACATCTCAGTATCTGCTGACATTGGCACAGCTTTTGCCGTTTTGATAGCCATAGCAAGATCTTCTATACTAACCTCACCATTTTCTACTGCAGCCAGCCCATAAGAATTAAAGCCACTAATGCTAGGAGCACTAACTCCTAATGTAACTTCTTTGATATCAACACCTGCTATACTTTTAGCTTCATCTAATGCTGCATTTAAGGTTTCCATAGCCATCTCAAGGTTTATTACAGAGCCCTGTTTAATACCTTTTGATTTCTTTTGGCTTACACCTAAAATCTTTATACCACTACTTTCTGCACGCTGACCAATCGCCACTGTTACTTTGTGAGATCCTAGATCTACCGCACAAAAATTACCACTACCAAAACTCATTTATTTCGCCCCAATTTTAAGACAGATATTTTTTATAATATACACTTACACTACATTATATGCTTATTATCATAGAAAACCAATAAAATAAATACTTTTCTATTCATACTTTACTGCAAAACCATCATCATAGCGCATATCAAAATATTTTATCTTTTTATAGTCATTTACTTTTTTATAAGAATTAAAAAATAATTCTAGACGTCCTTTTAATTTTGTTGATCCTAAAACAACTTCCATATCATTATCAAATAACAAACTAAACTGATTACCTTTGTAAAATATTTTTATTATTTCGAGCCCATGCTGCTTAGCAATACTATTTAACTCTTCATATGTTTGATATATATAATCTTTATTTGCATCATCAGTACTAGCTATATGAACCAGCTCATTATCATAACTAAAAACAGCTGGCTTAATAATCTCCATATTATTTAATAAAATCTCACTATTATTCCAGTATGCTATCGGCTTATGATCGTACATATATATAACCAATGTCGATGGCCAAACTTTTTTAACAAGAGTATAATCAACCCCTTTTACCGCATATAGATATTTTTCTATCTCATCAGCATCTATATCAAACCATTCTTTTTTATCGCTTAAATCACTAACTTTTTTTATAAGATCTTGTTTTGATATATAAACCAAACCATCATTAGAAACAACATCAACTCTAGCTATAGTCTTATCTGTTTGGCTGACTATATATATACCAATAGCTAGAAAGACTGCTAAAATCAAACTTAATATCAAGAATTTACGAATAGCCCTAATCATTGCGCCTGTTCTATTATCGATTTAACAAAAGCGTCAAAATCTATTCCTTCAGCAGCAGCTGATTTTGGTGATAAACTATTTTCCGTCATTCCTGGAGAAGAATTTATCTCCATCAAATAAAACTCACCATTATCATAGATAAAGTCGACTCTTGCATGGCCTTTACAGCCTAAAAGATCATATGCTTTTTTAGCTAGCTGGCGAACTTCTAACTCTTTTTGCTCACACAGCCCACTTGGAGAGTGGTAAATAGATTTACCACTATATTTTGACTCATAGTCATAAAATTCATTTAATGGCTCAATCCATACAGATGAATAAACTTCATCATTCACAACTGCTACTGTTATTTCTTTACCAGTAACCCACTGCTCAACCATTACATCGCCATATTTTGATGCCTCACTATATGCAGACTCTAGCTCATTAATAGTATTAACTTTAAAAGTTGCTATGCTTGAACCACCACTACTTGGTTTAACTGCTACAGGAAAACTAATTTCATCTTCACTAACAAGCTTATCTGTTAATATCTTAGCTATAGGTGTAGGCATACGATGATGCATCCATATCTCTTTAGAGATCATTTTATCCATAGTTATCACCGATGATTTCATGCTCGAACCTGTGTGTTTAATCCCAAGCATTTCTAACACAGCAGATACTCTACCATTTTCACCATCTTCTCCATGTAATGCAACAAAACACTTGTCAGGGTTCAGCTCTATCAGACTTGCAACTAGATCTCTACCGCTAGCATCTAAACCAACAGCATCATAACCTTGATTTATTAGTGAGTCTAAAACAACTTTGCCAGACTTTAAAGAAACTTCTCTCTCAGGAGAATCTCCACCATATAAAACTACTATTTTTTCTTTACTCATATTCTTATTTTCTTCGTTCCTTGAAAAAACTTTTTAAAAGATCTCCACACTCGACAGACATCACTCCATTAAGCACTTTTAAGTTGTGATTGATATCTTTATTTTTGTGCATCTCTTTCTGAGACAAAATACCCACTCGAGTATCATCACAAGCATATATTAGCTCAGATATTCTCGCTTGAACCATAGCACCAACGCACATTATACATGGCTCTAAAGTAACATACAATTTTGTATCTGTTAACCTATAATTTTTTAGCTCTTTTGCTGCCAAACGTATTGCTAAGGTTTCAGCATGTGCAGTTGGATCATTTAAAGTTATTGTTTGATTGTAAGCACTCGCTATTATTTTATCATTTTTTGTAAGTACAGCTCCAATTGGAACCTCGCCTGCCTCATAGGCCAATAGTGCTTGTTCATACGCTTTTTGCATAAAAAAAATATGTTTTTGATAGTCATCAGACATAAAATGTTTAAATTTTTCTTGAAGAATTTTAATCACTTAGATAATATTACACATTACAAAATTGTTTGCTAGTATTTTTATATATAACCGGTGGGTACTTGCAAACTATGTATAACCAACCACACTGAAAATGGAAATCAAAAAAATGTCAGAAAATTTCAAAGAACTATTTGAACAGTCTCTAAAACAAACAGAGATGAGAATAGGTAAAATCATCGAAGCAACTGTTGTTAGTATAGATAAAGATTTTGCAATGATTGATGCTGGTCTTAAATCAGAATCTTTCATTCCTGTATCTTCTCTAAAAAACAGTGATGGCGAACTAGAAGTAGCTGCTGGTGATAAAATCAACGTTGTTCTAGAAGCTCTAGATAACAGCTGTGGTGAAACTAGATTATCAAGAGACAAAGCTAAGAAAATTGAGCTTTGGGACAGAATCGAAAACGCTTTCGAAAACAATGAAACTGTTCTTGGTAAAATCACTAATCATGTTCGTGGTGGTTACACTATGGATGTTGAAGGCCTTAGAGCATTCTTACCTGGTTCATTAGTTGATACAAGACCTGTAAAAGATGTAACACATCTTGAAGACAAAGATATCGAACTAAAAGTTGTTAAGATTGACACAAAAAGAAACAACATCGTTGTTTCTAGAAAAGCTGTAATCGAAGAAAACAACTCTGGTGATAGAGACGCTATGTTAGAGAAAATCTCTGAAGGTAGCGTACTTAAAGGTATCGTTAAAAACATCACAGACTTCGGTGCATTTATCGATCTTGGCGGTGTTGATGGTCTACTACATATTACAGATATCTCTTGGAGCAGAATTAGTCACCCTACAGATGTACTATCTATAGGTCAAGAAATCGATGTTAAAGTAATCAAGTTCGACAAAGAGAAGCAAAGAATTTCTTTAGGTATCAAGCAACTTGGTGAAGATCCTTGGTTAAATATTGCTAATGAGCTTCCAGTAGGTGCTAAGCTTATGGGTACTGTAACTAACATCACTGACTACGGTTGTTTTGTTAAGTTAAAAGAAGGTATCGAAGGTCTAGTTCACACATCTGAAATGGATTGGACTAACAAAAACGTTAATCCTCATAAAGCTGTATCTATTGGTCAAGAAGTTGAAGTTATCGTACTTGAATTAGATGCTGATAACCACAGAATATCTCTAGGTATCAAGCAGTGTAAAGCTAATCCATGGGATGAGTTCGAGAAAAACTTCCAAACTGGTGACAAAGTTACTGGTAAGATCAGATCAATCACTGAGTTCGGTGTATTTATCGGTCTTGAAGGTGGTATTGATGGACTTGTACACATCTCAGATGTTGCTTGGGATAACCCTGCTAAAGCTATCAAAGAACTTAAGAAAGGTGACGAAGTAGAAGCTGTATTAGTTTCTGTTAACACTGACCTTGAGAGAATTGCTCTTAGCATGAAGCAGCTTTCTGAAGATCCATTCAAGAACTTTGTTAATGTTCATCCTAAAGGTTCTTTAGTGAAAGGTACAGTAGCTAAAATCCAAGATAATGGTGCTGTAGTTATGCTTGACGAAGAAAACAACATTGATGGTTTCATCAGAATCGCTGAGATTTCTGCTGAGCATACTAAAAATGTTAGTGATGAGTTAAGCGAAGGACAAGAGGTAGAAGCTAGAATCATCAATGTTGATGTTAAGAAAAGAAGCATTGCTCTTTCTATCAAAGCTGTTGATGAAGATATGTCTGCTGTATCTGGTGGCAAATCTAACTACAAAGTAGAGCAAATGACTCCTACTACTCTTGGTGACCTTATCAAAGAGCAATTAAGCAAGAAGTAATAACTTCTTACTGATCTAAAACCTAATACCTATTAAAGACCTATAAGCTATTTTTAGTTTATAGGTTTTTTTATTTCTAAAATGTAATAAAATACCAACACCAATTAAATCGATACTTCTGATAATAAAGATAAATGCTTACAAGCGATATAGATAAGATAGTCTTTGAATTAAAAACTAATAATGTTGTTAGCATCCCAACAGATACTGTTTACGGTCTAAGTTGCAATATCTCTAAAGATGCCGTGGCTAAAGTTATAAATCTTAAAAAAAGGGATTCTAGCAAAGGCTTTATCATAATTTCTCATGATTTTAATCACTTAGTACAATATGTTGATATAACTAAACTATCTGATATGCAAATCAATAAGCTATGCTCTAAGCAACAGCAACCAATTACATGGATTGCCCCTGCTAAAAAAGATATTCAATGGCTAACAGGCGGTAAACCAACTGTAGCCTTACGCTTAGTAAATACTGATATTATCAAAGATATCTGCTCAAAACTCAATAATGCAATAATATCTACCAGTGCTAATATATCTGGACAGGAATTTATCAATAATCCTATTATAGTAAACAAGATATTCAAAGATATCTATGTGTTAGAAACGCAAGTAAACTCTTCACAACCATCTAAAATTATTGATATAATAACGGGCAAGCAAGTTCGATAACTTTTACTAATTGGTAAATTTGCTAAATAGCTAAAAATGTAATAGCATTACTTTTGTAAAAGGGTCTTTTGATAGTATAAAAAATTAAAGGAATAAAATGGAAAAGATAAGTCACAAAGATATTCAAGATAAGCTATGGAGTAATGAAGATGAAAATAGTTTATCTAATGAACAATATAATGCTCTTCTAATTGAGCAATATAGAATATATGTTGAACTAACAGATAGAACTAACTATAGAAGAATTGTTATTAATCTATTCTTTTTAGTTATCAACTTATTGCTAGTGGGTATTGTAGCTTTAGCAATAAGTAATAATATGAATGTAGAAAATCCACCTTCAGGGGTCCTTGTAGCGATCCCCTATTTTGCTGGGTTAGTTTTCTGTTACGCTTGGTGGAAAATAGTTAGGTTCTTCAGACATCATATACAAATAAAAAGTAGTATAGTACCATCTTTGGAAAGACGCCTTCCTTCAAGAGTATGGCTGACTGAAGAACATATTGCTGAAGAAAAAGGTTCTTTTAGACCGATTAGAATGCTTGAAATTTATATGCCATTTATTTTTATGGGTATATATTCAGCATTATTTTTATTTGTTGAGATTGCTTGGCTTCATTAAACTCTCGCCAAATAATCCTATTCTTCTCAAAGTCATTCTAATCATTCACTATATATTCCATTCTAAACAAGTTTAAGATGGTTAATTATCACTTCTTTGGAAAAATTTAAGTATAACAAGTTTTATTTTGTTTGCTCAGTGATATATTTATCATTACCAAGCCAAAGGTTATTTAACCAATCTTGGAAATTTTGTTTATCTTTATCACAATTAAAATAATCACCAACTGGAACTTCTTCTATAGGGATAAAATCAACTTTAACTTTGATATTTTTTGTCTTTCTAACCATAAAATCCCAAAGAGTCTGATCTGGGCTATCATAAACTATTGTTGTATTTAATATACCTGTCATCCTACCAGATAAACTTTTTAAAATTACTGCTATACCACCAGCCTTTGGGTTTAATAGGTTTTTATAATTACTTTTTTTCAACTTCTCTGCAGTCAATCGAGTCCCCTCAACAAAATTAACAATAGTTGTTGGGCGCACAGATAAGCTTTTACAATAATTTATCGTCTTTTGGATGTCTTCACCTTTTTTTTCAGGATTTTGTGCAATATACTCTTTTGAGTATCTTCGCATAGCCGGAAATTCTAAAGCCCATGCAATTAATCCTAGAATAGGTACAAAAAATATCTGAAACTTCATAAAAAATTTTGGAAATGCAATTTTCTTATGAAAGGCTAACATTAATATAAAAGTGTCTAGCCAGCTCTTATGATTAGATATAATTAAATATGAACCTTTCGCATCAAGACTAGCATTTTTCTCAAATTCAATTTTTGTTGGAGAAAATAGTTTTGTAATTAAGATAGAGTAACTTACCCATAAGCTTACAGAGTATTGCACAACTGAAGTACAGAAATATCTAATACCTTTTATAGGAATCAAAAGCTTGGCCAATGAAAAAATAAAAATTGGAACAAATGCTACTATTGCACTGGACATTAGACACACTATCGAGAAAATTGCATAGTATATATATTTAAGTATATTAAGCATAGATAATTAAATAGTTTATTAGTTACCTTCTAATATTACCATTTTTTATAAAAGCTCAACAAATAATTACTAAAGATTAATAATCTTTAAGCTGTGAAGCACACTCTTTAGTTTGTAATATTTCTTTTATACTCATTTCAAATTCTTAATATTTATTACTTACTGCCACTTCTTATAATAACTTTGTCCTCTCTCATCACAATATTTTTTAACTTGTTCAACACCATTATTACGGATACTTGAGTTTAATTTACCATGTTTATAATAGCTTGCTAAAGTTCCACAATAAAAGTTTTTTAAATATAATTCTTTAAAATTAGATATTGGAGACTCTTGCATATCTGTAAGTTTTATAGTTGATGATAAAATCGGCTTATTTACAGTTCTAAGCTTAAATGTATAAGTACCATATCTTTTACCTACAACAACTAAAAATGAAACTTTATAATGAAACTTATAATCATAATTAAAATCTAGTATTTTAAATGGTTGATTATATTCCTTCTCAAGGATACTAAGGACTTCTTGTTTAACCTGTTCTTGCTCTTGTTTACTAGCTTTAGGAGATAATGTTTCTAAACTACAGCTAGATAGAAAAAATAAAATAAAAGCCAAAGAAAAATATTTGAGTAAATATCCCATCTACTTAATTTCCTTAAATCCATTGATAGCTTGAAACACAAAATTATAATTTTCTTTATCGCTAGTAGATCCCTTAGCTATCAATATTTCTACATTATCTATATTTAAACTATTTGCTTCTAAGCTAGGATTAAAACCTTGATACTTATAGTTAGTCATTGTATGAAGACTATACATTCTATCAATAAGTATCTGAGTAGCTCCCATTTGCGTGTTTATATCATTTTGATTTCTTCTAATTACTGGGTCTTCCCACCACTTAGGTGGTTCTTCTGGAATATCAAACTTCTTGCCTCGTTCCATACTCTCGCCCATTGTGTAATTAGTTTCTATTTTATTTACCCGTCCCAATATTGCATCTAATTCTTTTTCTGAAACCAAGTCTCCAACTCTATAAAAATTAGAAATTAAACTAGAATAAGCCTTAGGTGTTCCTTTATATCTAGCCATTAAATCAGTATTCACAGATGTACTATTATTCAAATTAGATAAAATATTACCTATACCAAATGGCTCAAAGTTTTTACATTTACTAATTGTATATTTCTTATCTTGTTCTGCTTCAAAGTATACTGTTTGAGCTTGTGAAACTGAACCACCTAAACTATGACCACTAAAACCTAAATATTTAACATTACTATTACTAGCTAAAATGCTTTTAACAAACGAAATACCCTCATGAAATATACCAGGTAAAAAACTACTTGCCATATCTATATCTGACAAATAGTTATACATGTTATAACTACCTCTTGTAATAACATAAATACCTATATTTTTACCATCATTCTTATTAGCTATCGCTATACTAAAATACCCATCTGAACTACTAGGATTTACTGCAACTAATTTATATTTATCTAAAACTGGATAATAATAATCTGCATAATTTTCATAATCTAATCTTGCACTATCTGATAATATAGGCAATACATCAGTATCTATAACACCTTTAGAAAGATAAAGAAAATCTGCTAATGATTTATCTTTTTGACGAGTAATAGACCTCAAAAACGATTCTTCATAGACCAACTCACAAAGCACAGCGGCATCTTTATCTGGTAGATTTTTTAGTGGTTTAGATGTGTCTTTATCACTATCTTCTGCATCTCTTGGCTTTCTCAAATCCTTATCAGTCAAAGGTTTAACTTGTGCTTGTGAAGTTCTTTTTAGTTGGCTCTCATCAAAGTCTTTAGGTAACATTGCAAAAGCATAAATAAATTTATCTAATATACAATTATAAATAGTTACTCCATTTCCTCTAATAGTAGCCCCTGTCACATTAACCTGTAACAAATCACAACCTACTAGCTTACTATCCTCACTAAATATAGCCGTCGCAAAGTTATCTCCAACAAGCTCACAATCAGCAAAACTACTACTGTGAAACTCTGTTGATTCAAAATCATTGTTATAAAACTTTGAGTTTTGTACTTCTACATTTACCCAATCAGCTCTAGCAAAGTTACATTGATGTATATTTTCATTATAAAAAGTTACATTTCTATAATCACTATTATTTGTGAAACCACATTTTAACCATTGGTTATTACTAAATTCACAATCAAAAACTCCGCTTTGGATAGTTGTATTTTTTAAGAAACTATTATCTTTAAAATTACAATCTTTTATTAACACTCCACTAAACTGGCTTTTGTTAAACTCATTGTTTGTAAATGTATTTCTATGTATTTCACTCAAATACCAAAATTCCTTATTAAACACACAATCTACAATATCACTATCATATATATCTGAAGTATGAAACTGTGTACTTACAAAGCTACAATCTTTAAATTTACAATTTCTAAAAATAACTTCTCTAAAACTAACTTTATCAAAGTTCACATTGCTAAATGAACAATTTATAAATTCCAAAAATCCTATTTGAGCAGAAGTAAATGAGTTATTAGTAAACTTACAATCTTCATATACTCCACCACCTATTTTAGCTTTATCAAACTTAGCATCACTAAAGTCTGTACCTTTTTTAAAGGTATTAGCTATTATAGCTCCACCTCTAGCATCTAAATCTGTAAAATCAGTATCATCATGTTCTATTGAATCTATTGATTGTTCTTGCCAATCTTTATCTAAGTCTTTTACTTTTTGATGGATTAAATTGTGAGCTGCTTTTGTCCAATCTTTTGCATAAGATGGCTTATTAACCGCATGTAGCTGTATAGGATGTTCAAACCAGTCATTAACAGTATCTACATCTTGGATTACATGTAGCCAATACGGTTCTTCACCATACTTTCCAACATGGTCTATCTCTTGAACAGTCGGAGTATTAGCTACATAGTCATCTAATGGGCGTTTCTTCTTTTTCTTATCGTCTGACATCTCAATTTCCTAGTGTTTTGTTCCTTGACTTTCTTGCTTAACAAGTCTCGATAACTCATATATTTTTTTCTCTGCCTTTCTTAAAGTTTTGATTACCTCTTGCTTTTGATACTCTAAACTTTCAACTTCTAATTCAATTCTACCTAAAGGAAAGAAAAGACTATGAAGTATAGGCAACAGCTTAACCAAAGAACTCTCTAACTCCGGATTGTTTCTTACCGCATCTAATTTTAACAACTCTGTTTTAATGTAGCTTTTAGCTTTTTTGACCGCTGTCTCTATATACTCTATTTCTTCACCTCTTTTAATTACACGATCTTCCATGAATACCTACCTTAATTAATAACCTTACTTTATTAATTTAATATTTCTTGATTAATATGTAAAGGATTAGATAACTTTTCAATCCGCCTGATGCTGTGAACTAAATTCGACACCTTTAGTCTCTGGCATTTTCCACAATAGAATAAACAAAATGACTGTTAAAACAATAAGATAATAACTTGCGCCAAATTGACCAAATAAAAATATAAATAAACTAGCTACTAAAGGCGTTGTACCACCAAAGATTGCATTACTCACATTATATCCTGTAGCAACTCCACTAAAGCGTACATTTGTTGGGAAAAGCTCGTTAATCAAAGTTACAAAAGTAGCTGTCGCTCCAGCAATTAAGATTAACAATAAAGTTAAAGCAGATCCGATCAACCAGACATTGTCTGTAGTCAAAGTCATAAATGTTGGATAAATCAAAATAGCTATTAAAGCAGCATTACTTAAAAGTACAGGCTTACGACCAATTTTATCAGCTAATCTACCCCAAAATGGTGCACTCCAAGCATAACCAAATGATGCTATAGCGCTCATCCACATAACAGTATTATAGTTAATCTTTAGATCATGTTCCATATATGATGGCATGAAACCCATAATCATATAATATGCTACGCCAAGATAACCAGCTAAGCAAAAAACTATAAAAATTTGATATAGATAGCTTTTAATTGCCACTAGAAATGGAGTTTTTAAAATATGACCTTCCTCTTTAACTTTTATAAACTGGCGAGACTCATCTTGAATAAATTGAGCAATTAAGGCAACTATTGAAAAGCCGACTCCAATTCCATAAGCTATTCTCCAACCGTAATCATACATCTGCTTATCAGTATAAACAGTCGTTAAAATAACCATCAAGACAACAGCAAAAAGACATCCATTTCCTTCTAGAAAAGTCCCCATAGAAGTTACACTTGCTCTGTTTGTATGATCTGCTTGCTCACTAAGTGTCGCTATAACACCATTGTATTCACCACCAATTGAAAATCCTTGTATAAATCGAGCAACAAGGATTAAGAGTATCGAGCTCAAACCTCCTACATTATACGAAGGTGTAAAAGTCATTATAACCATCGATAAACTCATCAGTGCAACTGTTATTATAAGAACTTTTTTACGCCCTATTTTATCCCCCAGGTTACCAAAAAATATTCCACCAATGGGACGCATAACATACCCTGCAGCAAATAACCCAAATGCAGAAATAATTTGCTCAGAAGAGCTCATAGTATCTGGAAAGAAAGTTTTAGATATATAGATAATACATAAAGAAAACAGCGTAAAATCGAAATACTCCATACTTGTTGCTAGACCTGCACACACAATATTCTTGGTTTTGATACCTTTAAATAGCACCCAACTACTCCCGTTGATAAAAAATTAGAGATATATACTAAAGTTATAGCATTATGAAATATGCTTTACAATCAAAAAAACAATAAAAATTAGCTTCACAAAAAACTGCTTGCAATTTACAAAAAAAAGCAGATAATACGCTCGCTTAAATCACAACACGAGGCTATATGAAGCCCTTAAAAATACTTATTGATAGCAAAGATACATGGTCTCCGTACTATTCTTATCCAAATTTAGAAACCACACACCAATACTTACAGAATATCAGCACCAAACCAAATTATATTATAAATTTATCAGAGCAAATGGCATATTTAGACCAAGGCTATTATACCTGTTTATTAGCACACTCAAATAAAGATACAATTATACCAACAGTGGAAACACTCAATAGCATTAGTCACTTTGAAGAAATTCCTTTATCTAATTTAATTAATAAAGATCATAAAATTCTAAATTCATTTAAAGAAGAGCATTTTAGTATGAAGATTTTCTTTGGTGTTACTAGTATAAAAGGATTAGAAAAAACTGCTAAGAAAATATTTGAAACTTACCCTACACCAATATTAGAGGTAATTTTAGAAAAACAAAATTTATCATGGAAACTAAAAATAGTTACTATTGGTAAACTTAGCTCTCTTAATGATAGTGAACAAACAATCTTTGCAAATGCTTTGAATAGTTTTAGTACTAAAGTTTGGCGCAAACGCAAAAATAAAAGAAATTACTCTTACGATCTAGCTATACTACATGATCCTGAAGAAGTACTTCCTCCCAGTGATAGTAAAGCTTTGAAAAACTTTCAAAAAGCTGCAAGCAATTTAGGCATATATACAGATTTGATAACCAAAGATGATTATATGAGCTTACTTGAGTATGATGGTCTTTTTATTAGAACGACAACATCTATTAATCACTATAGCTATAGCTTTGCTAAAAAAGCCGAAGATAATAATCTTGTCGTAATTGATGATACCGAATCTATAACTTGTTGTACAAATAAAGTTTACTTACATAACCTAATGGTGAAAAATAAAATCCCTACTCCAGAAGGCAAGCTTATTTTCAAAAACGATAGTTTTTCACCACAAGAGTTAATTGATCAGCTCGGCTTACCAATAGTGTTAAAAATTCCTGACGGATCTTTTTCAAAAGGTGTTAAAAAAGCAAGTTCTATTGATGAATTAAAGCAAACTCTTGACTCTATGTTTGAACAATCTTCAATAATAATTGCCCAAAAATATTACTATACAGACTTTGATTGGCGTATTGGAATTTTAAATAACAAACCAATATATGCTTGTAAGTACTATATGGCAAAAGGACATTGGCAAATCACAAACCATGGTAAGAAAACTACCCAACATGGCAATTCTGAAGCATTTGCTATCCATCAAGTAGATAAAGCTGTAATCAAAATAGCTCTAAAAGCGGCAAAAACTATTGGTAATGGATTATATGGCATAGATATCAAGGTTGTTGATAATAAGCCTATTATTATCGAAATTAATGATAATCCATCTATAGATTCAGATATTGAAGATGCTTATGTAGGCGAACAACTATACGATACAATCATGTTAGAATTTTTAAATAGAATGAATTATAAGAAACTTCCTTATGCAAATATCTAAAGTTCAATTAAAAGATCTTGATTCGATTGTAGTGCTTGAAAATTCTATTTTCACATCAGATAAAATATCTAGAAAACAGTTTGCCTACCATATTAAAAAACAAAAGTATTTTTTTGTTACCAAGCTAGAGAATTTATTGGTGGGATATATACTATGCTTTGAATATAAAAATATTATTAGAGTATATTCTCTAGCTGTTAATCAAAATTTTCAGGGACAAGGAGTTGGTAAAAAACTCTTACAGTATATTCTTGATAACTCTACTAAAAACATTTCTCTAGAAGTAAATACAAGCAATACTAATGCTATTTCTTTATACAAAAAACTAAATTTTAAAATTAGTAAGCAAATAGCTCATTTTTATGAAAATGGTGATAGCGCATATAAGATGCTCTTAACAAGAAAATAAGAATTTAAAAATTAATAATGAAAAAGCTGTGCTAAAACGCTTTGTAAGAAAATCTGAATACAAAATAGTACAAGTAAAACTATTATTGGTGAGAAATCAAACCCTGATCTAGGTTTAATAATCTCTCTAGCTCTTGCTAATAATGGTTCTGTCACTTGATGAATAATTATAAAAATAGGATTCATACCACCCTGTACGAACCAGCTAGCTATAGCTCTTATAATTATCAAATAAACATACATATTTATAACAGCAAAGATTATATCAACGAAAGGTTTAATAAAAATAAAGACCATATTAAGTCCCAATCCATTCAACAAACCTAAAAGTAAATTTTGGATAACAAATACAATATATACGGCTACAATACATGACCAGTCAAGATTTAAAAACCCTGGTACAAATTTTCTAAGAGGTATTATAACGTTATTTGTAGCTCGCATAATCATTTGACAAACTGGGTTATAAAAATCGGCTTTTACCCATTGTAAAAAAAATCTAAACAACAGTATAAAAGCATACAATCCAAAAACTATGCTAATCAAAAAATCTGCAACATTAATCAAACCAGTTAACATTATTTATTCCCTATTATTTGCTTTTTAGAAACTCTAACCCTGCGACAATAGCTTCAACTTGGGCTAAGGTACATTCTTGAGAGTTAGTCTTCGGACTATCTGGGTAAACTTCTGTAGTAGTTGTATACTCTGCAGTTGTAAATGACATACAAAGTTTTTCTCCTCCAGAATCACAAGCCATAATGCCATCTTTGATAGTGTCATCCCCTAAAATATTAGAATCTGGATCTGTTGGGGCGATATGCGTAACTTTAGCTACAGCATCAATGATATATTTCTGGAAATCATAATGTGGCTTCTTCTCATTAGCGACTAAATAAAAACCATCTGGCACTGTCCATTTATCAATAAAAATGCCATCTCGTGCTGCTAACGCTGGTCTAAACTCACTATCATCAGTATCTGTAGTTTCATGAAGATCTATATGCATTAGAAACTCTATACCTAAAGAAAATACATATTGCATAGCCAAAGTAGCTTCATTGCAATAACTTTCTAAAAAGAACGATCTATTTGGGTCTATAGCATCAGGATTCCAGCGATTGATAGTTTCATACCCCCATGGACTTAAACAAGGTAAGATCACAATATTATAATCTTTAACGAACTCCAAAGCTTTTGTTTGTGCAAAACTGATAGCTCCTTGTACACCACTGGTTTCATAACCATGTACACCACCTGTAACTAGTATATACGGCTTCTTAGCATCCCAGTTTTTAGTTTTTATAGCATACAAGTTATAACTACCAACAGAATACTCTAGCTTACCATAACACTCTATATCAAAATCTTGCTCAGATAATGCTAATATTTTCTGCTCTGCTTCCTCTTTGTATGATCTTTTAATTGTTTGTTCAGCAAACCACTGTTGTTTTTCTTGATCACCCCATTTTTGACCTGGAGTTCCTATATGATAATTTTCGGACATTAATTAATTCCTACTTAGTAAATACACTATTTAACAAATAAGTATAACTAGATATACACCTGTCGTGCAAAGTTTTTATTCAAAAATTTTTTATGTCCATAGGCTAACACAACTATAGCTAAGCTACTCATAATTATAGAATAGTAATTATATACAGAGTACAGGTAGTACTGAGGATGCTCAAAAATGAAATAAATATTTACCATAATAGTTAACCCGAAACCTATAACAAAAAGTAATATAAAAACCCTATAATGTAAAGCCGCCATTAGAAGCCCTGACAACATAAAAATATCACCTAACGTATATAGACTCATCGCAAAACCAGCAGCTGCAAAGTTCATCTTAAGAAAAGGTAAAGCAATTAGATTGATTAAAGTATAAATAAGCAGTAAAACCAGTATTTTTATCAAAACCTTAAAGCAATCATTCTTCTGAATAGAAGTAAAAGGTATTTTTACTCTAGACCATATTACCCCACTAAATATAGCTAAAGCAATGTAAAGCAAATCATTACCAAAGGCATAAATATAATAACCATCAGGCATTTGAGCATTTAGGTAAACAACCTCCCTTAAGAGGGGACAAAGATAGGTGAAGATTGCAAACATCCAAGCAATTTTTCTCTGCTTCATCAACAAATATACAAAAACTAGTAGTAAAACGGGCTGCAAGTAAAAAATTGTAATTGCTATCATAATAGTTATTAGTAATTATCATATATAAATATATTAAACTATATAACTCATTTTTTAAACACTAGTGAAATTTCTATGGCTGGGCTAGCAGGATTCGAACCTGCGCATGACGGGATCAAAACCCGTTGCCTTACCGCTTGGCGATAGCCCAGTAATGAAACTAACCAAAAAGTTAGTAGGCATATTCTAATGTTTTGACTAGCCATTTGTCAAGAGATTTATCAACTTTTCTTGCAAGTTGTTGTAGTTTTGCTTTATCTTTGGAAAGAAGATAAAAACAAGATCCCGTTCCTGTCATTCTGAAGTCAGTATTTAAACTATAAAGCTCTTCTTTAAATTTTGGATATTTAGCAAAAAATACATTTTCAAAATCATTGTGCATAAGGTCTTTATTAAACTGTAGATCCTTTGATAACAATTCTACTGTTTTAATAAGCTTCTCACTTTCAAAAAATTCTTTTGTGCTAATATGAATATTAGGCTTAATCAATAAAGCATGTTTAGGCTCAAAACTTTTAGGGTACAATACATCACCTATGCCTTCTGCCCAAGCTGACTTACCATATAAAAATATTGGAACATCAGCTCCAAGCTTTGCTCCTAGAGGAATCAACTCTTTATTAGATAAGTCTGGTAAATAATAATTCCTCATAGCCATAAGAGTTGTTGCTGCGTTCGAACTCCCACCGCCAAGACCTGCCCCCATTGGTACTCTTTTAGTCACATCAACATCGACGCCAATAGCTTGCACACTGTATGTTTTAGCAAATAAAACAATAGCCTTATAAATCAGATTATTTTCTTTTGAATCAATTTTGATATTACTTGTGATATTTATTTCATTAGAATTGTTAAAAGAAAAAGTTAGTTCATCATATAAATCTACAAAAGTAAACCATGATTGCAGGTTATGGTAATCATCATCACGCTTCTTTAGAATATGCAGAAATAGATTTATCTTTGCATAACTTTTATATTTCTTAGATTCTATACTTGCCATGATTTTATAACTATTTTTAGAATTAAATTATCTCTCGACATTCTTATTTTAGACGGGAGTGGATATTTATCATCAACAAGCTCATAGCCTTTGTATTTTATATTCCAACCATCTTGAGTCAAATTATCTACTAGATTATTTTTATTTAACTGAATACTTTTTTCAATACTAGGGACTGAGATAGCTTTTATCCAATATTTAAGTCCTTCTACAGGTACATACCAGCCCAGTTGCTCTAACATCAAAGCTTTTGCATCTTTAGCTTGAGCTTTCTGCCCTTTGCTATTTTCAAGTGTTACGCTATTAAGATCTCCATATATTTCAACACTACCAATCCCTAAAGGTCCATATAGTTTGATACTAAAATCATTACCATTTTGAGAATATATATAATTTGCAGAATCTGCTTTGTTATTGTATATAATCCCAATTACACCCTTTGCTTGCCATTTTTTAAGTTTGGTGAGTTGTTGCTGTACTTGATCTTGCTGATAAGTAGCTTTTTCACTAATTGGAGATATTTCAGAATCTGTAGTAGCACAAGATACTAAAAATACTGTAAAAATATAAACTATTGCTAATTTAAGCTTCTGCTTTATACCTATTTTTAACTTTGACATAGTGCTGTGCATTCTCTTTAATAATTTCTCTTTCTTGTTCAGTTATCGGTCTAATCTTTTTAACTGGTGATCCTACATACAAGTGACCAGACTCAAGTACTTTACCAGGAGGAACTAAGCTACCAGCACCTAAAAAGACCCATGGTTCAATTACTGCATCATCTAAAACTATAGATCCCATTCCAATTAAGCAATTATTTTTTATCTCACACCCATGCAGTATAACACCATGGCCAACTGTAACATTATCACCTATAATTAGAGGAAAACCCTGACCAGAATTTTTTGGATACTCAGTTGTATGAAGAGTACTACAATCTTGGATATTTGTACCTTTACCAATGCTAATTGTTAGTAGATCACCTCTAACACTAACTTGTGGCCAAACAGAGGCATCTTCCCCAAGGATAACATCACCAATAACCGCCGCAGAATCATCTACATAAGCTGAATTTGGAACTTTAGGGTATTTACCATTAAAACTTCTTATACATTTAGACATAGTTGATCCTTATTTGGACTAGTATCATCTCTTAATGATACCAAACTATAAGTTTCAAATTTTATTTTTTTACCTGCTACAAATGGTTGAGCATAGCCAGCATCATCAATTATAAATAAAGGAATTGCATTAATATTGTCTGTAAAGAATTTTTCCAAATTATAGTTTGGTGTAATATTAGTGCTCTTAATTTTGGCACCATTATTGAGCCTTTCTATTAAGATGTTAAAATCAACTCCTTCCTCAAAAAGTAAATTAGCAAGATTAGTTTCTATGGAGCCAATACCTTTATAACTTTCTTTCTGAGCTGTACGCAATACATATGTATTATCAGCCCCAAACTCATATCTGTATTTCATAGCAGAAACAGCATTAACATATTCACTAGTCGATAGACCAAGCATTGATCCAATACCTACTAAATTAATACTCCAATCAGCATGTATAGATACTGGACTACCATAATAAGTATTTAGCCCAAGTTGACGACACTTTTGAACATTTCCCCATGAAGAGTCTGTGATAACTACCTCTATATCATTTTTTACAAAAATTTCCGCTAACTCACGTGCAAATCTATTCCCACCTATGATTAAAAAGCCTTTTCCTTCCGGTTCAGTTACATCAAGAGCTTTAGAAATAGATGGTGTGAAAATACTTTGAAAAATAACTGTAAATACAATTATCATGAACACAAAGAAGACTAAAGTATTGGCTTCAGTATATAGTTCAGGATGAGACTTGGTAATCTTGACGGCGACTAGTGCAGCTACTGATGCAGCTACAATTCCACGCGGATAAATCATCCCCATCACAACTCTTTCAGCAAAAGTTGTTTTTGAACCTAAACTACAGATAAAAACTACTGCTGGACGTAAAATAAACTGTAGGAATAAAAATACTTCTATTAATGCCCACCAATAATCTTTAAACAAACTAAAATCTATCTCTGCTGCTAAAACTATAAATACTACAGATATGATTACAATACTAAGGTTTTCCTTAAATGAAACAATGTCTGACATGCGAACATCTTTCATATTAGCCATCACTAACCCAGCAACAGTTACCATAAGCAATCCTGCACCATGCATAACAGCATCTGTCATAATAAAGCCAACAACTATAACGGCTAATACAAAAAAACTTTTTAAATATTCTGGTATATAATGCCTTCTAAAGCTAAGCCCTATGAAATAACCAAATACAAAGCCTGCCCCTATCCCTAATATACACACAAAAACCATATAAGCGATGAAAAGACTTGCACCATTTGCTTCTCCAGCAAAATTACCACCAATAACAAACCATGACAGCATAAAAACTACAACAAGTGCGCCAATAGGATCAACTATTATAGATTCCCATTTTAGGATACTTGCCACATGTCTTTTAGGTCTAACTGTACGCATCAATGGAGGAACAACTGTTGGGCCACTAACACATGTGATACCTCCTATTAGCATTGATAATTCAAGGTTAAGCCCTATAACATAATAGCAAAACACCGCTGTAAAGATTACAGTTAAAGCCAAGCCTACTGTGATTAACAAAACAACCACACTACTTACGTTTTTTATCTTACTAAAATTCAGTGATAAACTACCTTCAAATAGGATAATTGCCACACATATTGACACAAAAGGAGACAATGCTTCACCAAAAATTATATTACCATCTACAAGTTTAAAACCACCTTGGAATATAAGCTCAGAAATAGGTCCTAAAAAAATACCACTTAAGATCAAGAATAAAATTGATGGAAGTTTTAACCTCCATGATAAAAACTGTGAAACTATTGCAAAAAAAAGTATCAAGCCTGCGGCTAAAAGAATATAGTTTGATGAGTGAACAAACAGTTCTATACTACTATTAACGTTGTTACTCATTAGCACCTTCATATAATATTATTAGAAGCAATAAATAGTATATTATATTGCTTTTTTTATCAATATTAACCTCAACATAAGCTATATATATACTGATAAATCTAACGTTAAAGTATTCATATATTGTTGATTATATAGTTTCTGATATGAATACTCTGGGCCAAATAAAACATTATTATCAAAATAAGCTCGCTGTGCAGAAACAACTAGCTGATTTTTAATTCCTGACTCTGCCAAACCAAAACTAGGTGAGGCATTTGACAAGGGCATAGGGATATTAGCTGCATTATAAGATTCACCATAAGTTATATTGAAGTTGGTATCTCTTCCTCCTAATGTAAGAGCATAAGCTAGACCAAGATACCAAGCCCCTGTATTTACAGAACTACCATCTAAGTTAAAATCTTCTTGGTTAGTTGTTGCTGACCATCCGCCTTGAAGCTGCCAAATACCACCTAACATTGAGTATGCTAACGTACTATCGAAATTAAGTACTCCAATATTTTTATTACTCTTACCTATATTATTTAGAAATTGAGAGATACTACCATTACCAGCTCCAGCAATATTAAAAACATAGCCAGCATTAAAACCAACAGATAAGTCAGGAGTCCATGAATCTGTATAGAAAAACCCTGCTGAAAAGTTAGCTTTCTTATCATCTGAACCAAAGACAGTAATATTGGTATTTATTGTGTCACTTTTATAGTTTATAGAAACATTAGTAACTTTATCTGGTGACAAAAATTCATCAATAATACCACTAGTCCATGGCCCACCGCCGCCATAAGAGCCAACAGAAAGTTTACTTCTACCAGCTGTAACAAAAAGCGGTGAAGTATCTAAATTACCAAAAATAACAAAAGCATTTCCTAATCCAAAGTTTCCTGTTTCATCAGTATCAAAATCAAACTGAGCGGTTACGTAATGTCCCAAATTAGAAAGAAAATACAGCTTTGAATTAGTTAGATAAATGTTTTGCCCATTAGCTGGAAAATTAGGCAATCCTCCAGCCCTACTTATCTGACTTCCAAACCATGTCTGTGCGTCAGCTTCAATATAACCTCCAAAAAATACTGAATAATCACCAAAAGCTTCTCTTTGACCTAATATTGTTGATGCAAAAAGGTTACTTGAGATCATCCCTATGGGAATACTGTTGTTACCTGAATATGAGCCTAAATAAGTTACTTGTCCTTGAGTAGTAATTGCAGGCGTTCCCCCGACATCAATTTTACCCTTTGACATCATAACTCCTTGATCATCAGGAGCATTATCTAAACGACCATTTTTAGTAATATTAGACGTTATTTCCCTAGGGTCAACGCCTCCAACTTGAGATACAGATAAATATAGATTATTTTGGTTATTAACTTTAGAACTATATGTAGTAAATCCAGAATTCTTGCCACTATTGTTCGCTATACTACTAGATTTCTTTACGTCGTTAATTTGCTTTTTAAGTGATGCGACCTCTTCTTGTAAAGCTAAAAGAAGCTCTTTATCTCCATTTGATAGCTGTGTTTTATCAGTCTTAGTTAAAGAGTCTTCAGCATATAAGCTAATAGGTATAAAAATAATAATTATTAAAAGTTTATTAAAGAGTCGCACACTTTAATCCTAAAGATCAAAACTCTCTATAAACTACTTTAGTTTTATCCTATTCTGAATATCAATTTTTGCTAAGAGTAAGCAAATAATCATAACTAATAGTTACTTATGCTACATTTTCTTAATGTATTCAGCAGCATTATCATCTAGTGAAATAACACCTGTATTGGCATCATAGTAGATAATTTCCGCATATCGAGCCCAATCAATAAAAGTATCAAAGACTCGCTCAGCGACATCTACTGGATAATAATCATCTAACTCCGCTAAGAATCTACTTCTTGGAGCTGATTGGTTTTCTCTCTCACTTAGAACCTTAACAACATGACTTGCTAAAGGAATATACTTCAAAAATAATCTTCCAAAAATAAATTTTCTCTCATCAATATTTGAGTCAATAAACTTACGTCCCATAGCAGTCATTTTGATATCACCATCTGAAACTTCCGCAAAGCGTAAAATAGATAAAATCTCAATAATTGGAAATAAATCATTAATATCAAGGTGAAGATCATCAGCAAGCTGAGGAAGATCAACAGCTTCGACATCTTTGATTTCAGCCATTTCATCTAATAAACCATTCATCTCAGAAATATCAACATCTGGTAGTCTATAACCAATAGTCATAGCTGTTTTCTTGTTCATCCTTTCAGTAAGCTCTTTTGTTTGAGCTGTAGTCATCATACGATAAACTTCATCAACCAAATCAGCAACTCTTGGATCTTGTGAGCTTCTAGGATGTGGAATATTTACTTTTAATTCACCTCGAATAAACCCAGGGTTGCTACCAAATATGATTATTCTATCAGCTGTTAAAACAGCTTCTTCAATACTATGAGTCACATATAAAATACCCTTCATAGCATCATTATTTTCCCATAGATCTAGCAAGTCTTCTCTAAGGTTTTCAGCAGTAAGAATATCAAGTGCTGAGAATGGCTCATCCATAAGTAAAACATCCGGTTCAAGCACTAGTGCTCTAGCAAAACCTACACGCTGCTTCATACCACCAGACAGTTCTTTTGGATATGCGTTCTCAAAACCATCAAGACCAACCATATCAATCGCTTTTAGAGCTCTTTTACGGCGTTCTTGAATATTGATTTTGCGAGCTTCTAAACCAAGCTCTACATTTTGTAAAACTGTAAGCCAAGGCATAAGTGCGAAACTTTGAAAAACCATCGAAATATCTGGCACAGGAGCAGATACTTTTTTACCTCTATAAAGCACTTCACCAGATGAAGGACTTAAAAGTCCAGCAATTATTCTCAATAAAGTCGACTTACCAGAGCCTGATTTACCAAGTAACGCTACAATCTCTCCTTCATGTAGCGTGAAATCAATATTATCTAATACCTTTAAAGAGTGTCCCCCTTTAATATTAAACTCTTTGCTAACTTTTTCTACTGTAAATATTTTCTTACTCATTTTTCTAAAATCCCCTATGCTTTACATATTCATGCTAAAACGATTTTCCGCATAGTTATATAATTTTCGCCAAAATAATTTATTTGATGCTACAACCAATATACACATTACTATCACACCTAGAAGTACATTTGCCGTATGGTCTCCCTGTATATTAGTGTATTCTGTAATGTAGTTTCCTAACCCTGTAGCTTGTATAATTGAGTCTTTACCCCAGTTAATATATTCACATACAATACTTGCATTCCATGCTCCACCAGCTGCTGTAATTGCTCCTGTCACATAGTACGGCATAACAGCTGGGAATAAATATTTCTTCCACTTCATTAAGCCTTTTAACTGCATATTTCTAGCAGCAAGCTTTAACTCATCAGGAATAGCAGATGCTCCAGCAATTACATTAAATAAAATATACCATTGTGTACCAAGCGCCATAAGCAAGATACACCATATATTAAAGTTTAAGTTAAAGGTAATAACTAAAGTACCAAAAATGCCATATAGCACGTTAACTGGAAAAGCTGCTGCCATTTGTGCGTAAGGCTGAACCTTTTGAGCTATCTTTGGTCGCATTCCTATCCAGACGCCAATTGGTACCCAAATAATAGACGTAATCACAATCAACACAACAACTCTAAGACCTGTAAATAATCCATATCCAAATACATCTATAGTTTCTGCAAGCCCAATGTTTGAATCTGCACCAAAAACTGTTTGATATGCAAAATAACATAAAGCAATAACTATCGCAGCTGTAAAAATAAGCCAAATAATATTTTGTAAAACGGTTTCTTGCTTTTCTTGTTTTTTATGTTTTTTTTGATTATATGCTTTTGTTAAATCTTTCTTAAAAAACTTTATATTAATAATACTAGTAGTTACCTTACCAAATAGCTGTGATATAAATTTAACAGCTACAGAATTCTGCAATACTCTCAAAAACCATGATTTACTATAAACTTCGGCTTGATTTTCACCTAATACGAACTTCTCTGACCATGCTACTAATGGTCTAAATAAAAGCTGATCATAAAGAATAATCGTAATAAGCATAGTTAAGATTGCTGCACCAACTGCTGTAAAGTCTCTAGCATTATTAGCAGCATCAATAAACGAACCTATACCAGGTAAGTTGATTGGTATAGATTGAGATACACTGAAATTCACTACTATTGTTTCTGATGCGACAATCATAAACCATGAAGCAGACATCGACATCATAGTATTCCAAACTAATCCAGGAACTGAAAAAGGAACCTCTAATTTCCAGAATCTTTGCCATGCTGAAAGCTGATACATATCTGCAGCTTCAGTTAGCTCTTTTGGAACAGTCTTTAAGGACTGATAGAAGCTTAGAATCATATTCCATGCTTGAGCAGTTATAATACCAAATATAACGGCCGATTGAGCTCCCCATAAAGAATTTGGAAATAGTACTAAAAATCCTGTAACCGTAATAGCAAAGAAACCTAAAATTGGAATTGATTGTAATATATCAACTGCAGGAATAATAATATTTTCAGCTCTTTTACTCTTAGCTGCCCATGCTCCAAATATAAAAGTAACAACTAAGGATATACCTAAGCCGATAAACATTCGAATAGTTGTTTCTGCTGTGTAATAAGGCAGTAACCACAAATTTAATGAAACGTCTGAGTATTTCTCAACGCTTGTTTGGCTTGTATAGTCAACTGCTCCCCCAAGTCCAGAGGTTGACCAGACGAAGACACACAAAATAAGTAATATTATTGATAAAGCTAAAATATCCCACTTAGTGCGAGAAACCTTTGATGACATACTTGCATTATATAGCCTTTTCATATGTCAAAGACCTTTGGTTTTTTCGACAACGCCTCTAGTATATGTTATTTATATTTATTTTTGTATTACTAATTTAAGAATATTTTTGCTAAAATTTAGCCATTAAAGATTTGTCATGATAATGAAAGATGAAAAAAGAACAAAAAGTTATCAAAGTCCGCCCAGGTGAAAGAGCTTCATGCCCAACAAAATTTCATGAAAATTGGAATCTTCACCCAAGAGTATATATAGATCTAAAAGATAAAAAAATTAATACATGTCCATACTGTGGTACAACTTTTAAAGTTGAAAAAGAGTCTTAATTATCTAGGTCAGTATCTGCCTCAATATGGTAAACACTTTTGTCTTTTACTTTGTTTTTATAAACTAATACATCATCATCTTTTTTATATTCTCTATCAGGTATTTGTTGGAAAGTAAGCTCTTTATTGTTATCAAGAATCACTGTATATTCATATAAGCCCATTTTAGATTTATCTGCAACGAAAACATATGTCCCAGCAGCTCCTACAATTAGACCTCCAATAGCCCCATAAGCTGCTCCATACATTGCACCTTGTGCTGTTATAGGCACAACAAGTGTTGCCCCACAAGGAACCCCAGCACCTACAGGAACTAACATCATACATAATCCCATAACAGCTACAAGTCCCGCACCCGCACCAAGTACAGCACCTCCAGCACCACCTGCTAAAGCTCCAGCGGCCCCGCCTTCAGCTGTACTCTTTGCAGTAAGAGCTTTGTAAGATTTTATCAAAGTAACCTTTTCAACAGTTCCTGCATTATAAAACTGACTTTTATCATCTGGTACAGATACACAACCAGCTAAATATATACAAAACCATATAACCAGTATTTTTTTTAAATTAATCATTTTTTTTGGTCTATATCCTGAGCTTTTATTTTAGTATTATCCGTTGATTCCTTATCACTTAAACTCTTATCTTTATTTTCATCAACAGCTTTTATAAAGTAAGTTTTTGTATCCTTATAATCACTTTCATATACTACAACGTCAGTACCCTTAGGATATTTTCTATCCGGCAACTCTTCAAAAACTAAAGGCTTGTCCCGACCATCTAAAGAGACATGATATCTGTATTTCCCAATAACATTTTTTTGGTTAGCAACATATATATAGTTACCTCCACCACCAACTATAGCACCACCAACACCTCCCATAGTGCCACCAACAATAACACCACTACCAATGAAAACTGCAAAACAAGGCACTGCTCCGACACCGGCTGTAAGTATTGTACAACCTATTCCAAGAGCTGTTCCAGCCATTGCACCATATGCTGCACCACCTGTAGCTCCAACAGCCGCACCAACCTTTGCTCCTTCGGCACCACTATGATTAACTATAGCATCTCGCGAAACTGTCTCAACTTCAGACTCAACGACTCCATTTCCTAATTGAGAAATTTTAGGTTTTGGGTCACTAGCACATGACGATAAAATCACTATATAAATAATAATTATTAGCTTTTGTAGTCTTTTCATTTAAATTAGAAAATACATTAGGTTATATAGATTATTATAATTTGAACTTTTTTAGATACAATTAATTTGTAAAATCTGGATTAAAATATAAGCTACTTTTGATTATTTCCTAAACTGTCTAAAACCATATCTTCTAACTTATAAAACTCTTTCATATTTTCCTTAGCTTGTCCTTGTTCACCTATACTTATACCTAAATATACCAGCCCATTTCTCTTCATTGCATAAAAAGTAATATGATGATTATACTTATTAGAAAAAGTCCAAACAGTAGCTTTTTCATCCCCATAATTATCAGCTTTTATTTCAAAATCATTTGGATGTTCTTTTATAGTTTTCTTAATAGCCTTATATACTTGTTTTATAGTTGTTCCCTGCTGCATTTCTAGGGTATGGATCCCTCCATTTGACTCAAACTTACCATCTCTTGCTACAAAATTACCTCCTAAAAAAGGCATACACCCCGTCATTGCAACAACAGCGATTATCACAAAACCTATAAGTTTCATCTTCATTTATAAATCCCCATAATTAAGTAAAACCCTAATATAACAGCTAGTAAAGAAACTGTAATACTTACAAAAATATATCCAAGAGCCAAAAAAATTTCTCCTCTCTGGAGTAGGTTCAACACATCTAAACTAAAGCTAGAAAAAGTTGTAAAACCTCCTAAAAACCCTGTAACAAGTAAAGATCTAGTGTATGTTGATACTTCTTCATTAAATAAATTAGTTTTAATTAAAAAAGCTGCGATAACTCCAATTAGAAGAGACCCTATAACATTACAAATAAATATCCCAAAAGGAATTTGTTTAGAGATACTTGCTGTTGCTTGAGTTACTGCAAATCTTGACATAGCTCCAAGACCACCACCAATACCAACTAAAACAAATAATATTCCCATTACTTATTTCTCCAATATTTCATAAGCTCCTAGGCTTATCATTTCTTGAGCTAAAGACTTACCTAATGCTATAGGCTCATCACCTACACTACTACGTTTTAAAACTGTCGCACCATCACTACTTGCTACCATTGCAGTTAGATTTATCTCTTGATCATTCAGCTCTGCGTAAGCACCAATCGCAACATGACAACCACCTTTCAACTCTTCATTAAAAGCTCTCTCAGCAGCAGCCATTCTAGAACTATCGCTAGAATTAAGTTTTTTAAGTGTAGTTAAAAACTCCATATCATTTTCAAGAGCTTCTATCACTACTATACCTTGACCAACCGCTGGTAAAGAAATCACTACTGGTATAAATTGAGCAATACGATCTTGAAGCTCTAAGCGTATAAGTCCAGCACTTGCTAAAATAATAGCATCATAATTTCCTGCATCCAACTTAGATAATCTAGTTTGAACATTACCTCTTAGATCTTTGATTATAAGATCTTTTCTATAGTGTAGAAGTTGTGCTTTGCGTCTTAAACTAGATGTTCCAACAACTGCACCTTGTGGTAACTCATCTATCGATTTATATTTATTTGATACAAAAGCATCTCTAGGATCTTCTCGCGGCATAAAGCTTGCTAAGCAAAAACCTTGTGGTAGCTCATAAGGAACATCTTTAAGGGAATGAACAGCAATATCTGCTTTACCACCTTGCATCGCAATCTCTAATTCTTTCATGAACAGAGCTTTACCACCAACTTTATTGAGAGGCTTATCGAGAATAATATCTCCTTGAGTTTTCATAGTACTAATTTCACAAGGGATGCCTAGCTCTTTTTCTACTCTATTTTGCACAAAATGTGTCTGCCACAATGCTAACTTACTATCTCTACTTGCTATTGTTATTTTTTTCATATTTTAAATGTCTTTGCTAAAAAGTTAGATATATCTTTAATCTCTTCAATACAAACAGAATGCTCCATACCAACATAATGCTTATACTCATTTATAAAGCCACAACCTGATAACTTAGTTGACAACTCTTTACCTAATAACTCCGGCAATACCTGATCATGTGTGCCATGACATACTAATATTGGCTGACCCTTATTTATATCTGTAACTCTATCTTTAAAGCTATCCCATGCTGGTAAATATGTTGATAAAGCCATAACGCCACCTAATTTATATTCTGAAGTAATTGCCGTATAAGTCGCAATAACCCCACCTTGAGAGAAACCAGCTAATACAATATTCTCACTTGGAATACCTTGTTGAACCTGTCTATCAATCAAGCTTCTAACTTTTCCAATAGAATCTTTTATACCATCAACATCTACAACTCTATTTAAGCTACTGGCATCTAAAGACTTGATATCATACCAAGCTCGCATTTGCATACCCATATTAATGGTAACAGGCATAACATCTGCATGAGGAAATATAAAACGGATATTTTGTATTGAAACATCAAAATGCCTAACAACATCAACAAAATCGTGACCATCAGCACCAAGCCCATGCAGCCAAATCACACAGTATTCAGCCTCACTCACTGGCTCTATCAATTCGTAGTTCATAATTCTTTTCATATAATTTCTTTAATTAGAATAATACATTAATTTATATATTTTATTAACTCTTTAAATAGATAATCAACCTGCAAATCCTTATATAACAATACTTTAGCAATCTAATAAAACCAAATTTACAGCAATTGTGGATAAACATGTTTATATCTATATGATATGTTTGTGAAAACTGTTGATTTACTAAATCAGTATAGTTTATAAAATTCGCTATAACCCTTTATAATCAAGACTTCCAAAGCTAAATAAATTTAATTACTTAAAGTTTTTATTATTTTCAACACCCTGTGGATAAAGTTGTGAACTTATTGTTGGAATACTATTGATAGTATGATATGAACTTAAAAAAAGCCTCTTGTGATACAAGGTTTACAGAGGTGTTAAGAAGTTTCAAAGAGTCATTTAATTCATACTTATCATTTACAGATAACTTTTTAGTCATTGCTAAATTTGCAATAGAAACCATAACACGACTTTTCTCTAATTTTTCAATAACAGTAGCTTCAAACTGCATTTCTGGATTTTGCATCAAATAAACTAATTTCCAATGTGAATTTGAAAACCTTTCTGTTTGACGGTTAGATCTAATAGGAATATCAACTTGAGCAATAATCTCATCAACCTCCTCTGCCGAGAGTGTTGATTGATTACTTATAAAATTTCTTAGTTGATAATGCACAAGTAAATCAAGATACCTTCTTAAAGGACTTGTAACTTGTACATAGTTTTCCAATCCCATTCCACCATGTAAACTTGGTTGAGTTGAGTATTTACCTCGTTGAAGTTTTTTACGAGTGGCAAACATATCTGCAATTGAATTTAGACTTTCTAAATCTTCTTTTGTAAGTTCATGTGCTGGCTGAGTAGAATATGGCACGGCAATATCATTCTTTATACAGAACTGTCCGACGGCAACACCTGCCATAAGCATTGTATCACGTACTAGTGTTCTTGAACCTAATCTAGGCAGATCTGTAAGAACTACATTTTTATTTTCATCAAGCTTTATTTTCAACTCTGGAAAATCCAACTCTACTGCACCATTAGATAAACGCTTTTGTGTAAAATATTCTGCATATTGTGGAATACTACCAAGTTCTAACTCTTGTGGATTACTTTCAGCATATTCATAAGAATGTCTCGTTACTTTAATTTTACTAAAGCAAATTTCAATATTTTGAATATCGCCCTGCTCATCTACAGTAAAACCAACAGATAATGCTGGAGAAATATCTTGTAGTCCTAGACCTAAATTTTGAGTTGCTTGAGGAGGTAACATTGATACTATATTTTCTGGAACATAAAGATTTGAACCTCTTGCTCTAGCTTCTAAATCAACATCATCACCAAAGCTTATACTTGATGATGGATCTGCAACATGCACCCACATTTTATTATTTTGGGCATCCCAACTGATTGCATCATCTGGATCATTACTTCCCTCATCATCAATTGCGTAAGCAGTCAAATGAGTTAAATCTACTCTTAAGCTATCATAATCTTCATTATATTTAAAGTTAGCCGGATTACTCTCAAGTTCTGCACCATAACGATACAAATATGGATTAAAGAATTCATCCCAATAGCCAATATCTAGCAAAAGCTTATAAGCGCTATTTTCTGACTCTTCCATATTAAGATATTTAAATAGACGGCAGTTTTGACTTTTTAACGTTGCAAGAGAAGCAATTTCTTTAAGAAATTTTTCGTCTTGAGGAGCGTATTCTTTTTGCTTCATTCTTTCAATGAAATCATTAAGCTCTTGCTCTTTTTTCAATTTTTCTTGCTTTTCTTGGACTATTGTATTTTTTTGCTCTTGGGTATGAACAATAATATTAAAATCATCGTCAAAACTAAAATATTCTCCTTGAGAAACCAAAAGCCAAATTGTATAAGCTTCATTTACACCAGTATCTTCAAATAAAAACTCTGATAACTCTTCAATAGTTGTTTGTCCTTGCTCTTGAAGCAACTCCCAAGTCATTTCTAATTCAGTTATTTCTAACTCTTGTAAATCCTCTAGCTCAAAACCATTCTCTGACTCTAGTAATAACTGTACATTTTTAGGTGGCAGTTTTATATTCTTACCATCAAGTGTTTCTATCTCTATTTTTTTATCTAAACTAGAAACAACTTTTGCAGGTTTAGACTTGAAAATTACTAAAGTATTTTTTTGCATAAGAATATTTATTTAAAAAATTAATTATTTGATTACTTTGATTCTTCTTTCTTAACAGCTATTCCAAGCTCATTAAGTTGTTCAAGAGATACATTAGATGGTGCTTCTGTCATTAAACAACTTGCCGTTTGAGTTTTAGGGAATGCGATTACATCACGGATATTTGTCGTACCTGTAAGTAACATGATAAGTCTATCCACACCAAACGCTATACCGCCGTGTACAGGCGTGCCATAAGATAACGCATCTAGCATAAAACCAAACTTCTCTCGTGCTTCCTCATCAGAGATACCTAACAAATTAAATACTTTAGCTTGGATATCCTCTTTATGAATACGGATCGATCCACCACCAACTTCATAACCATTGATAACCATATCATAAGCTCTTGAACCTAGATCTTCAGGGTTAGTGCTCTCTAACTCTTCAAGCGAGCTAACATTTGGTGCTGTAAATGGGTGATGCATAGCATACAGACGATTATCATCCTTTTCAAACATTGGGAAATCAACAACCCAAAGTGGTGCCCAATCTTTATCAAATAGATTCAGATCTTCACCAACTTTAACTCTTAATGCGCCCATTGAGTCATTTACAATTTTAGTTTTAGCTGCACCAAAGAAAAGAATATCTCCTTCTTTAGCACCAGTTTTTTCAATCACTTTAAATAAAGTATCTTCAGAAATGTTTTTTACAATTGGAGACTGAAGACCTTCTTTACCTTGAGATAATGAATTAATCTTAATGTATGCAAGACCTCTTGCACCATAGATACCAACAAACTTAGTATAATCATCTAAGTTTTTACGCGTAAATTTCTCACAGCCATTTGGCACTCTCATAGCTATAACACGAGACTCATCATCATTAGCGGGTCCAGAGAAAACTTTGAACTCTTCATCTTTCATCTCTTCTTTGATATTCACAAACTCTAGCGGAATTCTCAGATCAGGCTTATCTGAACCATATTTATCCATAGCTTCTGCAAAGCTTAGAACTTGGAAAGGAGTATTAAATTCAACACCGATAGTTTCTTTGAAAAGCCCAGTAATCATTTTCTCCATAGTAGACATAATAAACTCTTCATCAATAAATGAAGCTTCAATATCTATCTGAGTAAATTCAGGTTGTCTATCAGCTCTTAGATCCTCATCACGAAAACATTTAACAACCTGGTAATATCTATCAAACCCAGAAACCATTAATAACTGTTTAAAAAGCTGTGGTGATTGCGGAAGTGCATAAAACTTACCCTTAAAATTACGACTTGGAACCAAGTAATCTCTTGCACCTTCAGGAGTTGCTTTTGTTAAGAATGGAGTCTCTATATCCAAGAAACCATTATCATCTAAGAAGTTACGCACATAACGAATTGCTTTTGAACGAGTAATAAGCTTCTTTTGCATTTCTGGACGACGCAGATCAATATAGCGATACTTTAATTTGATATCTTCGCCTGTTTCTTGATAGTCATCTAGAGGAAAAGGGACTGTTTTTGATTTATTGATAACTTCTATAGTATCACCAATTATTTCTATCTTGCCACTTGCAAGGTTCTTATTTTCTTGACCTTCTGGGCGAAGATTCACAATACCTTCTGCTTCGATTACATACTCAGTTCTAACACTATCAGCAATACCAAAATTGTTATTATCAGGATTAAAAACTAGTTGAACTAGGCCTGTACGATCTCTAATATCTAGAAATATCACACCACCATGATCTCTACGACGATGTACCCAACCGCATATTTTAACTTTTTGATTTTCTAATTTTTCGTTAATATCTGAACTGTAATGTGTTCTCATTTAGAATAACCCTTTGAATGTTTATAAAGTTTAATAGACAAAATTTCGTATTATTATATCAAGAAATAAATAAGAAGCCTATGCTATAATCTTGGCAATATACGTTCATTTTTTTGAAACATGCAAAATATCGAAAATATCAAACTAGATTATCTAAGCCTTGATGACTATCAAGAGCTCAAAGAAGCAATGATACAAGTCTATAAGATGGAGGATCCTTACTGGAAAAAATATGAAATTGATTCTCTACTCAAAAAATTCCCTGAAGGGCAAGTTGTAATCAAAGTCAATGATCAGTTAGCAGGTTGTGCATTGTCAATCATTGTTGACTATAAAAAATTTGGTCACAATCATACTTACAAAAAAATAACTGGTAACTATACTTTCAATACACACACTGATGAGGGTGATGTTTTGTATGGTATAGATCTATTTGTAAAGCCAGAATTCAGAGGCATGCGTCTAGGCCGTAGACTATATGATTACCGTAAAGATCTATGTGAAAGGCTCAATCTAAAAAGCATAATATTTGGTGGCAGAATACCAGGTTATCATGAACATGCTCACGAAATATCGCCTAAAGAATATATAAGCAAACTTAGAAGACAAGAAGTTCACGATCCTGTCTTACACTTTCAGCTTAGTAATGATTTTCAACCTGTTAGAATCATTAAGTCATATCTTGATGATGATGCTGAATCTAATGACTATGCAGTATTATTGAAGTGGACAAATATATATTATGAAGAGGAAGTTAAAGAAGCAGCCCCTATCAAAAAAGATGTTCGTCTAGGTTTAATCCAATGGCAAATGCGACCGTATAAAGATCTTGATGAACTAATGCAACATGCAGAATACTTTGTAAATGCAGTATCAAACTATCGCTCTGATTTCGCCCTATTCCCAGAGTTCTTCAATGCTCCTTTAATGGCTGAGAATAATCACCTATCAGAGCCCGAAGCTATACGAGAACTAGCAAAACATACTCAAACGATTACGGATAAATTCTCTGAGTTTGCAATTACTTACAATATCAACATCATTACAGGAAGTATGCCTGAGATGAAAGATGATCGTCTATACAACGTAGGTTACTTATGTCGTAGAGATGGTACCGTAGAGAAATATGAAAAACTCCATGTAACACCTGATGAGGCGATGGTTTGGGGACTACAAGGTGGTGACAAGCTAGAAGTGTTTGATACTGACTGTGGTAAAATTGGTATTCTCGTTTGTTATGATTCTGAGTTCCCAGAACTCAGTAGAATACTTGCTGAAGATGGTATGGATATACTATTTGTGCCGTTCTTAACAGATACTCAAAATGGTTTCTCTCGAGTACGTAACTGTGCTCAAGCTAGAGCTATTGAAAATGAATGTTATGTAGCAATTGCAGGTAGTGTAGGTAACTTACCTAAGGTTCACAATATGGATATCCAGTATGCTCAGTCGATGGTGTTTACACCTTGTGATTTTGCATTTCCTGCGACTGGTATAAAAGCAGAAACTACGCCAAATACCGAGATGATTCTAATAGCGGATGTTGATATAAATTTGCTTCGTGAGCTAAATCAATTTGGTAGTGTGAAAAACTTAAGAGATCGCCGTAAAGATTTATATTCTCTTAAGCGTAGAAGTTAGAATAAACTATGCTTTATTACCATATTCTTGCATATGTTTTGCAGTACGCTTATTTGAACCGTACATAAAGTGATTCTCCATTCTCTCTTTATACTTACTACCTGGCACAACAAGCCCTACAGCATCAGCAACTTCACGAATCAACATTGGACTTGCTCCACAACATATACCTAAATAATGAACGCCCATCTTATATGCTTTTTCAGCAAAATCTCTTAACTCATAACGATTGCAGTACAATGGATCTAGAGCAGTCGGGAATGTTCTGCCATGTGGAGATGGACAACAACATCCATTATCATCAGGTAAATTAAAAAAGGTGGTATGCTCATTTGTAGTACGATATGGAACAGGTAAACCTGCAACATGACACTTCACAGCTTCACGAATCTTCTGAAGATCTGGCAACATTGTTTGTGGTCCTCTAAAACAGTTCATACCTACAACATTTGCACCACGCTGCTCTAGCTCTTTACAAGTATCAATAACAGACCAGCCATCTCTCATTTTATTTTCACCCATAGGTGCTAAAGTTACTACGGTTTGCAAACCTGTTTTTTGCATAATATCTAAAGCTGCAAAAGCCTCTTCTGCATAGTAAAAAGTCTCACCAATTAGCATATCAGCACCTTCTTCAGCTGCCCAACCAACCATCTCATTAAACATTCTTTTAACTTCTTCTTGAGATGCTTTATCACCTTGATTCCAAATATTTGAATTGGAAATATTTCCAGCCATTAGGTTTGGCTGAATTCCGTCTGGGGTAGAATTTGCTACTTTTTTAGCTATTTGTAGAGCTTGTCTATTCAAAGGTTCTAATAAATCTTCTTTGCCTATTACTCTTAATTTTTCTCTGTGACCATTATATGTAAAAGCTTCGACAATATCAGATCCTGCATGTTGAAACTCACGATGTAGATTTTCTAAAACCTCAGGATGTTCTAACGAAACCATTGGTACAAATTCACCGGAAGCCATATAGCCACGGCGTTCAATTTCAAATAGGAAACCCTCTGCACAGATTACTGGACCTTTGTTTAGCCTTTCAAGTAGATTTTCTTTTTTCATTTTGGATAATCTCCATGTTTTAGTTAATAAACAAACTTTTTGTATATTTGCAAAAAGCTTCCTACTAAAACGATGGGAACAAAACTTGACAGAAATGCTTCGCTTTAGCAGGATTTATAAAGCGCTCGCAATTTGAAAATAAATCAGCGCTATCTTTTAACAATACTTGGATATATTCCCAAGAACAACCTTTTATACCAAAAAAGCTAAAATAAACTAGAGTTAGATAAAACTTTGCAAACTATATTTAGCTTCTAAAAACTCATAGATACCGTCATCAGAACCTTCTCTGCCAAGCCCTGATTCTTTGACTCCACCAAAAGGAGCTTTTTCGCTAGAAATACTACCAATATTAATTCCTACCATACCATATTCTAGTGCGCTCTTAACTCTTCTAATCTGATTCATATCACTACTATAGAAGTAGCTTGCTAATCCATAGCTAGTGTTATTAGATCTTTGTATAACTTCATCTTCTTTATCAAAACTAAAAATTGCAATCACTGGACCAAAAGTCTCTTCACAGCTAGAAATCATCGTGTCTTGCATATTATCTAGTATAGTTGGTTCAAAGAAATTACCCCCCAGTTCAAGATTGACTCTACCCCCACACACTAACTCCGCCCCTTTAGATAAAGCATCATTTACATGCGACTGAACTTTCTCAACAGCTGATTTATTAATAAGCGGTCCAATTTTCACACCGTTTTCAAGTCCATTTCCTTGTTTAAGATTCTTTATAGCGACTTCAAGCTTTGTTATAAAATCTTTTTTAATTTTGCTATCAACAAATACTCTATTTGGTGCAATACAAACTTGTCCTGCATTTCTTATCTTAGAAGCAACAAGACCCTCTACTGCCTTATCTAAATCTGCACTTTCAAATACAATAAATGGCGCATTACCACCTAATTCTAGAGAAATCTTTTTAACAGTATCAGCTGACTGCTTCATCAAGAGTTTCCCAACTTTTGTAGAGCCTGTGAAAGTTATTTTTCTAACAACATCACTCTGCTGAAATTCCTTACCGATAATACTTGAATCTCCACAGATCACCTGTAATAGACTTTCATCAGCTCCAGCTTCTATAAATAGTTCTCTAGCCGCAAATGCAGCTAATGGTGTAAGCTCTGATGGTTTAAGTATGACACTACAGCCAGCGGCTATTGCTGGGGCAACTTTTCGAGTAATCATAGCAAAAGGAAAATTCCATGGTGTAATTGCAGCAACCACACCCACAGGCTGATAATCCACTCGACCTTCAGCATTCTCAACATTAGGATCAAATACACGCGAATCTATTCTTTTAGCTTTCTCAGCATACCATTGGATAAAATTAGCTCCATACTTAACTTCACCTTTCGCTTCTTCTAAAGGTTTACCACTTTCTAAAGTGATAATCTCCGCTAATTCATCTATATTTTCCATAACTAGCTCATACCACTTCGCCAGTAATTTTGACTTCTCTATTGAAAGCGTATCTTTAAAAATATTCTGAGCATGTTTTGATACTAATATATTATCTCTAACATATTCTGCGCTTTTTGCTTCTAGCTTACATATAAGCTCATCTGTAGCTGGATTTTTTAATTCAAAATTCTCATCTCCGTTAAAAGAATATTTTTTAATGACCTTTTCTAAAAGTTTATTTTTATGTTTCATGATTTACTCCTCATGTACCTCTTGCTTAATATTCATAGATTTAAACAATAACTCTCTCTATACTTATATATACATACTAACTTTTGAGTGTTGCATAAATCAACATAAAGATATGAGCGATAGTAAAATAGCATTAGTTATAAATATAAGTTGTAAAAATTATGAAAATAATAAAGAAGACTTAGAAATGTTAGCTAATTTAGTTGCATACAAAACTTTTCCAGTAGAAGGTAAAGAATTACCCTCAACAATTAATAAACTATCTGATTATAATATTATAGTAGTAGCTGGAGGTGATGGCACTATTCACACAGCTGTACAAAATATCTCTGATTCTCAGATACTCGGTGTTTTTCCTGGAGGTACACTCAACCATTTTGCAAAAGATGCGAAGCTACCTCTATCCTACAAAGATTTAGCAGAGAGTCTTAATAAGCAGCAAACTAAAGAAGTTGATCTTATTTCTGTAAACGGTCAAAAGGTTATAAACAATCTATCATTAGGTTTTTATCCAGGTCTCGTTAAAAGGCGTGAGTTTTGGGAAAACAAACTCAATAAATTTATTGCCTACATGCCAGCATTCATACAACAGTTAATAAAGCATAGTGATGAAAAAATAAATATCTCATATGAGGATCATCGAATAGAAAATCGATTTCATTCATTATTAATAAGCAATAATTGTTATAGTGTAGATTTCCCTTCCTTATTCCAAAGAGAGAGCTTAGAGCAAGGCAAAATTGGCGTTTACTATCTAAAAAGCAAAACCAATAAAAATGATGATCCAACATGGAAAATAGATAGCACCACTAAACTAAAAATCAACAATGATAAAAAATACCTAGATGTTGCTATAGATGGTGAAACAACAAAACTAAAAACGCCTTTAAACATTGAACTACTACCCAAAAAGTTAAAGGTGATTTGTTAACTATGAAAATCTTTCATATATCTGATTTACACTTTGGCTATCATAAAGAAGAAATTATTGATTCTTTTAAAGCTTTCACTCAAAATAATAAACCTGATTTAATCATTATAACTGGTGATTTAACTCATCGAGCAAAAAAAGATCAATTTAAGCAAGCTGCCGAGTTTATTAGTAACCTTGGTATTGATATTTTCTGTATCCCAGGTAATCATGATATACCTCTATATAGAATTTCTAGTCGCTTAACACATCCATTTAAAAATTATAAAGAATATGTGCACAGCAATCTTGAACCAGTTTTTGAAAATGACTTAATAAAAATCGTTGGATTAAATTCTGTAAATCCTTACTCTATAAAAAAAGGTAAAATAAATACCCAACAAATTAAAAAAGTTGAAACTGCGTTTTACAATACTGACAAATGGAATATTTTAGCCTTCCACCACAATATAACTCAGATTGAAAATCTACATAAAGCTCTGCCAAGTGCACAGCAATTAGCTAACATTTCTGCTACAAGTCCTATTGATTTAATTTGCACAGGACATTTACATTATAAATGTATTAAGCCTTTACTACCAAACATCGACAAACCAGTAGTCGCCCATGCAGGATCACTTTCTTGCAAAAGAACTAATGATAAAACCAATAGCTTCTTTTGCTTTTCTATCACAAAAGATGAGTTTCAAATAGATGAATACTGTTTTAATGACGTCTCTTTTAGCATAAGTAATTATTTAAGCTATTGGAGATAAAAGTCTAGTCGCCTTATCAACTATTTTCCAACCAGTATAACCATCTGTTTTGTTTACCGAGTCACTTTTAAGTTTATTTACAAAACCTTCAACCTCAGAAACTATCTTTTCATCTGAAAATATAGAACTTACTTCATAATTAATAAGTAAACTGCGATAATCAAAATTCACAGAACCAATAAATGTAAACTTATGATCTATCAACACGAGTTTACTATGAACTTTCTTTTTTGTGTATATTATATCAACTCCACATTTTTTAACCTCATCAGTATAGCTATAATTAAGCCTATTCATAAGCCTGCCATCTGTGGTACGAGGAATTATTACTATAATTTTCACTCCAGATAAGCTTGCATTCTTAATAATCTCTAATAATGAATGTGGAGGAACAAAATACGGACTAACTATCGTAACACATTCATCTGCTCTCGCTATAGCTACCGATACCACATTGAAATAAATTTCCTTATATACATCTGGGCCTAATGGTATTGGATAGGCACAGAGATAATCATCATCTGCAGTAGCCTTATAGTCTATATAATCAATGGCTTGTTTTTTTGAAGCAATGAAGTTCCAATCTGATATAAATAAATTTGCATAAAAAAGAGTTAAATCACCACTAAAATTTATTAATGAGTCTTGCCAAACATCTTTTTGATTCGATAAAAAATCTTTTGAAAGATTTGCTCCACCTATAAAACATATCTCTTGATCAAAAATATACATCTTACGGTGATTACGCTGGTTAAAACTACCCGTAGCAAGCCCTTTCGTAAGTGGAGAGAATGCTTTAATACTTATACCTTTATATTTCATATACAAAAGTCTGGCAATTTTGAAAGGTGATAGTAGCGTATTTGTTCCAAAAGCATCTACTATAATATAAACCTTAATGCCTTCGGTTTTTTTCTTAAGAAGTTCGCGAGCAAGTAAAGCATTATATTTATCAAATGAAAATATATAAGAGCAAATATAAATGCTCTTTTTAGCAGATTTTATACTTGTATATAAAGCTTTAAATATAGATTTATTATCTTGTATAAATTTTTGATTATTATAAGTATACCCTTTAATATAATATTCATTCAGAAGCTGGTGTAGCTTAGCAGGTATATTTGAATCATCACATTTATTTGTGATCGCCCCATATTTTTTTAGACTGAAGCTATCAGCCTTGCTCCTCTTTTTTAAAGTAATAAGCCAATATAAACATACCCCCCATAAATTAGTAAAAAGAATAAGAAATATCCATAGCAACTGAGAACGCAGAGATTTATCTCTATACAGTAAAGATATAACAGATATTATTTGAAGTAAAATTATTATAATCCCAAAATAGCTATTATCTATCTCAAACATTCTTTAAATAATGCAAATAGTTCGCAGGTCATAAGGTATATTAAACTAAATCCAGCTGTTATACTAGGGCAAAACAAAGGGGTGATAATTATGCTCAGACCATTTAAATACTACTTTGCAGTAGTAAAAAATTACAATCATCAACTCTTCTACTACCTAATGCCAATGATCATAATCGCCATATATTTTTATGCTCATGGTCAATCATTTGATCTTCAACAAATTGTGAATTTTTGTCGCACTTTTTTACCATTCACATCAGCTATATTTTTTAGTGCTCTAGTTAGTTTACCTTCTATGGAAAACCATAAAATTTGTAGTAAAATGCAAAAAGTTGTAGCTGCTCCGAAGTACCTAAATAGTAATGATGATTTCTCATGCAAGGCTTATCTAAGTATTATATTGGGATATGTTTGTTTTCTAAGTTCTACCCTATTTTTAGTTAGTTTGATAGTTAATAATGCTGAGCTTAATGACTTTCTTTCAAATTTTTTAGCAATGTTTATGTTATGGGGTACAGCATCTATTGTTATAAATATGATCTATACTATTAGAGTCTTTATGATTGCTGCATGGCAAGATGATTAACTCTTTCTATATTGCCTGAATTGCTGTAATGGCTATAGTATAAGTAATATCATCAACTGTAGCCCCTCTTGAGAGATCATTTACAGGTTTATTGATACCTTGTAAAACAGGACCAATACTTAACACGTTAGCACTTCTTTGCACTGCTTTGTATACAGTATTACCAGTATTTAGATCTGGGAAGATTAGAACTGTCGCTTTACCTGCTACTGGGCTATTTGGTGCTTTTTTCTTAGCAACGCTATCAATCATCGCGGCATCATATTGAAGTGGACCATCTACTAGTAATTCAGGAGCTTTTTGCTTTAAAAGCTCTGTAGCTGTACGAACTTTCTCAACCTGTGCACCAGACCCAGAAGATCCTGTACTATAACTAATCATCGCAACTCTTGGCTCGATATTAAATTTCTTCGCAGATTCAGCACTTTGAATAGCTATATCAACAAGTTGTTCAGCTGTTGGATCTTGGTTTACTGCACAATCCCCAAACACTACGACTTCATCAGGCATACACATAAAAAATACTGATGATACTAATGATGAATTTGGTTTGGTTTTTATAAGCTGTAATGCTGGTCTAAGCACATCAGCCGTTGTATGCTCTGCACCTGATACCAAGCCATCTACCTCTCCTAAATACAACATAAGAGTTGCAACTATTACTGGATTTTTAAGAGCATCTTTTGCCATACTTTCAGATAGCCCTTTATGCTTTCTTAAACTCATTAAAGTATCTAAATATTTTTTCTCAGCAGCATCATTAAGCTCTACAATTTCTAAACTCTCAGGCAAATCAAACCCATTCATTTGAGCTACTTTACTAATTTTTTCTCTATCGCCAATTAGCACACACTCTGCTAAGCCTTGCTCATGACAACTTTTTGCTGCCTCTAGAGTCCTTGGCTCATAACTCTCTGGTAAGATGATTCTTTTCTTAGCCTTTCTAGCCATCTTTAACAAATGGTACCTAAATGCCGGTGGTGACATTACCTGATGTTTAGATATATCCGCTGTGATTGCGCTAATTATTTTCTCTCTATCTAAAGAGTTCGATATTACCTCTTTAACCTTTTGAATGCGCTCTTTATCATCTATTGGAATTCCCATCAGGTCTATATTCGCAATTTTTAAAATAGTATTCACACTCTTACTTTTTGTTGTAAGTATCGCAAGACCAGCTTTCTCAGCTGTCTCAACACATAAATCTCTAACCTTAGCATTAAGATGTTCTTCTGCTGTCAAAAGAATTCCTGCTATTTTCATACCATTTTTAGCAGCTAGACATACTGTTACCAAGATATCAGATCTATCTGCAGATGTTATAACTAATGAGTTTGGAGTGAGATCATCAACAAAATTATCAACGCCTCTTGAACACATCATTACTCTATCAACTCTAGCATCTAAGCTAACATTTGAGATAAGGCTTAATTTAAGAATATTCTTAATATCCAGTATCCTCGGAGAAGTCTTTTCTTTACTCCACTCTATTGCACCAAGCAAACTTAAACCTTTTTTATTAAATACAGGCATTTGTTGCAACATTTGCACACTTACATGTTCTTGAGCTTCTGGAATTACTTTCTCATCTGTTAAGCTAAAGCTTACTCTACCATCCTCATCATATGGTGCGTTTAGCTTTGTAATTATAGCTCCTATAATATTTACTTGCTTAGGTAAACTACGCGTTGCATAGTCAATTTCATCATTTATATCTTCTAAGGGTTTATTACCATGATACGAAGCAATAATTACTTCTGCACTTAAAGCTTTGATAATCTCTGTATTTAACTCATCTATTATGCCATTTATTGAGTATAGTTTATGTGAGTTATCTCCTTGTCTAAATAATCCAGAGATTATCACAACTTCTGATTCTTGTGATTTTTCATAAAACTTATTTAATACTAACTCAACGTAATCTTTGACACGATTGTTTAACAAGTAAGTTTCAATCTGCTCTACAGACATTTCCATGTCATGAATAGGATGAAAAGAGCCAACTTTTATACCTTTTTCTTGTAACGAATACGCTAAACTACTTGTTAAAACTCTTAGGCCTGTATGTTTTGAGGTTGGTAGTATAAATATAGATTTTTTCATAATCTTCTCTCTTTTAAACTTAATAGATTTCCGAACCTATAAATCAAAATATCTTAATTCATCGACCTTTTGATTTGATATTGTTTTGCTTTATATTATGATAAAACTTGTGTTTCTTGAGCAATCATAAGCTCTTCATTAGTTGCTATAACCATTATCTTATGGCTATTTTCAGTATTTATAAATGTTTCTGACTTAGCATTTTTATCATGATCTATTTCAAAACCTAAATTTGCCAATTTACTAATTACATTTTCACGGATATTTTTAGCATTCTCACCTATACCACCAGTGAAAACTAGCCCATCAAAATTCTTAAAATAAACAAGATAACTACCGACGAACTTAGCTATCCTATGACAAAAAACATCTATCGCAAACTTAGCAGACTCATCGCCACTTGCTGCTAGTTCAGAAACCTCACGCATATCATTATGCCCGCATAGACCTAGTAGACCACTTTTTTTATTAAGCATATTTGTAATCTCTGTGATATCCCAACCAAGATTATCCGAAAGGTATGCAAATACACTTGGATCTATCTCACCAGAACGAGTACCCATCACAAGGCCATCTAGAGGAGTAAGCCCCATACTCGTATCAATACTCTGACCATCTACAAGAGCTGTAATACTACAACCATTACCAAGGTGTGCTACTATTACATTTGCTTTATCTTCATCAAGTATCTTAGCAGCTTGCTGTGATACATATTTATGTGATGTACCATGGGCTCCATATTTGCGAACACCATGTTTCTCTGTAAGCTCACGAGGTATTGCATATTCTGCCACATAGTTTGGCATAGTTTGATGAAAGGCTGTATCAAAAACTGCAACTTGTGGTAAACCAGGAAATATTTGCTGACAAAATGTAATACCTTCTATATGTGCAGGGTTGTGTAAAGGAGCAAGAGGAATACAATTTTTTATTTTCTGTAATGAATCATCATCGATTAATACTGACTTTGAGAAGTATTGACCACCATGAACCACTCTATGACCAATTGCTGAGATCTTTTCTAAAAAACTATTTTCTACTAGAAAATCCTTTAAAAGAGCAAAAATATCAACATACTGACCATTTTCAATTCGCTTCTCAAGTTTGCTATCGGATTTAAAGACTACTCGACAGTTTATTGCACCAATGTTCTCTGCTAAACCTGTAAGTAGAGACTCTGAAGTATCTGTATTTATAAGTGCAAACTTAACTGAAGAACTACCACAGTTTAAAACTAAAATATGTGACATAATTAAAGTTAGAAGATAGATAAAATGATAGCTATATTATATAACAAGATCGAGTAGAGTAACAATATTTAGTCAATGCCTTTGATTATTTTATAGTTTTTACTATGATGTAAGTGTAGTAGCAGCTGTATAGTTTTTTCCACTAGCTGTAAAAGAAATCGTTAGGTTTGCTGTTTTACCAGCAGCATCACAAACAATCCCACCCAAGAAAGAATCAAATCCTAATTCTCCTACATCTGTATCCGTTGATGCTGTTGTTGCTGTTGTTGTTACCACAGTCATGCCATCTGCTGCATATGCCGTACAACCTGATGAAATATTAGAGTATGTTACAGTTACCTGTGTTGGGTTTGTACCATTCTTATTTTCAAAACCTGAAATATTTGATTGATTAATTCCAACACTAACAGCAAAATCAAGACCATCATCAAAGTAATCAAATACTAAATTGTTTTGTAATATAGAGCTATTATCATTACTTGGGTCTATACATCCTGTTAACATTGCTGATCCAACCAAAATTGATAACCCTAAAGTTTTCTTTTTCATTACATATTCCTTACACACTCATTAATACAAATATAATGATATCTTGTCTATTGTCTATTGTCTATTGTCAAGATATTTTCTGCTAAACCTGTAAGTAGAGACTCTGAAGTATCTGTATTTATAAGTGCAAATTTAACTGAAGAGCTACCACAGTTAAGTACTAAAATATGTGACATAATTAAAATTAGAAGATAGATAAAATGATAGCTATACTATATAACAAGATCGAGTGGAGTAACAATATTAGTGAGAGTCTTTTAATCCACTAATAGATAACTCAATATAAAACCACTAATTATTGTTTCAAATATTTCCTACTGAGCTGTAAGTGTAGTAGTAGCTGTATAGCTCTTACCGCCTGCTGTAAATGAAATAGTTGCATTAGCTGTTCCACCACCTGCGCCACAACCAAGCCCAACAAAAAATGAATCTACTCCCAAAGAACTAAATACGCCATTAGCATTTGCTGTTGTCTCTATAGTAAAGCTACTTACATTTGGTCCAATGACACCACATCCAGCAGAAATATTTGAAACTGTTACAGTAACTGGTGTAGGTACTGCCCCGCCATTGTTCTCAAACCCTGGTATACTTGATTGATTTATACCCACCCCTGCTGATGTATCATAATTAATCCCCTCAGCGCCAAGTATAGCTGCCATTATAGGATTATTATCTATAATTATTAATTGATTTTGCAATACAGAGCTATTATCTTTGCTCGGATCTGTACATCCTACAAGTAACGCTGATCCAACCAGAACTGACAAACCTAAAATTTTCTTTTTCATAATTTTGATTACCTTTAAATATAATTAAACCATAAAGTTTATTTATAAACTTTTAATTGTCAAGATATTTTCTTAAGCCTAAGTACCCAAGTCCAAAGCTAGTATTTAAGCTCCACCCTCTGCAGAAAGAGTCGTTGTCGCCGAATAGTTTGTTCCACCTGCAGAGAAAGATATTTTGACATCCACAGTATATGGATTTTCTAAAATTTCTGCATCTCCGCACTGTAGTCCTGCTAAAAATGAGTTAAATGGTGCTCCAGATTCGTCAGGAGCAGATGAGGTTGTCTTTGTAGTGATACTTCCCGATTGAGAACTGTCAGCAAACTCCAGCTCACATCCATTATTTAGTGCGACTGTAGTATTTGAAAAAGTTACTGTTACTTGAGTCGGATTATCTTGATCTGAATTCCTAAATCCAGAAATATCTTCTTGATTTATACCAACAGCGCTACGGGTTACAGTTGAAGTTCCTGGCCCACCTTCTTTTTTTAATTTACCTTGTAAGTCATTATTATCCTCTGTACACCCAGCTAAAATAGCCACACTCAACAAAGATATAGGTAAAATTAATTTTGATAATTTCATAACACTCCTTTTTACATTATTTTTCTTTTAACTCGAGTTAACCCTAACATAAAAAAATACTCACTTCAAAAAAAAAATAAAATAATATTTTCACTATGTTTCATGAAAATTACATCTTATACTATTATCTATTAAGCACCTGGGAACTTATACATACTATTTATCTCAGCTGATTGCATAGTTATTAATTCATTTGTAAACTCATCAGTGACTGCAAATACAGCTCCGACAATTGCTGTTGTAAAGTTATTTAATAGCTTTTGAGCTTTAGCTGGGTCTTTCTTTGATAATCGGTGCATATTAGGAATTAAGCATTCCCATCATTTATAATTTCCTAAACTTCCAATATGCTGAAATATTATCTGCATGATTATCGCCTATTTGATAACTGAGCGAAATCTCCGCACCTTGATAAAATGGTACATAAATACTTAAAGCTCCCATACCTAGACTTAAATATTCAATATTTGCTATTGGTAATGGTAAATTTTCACGCACTGATAAAACATGTGTCTGCTGAGTTCTATATACAGATATAGGTCCAGCTGTCACAGAAGGATCTTGTAAAGTATATGGATCATACTTTGTACCCTCAAAGTGACTTTCTAGAGCATTCTCAACATCTATAATTGAAATTTTATCTTTAGGGGTTAAGAATATTGGAAAACTATTACCTTGATATTTCTCACCTTTTTCTGAAGGTGTGAAAATGTCCTGTAAGTATTTAACTCTAGGATAATTATATCACGCATCTCCGTTATCATCCTTACTATAAATTTTTCTAAAGTTAAATTGACCACTACTATATAAATCATTTTCTTTTGCGAAAGAGATTAAATTTGATGATGTGATTACATTATCTTTATCATCTAGATTTATAACACCAATTCTACTTTGATTTGCTGACACGAAATACTTATCATCCGGAATCTTAATAGCTACCCATTCATGTCCGCCTGCATTCTCCATATACCAGGCCTCATTCTTATCTGCAAAAGCTACTCCAAAACCCTCAGCAGAACCATATTTCTCAATGATCGAACCTAACAATTCAACTCCTTGTTTAGCCGACTTTTTTTGTGGTAGAGTTATCATTACTACAGCTTCTTCTGATACTCCATTATTAACATATGGATCAATCGCTAAAACTTTTTCATTACTAAATATAGTTTCAGTAGCAGAGACAGAAACACCTATATCATTAAATCCAGATTCTTGAAAGCCGTTACTATTGGTCTGCCAGTCAGGTAAACCAGAGTAACCAAGCAAATTATCTGGCATTGTATACCTAAATCTATTTTCAGGTTCTTCAATATTTTGATATACATATCCTTTCTCCATCGGCGGATGATATATAAATCTCACTGCCGAACTATCTGCTGGTCCATCTACACTTCTAGCAATTAAAGTAGGGCCTTCTTTTGAAGCATTTTTACCTACAATAATAGTAGTACACGAAAAACTTTGAACAACACTTAGCATCGCAAGTATCGATAGTGATATTCTTTTGATATTCATTTTGATTTATTACATAAACTATTAAATAATGATTAGATTCCAACATGAAATACAATTCCTATTTGTAAAAAATAGAAAATCAACCATTAGATATTCTTTATATAGAGCATTTAGCCATAAAAGCATATACTTTCTAAAAATGATTAGTATCATAGTCATTATTAAAATATAAATACCAGAGTAATAAAATGAAACGTATATTATTAACTATATTACTGTTTACTAGTGTCAGTGCCTTTGCTTGCTCAAACAAAGATCAACTAACTATCACAATTAACACTATAGAAAAGGCTAATTTTCCTCATAAAGCATACATAGCTTTAGGTAAAAAACTTTTTAATGATGATCTTTTATCTAACGAACTACACTCATATGATGTAGCTATTAATCACTCATCAGGAACTATGGTGTTTGATATAGAATCGAGTAAAATGAAAAAGCAAATACAAGAAAGAGTCGAAAAGCTTTTAACTCAACAAGGCTTACGTGAAGTACGAGTAACTCATGATAAGTTACAAAAGATTGAAAAGTAAATAAATATATAGATTTTTAAGTATTATTTCCACAAAGAAATCGTAACATGTTCGCATATTACAAATAACATAATTATTCTAACAGCTTAAAATGGAATATCATCATCAAAGTTAGATGAGTTAATCTCTGCGAAGTCAGGCATATTATCTTGCTTTGGAGCTTGTTGCTGATTTCGATTAAAATTGTTGTTTGGCTGTTGATTAAAGTTCGAATTATTCTGATAATTTGAACCGCCCTGATTGTTACCACCACCAATAAATTGGAAATTGTTTGCAATAATTTCTGTTGAATACTGCATATTGCCATTTTTATCTTGATATTTATTTGTACGAAGCCTACCTTCTACAAAAAGTTGTGTTCCTTTGCTAGTATATCTTTGGATAGCTTCTGCACCTTTACCAAATACAACTACTCTATGCCATTCTGTAGTAATATTATCACCCATACCATCATTTGTAGCCAAACTAAGAGTTGCTACTGTAGTACCATTCTGAGTTGTTCTAACTTCCGGATCATTTCCTAATCTACCTAGTAAAATAACCTTATTTACCGTTCCTTTAGCCATTTTTTAGCTCCTGTATTATTTTTAAAAATTACTCTATTACAGCTTACAGCAAAAACATCTATGTGATAAGTATTTCAGAGTTTTTTTTGATTATTTATAGCTTAACTCAGATATTCTCACTCACTGCAAAATTTATCTCATCAAAGCTAAAACCATTGTATGCTAAATAGTTCATAGCTTTTTGTTTTAGTTTAAAATCTTTTTGTAACTCACCAATATTTTTATATCTTTTATACAAGCATCTCTGACAGAGCTCAAACCAATCAATATTCTCCTGCTCAATATATTTCTCAATAAGATCTTGTGATAAACCTTTTTGATAAACAGCAGTATTTATAATTCGTTTTTTGCCCCTAAGCTTAGCGACTTCACTTGTTACAAATACTCGGGCAAAACGCTCGTCAGATAACCATTTATTTTTTTCAAACTCATCAAGTAATGATTCTATGTCATCACCAGAAATATTATCCCTTTTGTAAAGCTTATCTGACAATTGTTTGCGAGAATAATCCTGCTTAGCAAGAAGATATAAAAGATAGTTTTTTTCTTTAGATAAGCTCATCTTGAGTAGTTGAAGACTTTTTAGATTTTGACTCTACTGGAGAATCTTGATTTGCATACTTGTGAGGTAATAGAAGTTCTAAAAGAGCTTTTTCGATTTCATCACGCTCAACAGTATTCTCTTTCAAATATTCTTTTGATTTCTCTTTACCTTGGCCAATTTTCTTACCTTTGTAGCTATACCATGCACCTGATTTCTCAACAATACCATGCTTAGCACCTAAGTCCACAAGTTCCGCTTCCAGAGAAATACCCTCGCCATAGATAAGCTCAAATTCACACTGCTTAAAAGGAGGAGCAACCTTGTTCTTAACGATTTTAACTTTGATCTCATTACCGTTGATATCTGTACCATCTTTGATAGCCCCACCCTTTCTAACTTCTAAACGAACAGAAGAATAAAATTTAAGAGCATTACCACCAGTCGTAGTCTCAGGGTTGCCAAACATAACACCTATCTTCATACGAATTTGGTTAATAAACATTACCAGCGTATTTGATCGTTTGATGTTTGCTGTTAGCTTTCTAAGAGCTTGAGACATCAATCTAGCTTGTAGACCCATATGAGAGTCACCCATATCACCTTCAATCTCTGCTTTAGGAGTAAGTGCTGCAACAGAGTCAATTACAACTATATCAACACCACCAGAGCGTACAAGCATATCTGCAATCTCTAGAGCTTGCTCACCAGTATCTGGTTGAGATACGATTAAATTATCTACATCCACACCAAGAAGCTTTGCATATTTTGGATCAAGAGCGTGCTCTGCATCAACAAAGGCTGCTGTACCACCTTGCTTTTGACATTGAGCAATAGCTAATAAAGTTAAAGTTGTCTTACCTGAAGATTCATGTCCATATATCTCAATTATACGACCTTTTGGATATCCTCCAATACCAAGAGCCACATCAAGAGCTATCACGCCAGATGGAATAACATCTATATCATGAGCAGCTTCTTGATCTCCCAGCTTCATAATAGAACCTTTACCAAACTGCTTTTCTATCTGAGAGAGCGCTGATTCTAGAGCTTTTTCCTTACTCATACTATATTTTACTCCTGTTAATATTAATGTTGCTTATCACTAGCTACTTCTTGTAATGAGTCTTGATACATTGCATCAAAATTAACAGCTGATAAGCATAGTTGAGGGAAGCCTCCACTTGTTACTAAATCTGAAACAGCCTCACGAGCGTAATGATAAAGAATATTTGGACAGAAAGCTTTTTTTGCATGCTCGATTTGCCCTTCTTCCATATTCGAAACCGTGAAGATACCTGCTTGCTTAACCTCTATCTCAAAAGCTGTCATACCATCATTTTGCACTTTTACTTCAAGAGTCAAAACACTTTCATAAGTATTTTCTTCTGGTAAATTTACAGCCTCTACTTTTAAATCTGTATGTAGCTCAGGCTTCCATGCTGTAGCCCATATCTTATCAGAGTCTGGAATAGAGAAAGAAAGGTCTTTAACATAAACTTTTTGAATTTGAAATTGTGGTTGTGCTTGTTGATCCATTTTGTGATCCTTAATATTTTTTATAAAAACTTACTTAGACAAAGACTTAACTGGGTAACTTGCTTGTAACCATGCACTCAAGCCACCTTTAAGTACAAAAACCTGCTCAAAACCAGCCTTACGCAATTCAAACATTGCTTTCTCCGCACCATTTCCATAAATAACTATAGGCTTAGCCTTGTACTTATTTAATTTCTTATGTTTTTGAGAAACTTCATCAAGCTGAATATTTTGCGAACCTATAATGTGAGCATTACTAAATTCTTCTTGGCTTCTAACATCCAAATATACACCCTTTCCTTTATTAACTGTCATAACAGCATCTGCAACAGACAAACTATATTGAGACTTCTTAGTTTGAGTTAGCTCAAAGATTATATAGATAGCTAATAATAAAATAAAAGATAAACAAAACAGTAAGTTTTGTGAAACGAAATAGCCTAAATTTTCCATAATTTTAATTGTCTTTTGTAAATATTCTTATATCTAAGCTAAGATTATACATAGCTTTAGATATAAAAAAAAGAAGCTTTTAATTTAATAAGATAAAACGTTTTTAGAAAGATATTTTCAATATTGAATTACTGCATCTTAGCAACGATGTCTTTAGTAACATCAATGCTATCAACATTATATAAGCTCATTTCAGCAGGTAAGATAGCATCTAACTGCTTCTCTTCAGCTACTTTAGCAGAAGCTTTGTTTAGAGCATCTTTAAATGCATCAGCATCATCAGAAGCCATTTTTTGAACTTGATTCATTAGATCTTGATATTGCTTCATAGCTTTTTCAAGATCTGCTTGAGCTTGCTCTTTATCACTATTTTCTACTTTATCTGCAGCTTCTGCATCTTTAGTATCGCCTTTAGAATCATCTGCTTGAACCTGGTCTTTCTCTTCAGTATAAGAATTTACCTTCTCTTGAAGAGTTGTGATATTTTTCTTTAGTTCATCCATTTGAGGCTTAAGCTTTTTCTCATCAGCTGTAACTTTTGCTTTACCTAATGGAGAAGTTTCAAATACATCTTGTACATTTGCAAAACCAACGCCACCAGCAAAAGCTGAAGTTGCTGATATAAGTAAACCACCTGCGATTGCTGCACCTAATAATGTTTTTTTCATAGCCATTCTTCCTTTTTGTTTAGTTTTAGAAACTTAGTGTTACCATCGATTATAGTCATGGTTTTTTATGGTTTCAACACCTATTACACTTATTTTAGGCTAAAGCTAGCTTCTGAGGCTGCCTTATAATAAACGCTGTTACCTAACTTTTGCGAAACTGCTGTTAAAAAATCTAGTGGTCTTGTATAGTCAACAATATCCATATTATCTAGTTTTTCCTGCTTAAGCTGACTTACAGATGCAAAACCATCTATTAATCCAATTTTCTCAGCTTGAATACCACTAAAAGGCTCACCAGAAAATGTTGTATCCTTAGATTTAACTTTTAGCCTATCACCTCTAGATTTCTCTACAGCATCTATGAATACCTGATGAGTTTCATCCAAAAGCTTCTCAAATTGCTTCGTTTGTTCTGGCTTCTGTGGTGAAAAAGGATCTAAGAAATCTTTATTTTTACCAGATGTATAAGTTCTTCTTTCTACACCAATTTTATCCATAAGCCCTGTAAAGCCAAATCCACTTCCAATTACACCAATAGATCCCGTAATAGTCATCTTGTTAGCATAAATTTCTTTAGCTCCAGTTGCAATGTAATATCCTCCACTTGCACAAACATCTGTACAAACGGCATACATAGGTACTTTTGGATGCTTCTTCTGTAAGTATTGCATATGCTCATATATTTCATCAGATTGAACTGGAGAACCTCCTGGACTATTAATTTCAACGATAACAGCTTTGGTTAATTTACTTTCATATGCATCATCTAAGCTTTTATTAACTCTTTCAGAATTTGCTTCAGCATCTTCTGCTATTACACCTTGTACTTTTACTAATGCTATGTGAGGTGTAAGCTCTTTCGATGAGCTAAATAGCCTCGGGACTATCATTATCAAAACTATCAAGATAATAACAATCCTAATAAATAACTTCCAACGTCTCTTACTTTTTAGGTCTTTAATATGGGCATTAGCTAATTTTTCTAAAGTCTCGTTAGAAATGTTACTTTCCATTTTTTCTCCATATGTTAATATTTTCTCATCAATTTTAAATGTATTTAACAAAAAATACATTATTTAAATCCAGGTATTATGATAATGGCAAAACCACTAAAAGAAAAAGCTGAGAAACTAGGACTTGCAAACATTTCTAAACATATATTTTTATGTTGTGACCAAGATAGACAAAAGTGTTGTAAAGGTAAAGAGTCTCTTGAATCATGGGACTATTTAAAGAAAAGACTTCAAGAGCTAAAGCTTTCACAAAATGGTCATATCTATAGATCCAAAACATACTGCCTAAGAGTTTGTCAAAATGGTCCTATAGCTGTAGTTCACCCAGATAATGTTTGGTATCATTCTTGCACACCAAAAGTACTTGAAGAAATCATTCAAAAGCATTTGATCGGTGGTAAAGTCGTCAAAAAATATGCTTTTATTCCATCTGAGGCTTAACTTTTATAGATACTCTAATAATACGCCCTACCACAAAACTTATTATCATAATTAACACACAATACTTAAATATATTTGAATATTCCGGAATTAGACTTTTAGTGCTATCTGTACTAGAGCCTAAACTGTTTTTTACCACATAGCCACTTATTAAATGAGCATACGATATCAAAATAAACCATAATCCTATTGCTGTAGTTCTTAGTGAGACCGGCATATAACTACAAATTATAGATAAAGCTGTACTTGCAGCAATAAGCTCTGCAAATGCCATAAATAACTGAAATACTAAAATCCAATCTGAGCTTACAACTTCAGAGGATCTACTCAAAGTCGCACAGTACAATAAAAGGTATCCTAACCCACAAGCAAATATCCCTATTGTTATATTATTTAAATACTTAATTCCTAAATTTGCTAGACTGTTTTTTCGCATAAACAATATACACAGTGGTCCAACCACAACTACCCAAAGAGGTTCTAGTGCCTGAAAACTCTCAGGTGGGATTATAAAGCCAAAAAGCTTATGGTCTGTACACAGTATTGTAAAGGTATTTACGCTTATGGTTCTTTGTGTAAATACAAATATCATACTCCAAGCTAAAAGTAATACAACTAACGCAAATGCGATCTGACTATAGTTTTCTTTATCAATAGCTGCTTTTACAACAAGGAAAATTAAGATGAATATTATCACAAGAGTTTGAAATACTAAGACAAGCTTTGGATTTGAGATAACAAATGCGCCTAGTAGGACGATTGCAAAAACACCCAACAAAACTTGAACAACCCTTTTAAACTCAAAATCAAGATTTAAAATCTTACTACCTTGAAAGTGTAAAGCTTTTAGAATCAGTATCCATGAAACTAAGGTTATAAAAAAAGCAGCTAGCATTACAAACTGCCAATCTATATATTTACTAATTGCTGGAGAAATCAAGCCTCCTAAGGCAGCTCCAATATTTATTGAAATCAAAAAATATACAAATTTCGTATCAAGAAATTTCTTTTCTTCAATAAGTTCAGCAAAAATCTTACTAGAGTTACTTTTAAATGCTCCTGTTCCGATACAAATCAACGCTAATGGAATAGATATCAAATAATATAGATTAAGATGTTCTGCAACAACATAGCCAAAGAACACCATTCCAATATAACCAAGACATATTAAAAACATACCTAGTAATAACGTGTTTTGGCTACCTAATACCCTATCTCCAATAAAACCTCCCAGAGCAATAAAACAATATAACAAACTAATAAAAGCAGACATATGTAATACTGCTTGAGGCATTGCTAATCCTAAACCCTTATGAAGAATACTATATAAAAGTATGGTCGCGAGCATCGCATATGCAAAATACTCAACTACTTCTAGAGCTATAATATATCTATAGATTTTCATAAAAATGGATTTATATTTTAAAATAATCTTCAAGAAATAATACTACAATATTGATTTTAAAAAGCAAAAACTTATAATATTTTAAATCTAGAATTTAATGAATGCTTAAGATAATGAAAAATATAATTAAAATATACTCTGTGATGCTTATTTCTCTAATGCTAACAAGCTGTGCAAGCATGTATGGAGATAATGATAGAAATATAACTGTGAATTCTATACCCTCAGGAGCAACAGTTAAGCTCAATGGCACACCTGCAGGGATCACTCCTGCAACATTCAAAATAGATGGAAACAATATTTGGAATCCAAACATTACAATTTCAAAAAAAGGGTATAAAACAGAGTCTTTCAAAGTCACAACATCTTTCCAAAGTGGCGGACTATGGAATATTCTTACGATTTGGGGATTTGCTATCGATGCAGCAACAGGTGATATGATGAAAATAGATAACAAGAACATAACTGTTACACTGACAAAAGAATAATCTAAAAATTTTTTCTTCTTATATTTTTTTGATACAATACATAAAATATCTTCAGGGCAGGGCGTAATTCCCTACCGGCGGTAACTGACTTGTCATTCTATCCGATCACTGAGTACATTCGACTACGCTCAGTAACTACGGAGTCGAAGTGTGATCATAGGATCTATAGCAATATCAAGCTTGATATTGCTTTGATAAACTCAGAAGCCCGCGAGCGCTTTCTAAATTTTTAGAAAGGTCTAGCAGATTTGGTGTAAATCCAAAGCCGACAGTTATAGTCTGGATGAAAGAAGGTTTGAGAAATATATAATTTTTACACGGCTTAAACTATATTTGTAGTTTTTGCATTATTATATTTATTATCCTCTCCTGCCCTAGCGTAACTAAACTTAGACGGGCAAATGAAAAACATAGATAGATATTACATGCAACAGGCTTTGACTCTAGCAAATAGAGGCAAATTCACTGTGTCACCGAACCCCATGGTCGGCTGCATAATAGTAAAAGATGGAGCGATTATTGCTGAAGGTTGGCATGAGGTTGCTGGCGAAGCACATGCAGAAATTCACGCTCTAAAAAAAGCTGGTTATAATGCAAAAGATTCCACAGTCTATGTAACTCTTGAACCTTGCTGTCATCAAGGTCGGACCCCGCCATGTACAAAGGCTCTCATAAAAGCCAAAGTAGCAAAAGTAGTTATAGCAACTCTTGATCCAAACCCCAAAGTTGCTGGTGGTGGAGCTCAAAAACTTAAAGATGCTAGTATAGAGGTTAAGGTTGGTGTTTTAGAAAAACAAGCCCAAGATTTAAACAAAATATTTTTCCATTATCAAAAAACACAAAAGCCTTTTGTCTATACTAAATGGGCAATGTCTCTTGATGGTAAAATCTCTGTAAATGGTGATGATTCAAAAAAAATAAGCTCTGAAGTCGCTTTCACACACACTCATAAATTACGCAACATTTGTGATGCTATTTTAATTGGAAAACAAACACTTATTGATGACAATCCTAGTCTTGATGTAAGAATAAATATTAATGAAATTAAACACCCCACTAAGTTTATACTTTGCAGTGAGTTAGATGAGATTAATAATAACTGGAAAGTCCTAAATCAAGAGCAGGCAAAAACAATTTTTATTTGCACAACTATTTCTGATCAAGCAGCTCTGCAACTCAATAATATTGGCGTCGAATATTGGAAACTTTCATCTAATGACAATAAAGTCTGCTTGAGAACTCTACTTGAAAGAATGGGAGTTATGGGCATAACAAGCCTATTAGTTGAAGGCGGTAAAAAAACCATTGAAAACTTTATCAATTCAAAATTAGTAAATGAATTTGCTACATACTTATCTCCTGTAGTAATTGCCAATCATAATCCTAAAGAAAAACTTTCTTTTACTGATATAGCTTTCATGGGTAAGGATTTATTTATAAGCTCTAGCTTTAAGGAAAATACAAATGTTTAGCGGCATAGTTCAAGAACTAGGAACTATCGAGAAAATAACGACAAATAATAATGTCAAAACTTTTCAGATAAAGTTTGATAATAGTTCAAATTGCAAAATTGGTGATAGTGTTGCTATTAATGGCACATGCTTAACTGTAACTGAATTAAATGGAAATACAGCAAGCTTTGATACTGTCCCAGAGACTCTTGAAAAAACTAGCTTAGACACTCTAAAAATTGGTGACAAAGTAAACACCGAACTTGCGATGAGATACGGCGATCATGTTGGAGGCCATATGGTGCAAGGACATATCGATGAGACAGGTCAAATCAAAAGCATACAAGCCAATGGTTATGCTTGGATTGTTGAGATATCAGCATCTAATGATTTTTTAGCTTACCTAGTAGAAAAAGGCTTTGTAACTATCGATGGTATGAGCATTACTGTCATAGATGTTTTAAAAGAGTCTTTCACAGTAACTCTAATACCTCACACGATTGAAGTAACTATAGCTCAAGGTTATACAGAAGGCTCATTTGTAAACCTTGAAGCTGATGCAACTGGTAAATACATATACAAATATATAACAGGACTAAATAAAAATGTTTGAACAAACAAAACACAATGTTGAAAAAGCTATTAACGCCTTAAAGCAAGGTAAACCTGTTGTGGTAGCAGATGATCACGATAGAGAAAATGAAGGTGATTTAATCCTACCTGGCCAGCTGGCTTCTGAAGAAAATATCGCCTTTATGCTAGAGCATACAAGCGGTATCGTATGTTTATCCATGGACTCAAAAAGAGCAAGTGCTCTAAATCTAGCCCCTATGGTTACTGCTGATAAAAATAACAGCACATTCTCAACTCCTTTTACAGTAACAATAGAAGCAAAAGAAGGTGTAACAACTGGCGTATCTGCAAAAGACAGGGCCCGTACAATACAAGTAGCATCTAAAGTAAATGCCAAAGCAGATGAGCTTGCTAGGCCTGGACATATTTTCCCACTTATTGCTAATGATAAAGGTGTACTTGGTCGCAATGGCCATACGGAGGCTGCGGTTGATCTTATGAAGCTAAGTAGTTTCAACAGTGCTGGTGTTTTATGTGAGCTTATGAATAAAGATGGCTCTATGATGAAAACTGAGCAATTAGAAAAGTTTGCCAAAAAACATGATCTACCACTTTTGACAATTGCTGAACTATATCAATACCGTTTAGCTACAGAAGTTTTTATTGAAAAATCTGCTAGTTCCACAATACCCTTTGACGGTGTTGGTGAGCTTGAGATGACTGTATATAAGGACAAATTCAACAATGAAGAGGTTGTTGTACTATCAAAACCTTATAGTGGAGATATTCCTCTTGTTAGAATGCACTCATCATGTATAACTGGCGATCTTTTTGGCTCTCTAAGATGTGACTGTCAAGCTCAGCTAAAAGCAGCAATGCAAATGATAAGCCAAGAAGGAGGATATTTAATATATCTAAACCAAGAAGGTCGAGGTATTGGTTTAACAAATAAACTAAAGGCCTATAACTTACAGATAAATGAAAAAATGGACACAATTGAAGCAAATGTGGCACTAGGATTACCAGTAGACTCTAGAAAGTATGATCTAGCCATACAAGTTCTCAAATATAACCAAATAGATAAGTGTCGCCTAATCTCAAATAATCCAAAAAAAATACATGCTCTTGAGACTGTAGGTATACATGCTGAGCCTGTTGCATGTGATGCTTTTGTAAACTCTCATAACAAAGACTATCTCATGACAAAGAAAGACAAAATGAAACATACAATCAAAGGGATATAAAAACCATGGAAAAACTAGCTATTGTTGTAAGCGAATTTAATTCATTAATTACTGATAAAATGCTTGAAGGTGCTTTAGAAGAAGCATATTCTCAAGGTCTAAAAGATAGTCAAATATATATAAAAAGAGTACCTGGTGCAGTTGAACTTCCCTTTGCTGCTAAGCTTTTAGCAGAAACCGGAAAGTTTGATGCTATTGTATTACTTGGCTGTGTAATTCGTGGTGAAACTGACCATTATGATTATGTGTGTGACCAAGTTAGCTACGGTACACAAAAAGTTATGCACCAATATAATTTACCTGTGATTTTTGGTATATTAACTACGCATAACAAGGAGCAAGCTTTAGAAAGAGTTGGTGGAAAAAAAGGACATAAAGGTAAATACTGTGTTCAAGCTGCTCTAACTATGGCAAAAATGAAGAAAGATATATTAGAACAAGGAGTATAAATATGTCTTTAGAAATTCTAAAGTACCCTCATCCAGTTTTAAAAGAGGTTGCTAAAGAAGTAGCAAAAGAAGACATCAACGATGACTTTCGTGCAACTATTGCTGAAATGAAAGAGATGATGATAGAAGCTAATGGAGTTGGTTTAGCTGCTGTACAGGTAGGAATAAAAAAAAGATTTTTTATAATGTACGATAATCTGGACGATACAAGTCCTGAAATAATCACTATCATTAATCCAGAAATAATTGAACAAAATGGTGAAATTATTGATGAAGAAGGTTGCCTTTCATTCCCAGGCGTTTCAGCAAAAGTAAATAGAGCAACAACTGTCAAGATAAAAGCATTGAATGAATTTGGTGAAGAGATTGAGATTGAAAAGGAAGACTTCTTAGCTCGTTGCATTCAGCATGAGATAGACCATCTAAATGGCATTACATTTTTTGATCATTTAGGCTCTCTTAAAAGAAAAATGATAGAGAAAAAATATAAAAAACTAATGAAAGAAAATTCAACTGCTTAATTTTTAGTTGTTTTTGTATAATCAGTGCTTTACTTTTTAGCGTAGCTAAGCAAAAATTATGTTTTGTAACTATATTAAAAAATATCTGGATTAATATGCGTAATATTTTTAAAAAAGCAGCAATACTAGCCCTAGTGCTTGTTGTAACATCTTGCGGAATGCTTTCTGGTGATAAATTCGTTTACTTAGGTCATGGCGAAGACTCACCAGATTACCAATTGTATTATGATAAGACTCAAAAGCTTTTTGTCTTAATTGATAAAAGAAATGGTTGTTTTCAAAAAGATGATACAGGTACTTGCCTAGCCTTCACACTAAAAGAAGCTAGAGAATTTAGAGAAAAAGTACTTGCTAAAATGATCGAAATAGATCTAAGACTAGCTAAAGATGACTATGGTAGCTACGCTATCGCAGAACTACAAAAAGCTGGCATTACAACTGTTAATAAGCCTATAGAAACTGAAGATGTATATGCTACACCTATTAGACAAATCGTTTTAGATAGGAAACAACAATATCATCTAGTTAGAAGAGAATACAAACTTGATGCAAATTTAGTTGCAATGGTTACTACTGGAGATGATGGTCAGAAACGTATAAAAGTAGCTTATACGGTTGATTTCCCAGGTGTTGAAAAGAACTTTAACACAAAACTTAGACCATTTATTATAGATCCTGAATATTTATACACGCACATGACTATTGATGCAGTACACGAAGCACAATATATGCAAAGGGATGTTCTAAGAAATCAAAAAGATGTTAAAGAAGAAGTAGCTCATTATCTTTCAGACGTTGTAGACAAAGAACAGCAAATTGCTGGAGATCCTCATGAAGATATCGCTAACAAAGTATCTGCCTTAGACGGTAAAGAAATAATTACAAAAGCAGATATACAAGCTGCTAAAGCTAAAGAACTTAGTAGTGGCAGTAGTGCTCCTACATCAGCAGCTAAAGAGGAAACAAAAGATGAAGATCCTACTATGACAAATAGAACAACACTAGGTAGCGATAACGGAAAATAAAAGCTCTTTTCTCTAAACTATAATTCCCCCACCTAAGCAAACATCTCCATCATAAAAAACAACAGACTGTCCTGGTGTAATAGCCCTTTGTGGATTATCAAACACTACGTTAACTGAACCATTATCATTTACAGTAACTTCACAGGCTTGATCTTGCTGCCTATATCGAACCTTAGCTTTGCATTTAAAACTATCAGCAGGTGGCTTACCAGCAACCCAGCTAAGATCTATAGCGGCTAAAGAGTCTTTAAAAAGCATTGGATGATTATGCCCTTGTACTGCGATTAACACATTATTATCCAAATCCTTTTTAGCTGCAAACCAAGGCACCTCAGGACGATTTTTCACTCCGCCTATACCTAAACCTTGCCTTTGACCAATTGTATAATACATAAGCCCATCATGAGTGCCTATCTTAATACCATTTTCATCATGGATTTCACCCTTTTGAGCAGGTAAGAATTTTGACAAGAACTCTTTAAACTTACGCTCCCCGATGAAACATATCCCTGTACTGTCTTTTTTATCAAATGTTACAAGCTTATTTTCTTTAGCAATTTCACGAACTTTTAACTTCTCAATATCCCCAATTGGAAACATTGTTTGGCTTAATTGCTTTTGACCTAAAGTATATAAGAAATAAGTCTGATCTTTGTTATCATCAAGGCCTTTGACTAACTGAACTGTACCATCATCTAGTACTTTTGTACGCGCATAATGACCTGTGGCTATATAATCACCACCTAAAAGATGAACATAGCTCAGAAATGCTTTAAACTTAATTTCTTTGTTACATAAAATATCAGGGTTTGGTGTTCTACCAGCTTTATATTCTGTTAGAAAATGTTCAAAAACATTATCCCAATATTCCGCAGCAAAGTTTATTTTCTTAAATGGAATTCCGATAGAATCACAAACAGCTTGAGCATCTGCAATATCTTGCTCTGCCGAGCAAAACTCATCCGTATCATCCTCTTCCCAGTTTTTCATAAATACACCAGTTACATCATAACCTTGCTGTTTTAGTAACAAAGCTGAAACTGATGAATCCACACCACCTGAGATACCTACTATTATTTTTTTATTTTGCATAATAACCAATTTTATTTTTTCAAAACTGACAAGAAAGCTTCTTGAGGGATTTCAACAGAACCAATATTCTTCATTCTCTTTTTACCTTCTTTTTGCTTCTCCAGTAGTTTCTTCTTACGTGAGACATCTCCGCCATAACATTTTGCTAGTACATTCTTACGCAAAGCTTTAACTGTACTTCTAGCAACAATAGTACCACCTACAGCAGCTTGAATTGCAACTTCAAACATCTGTCTCGGAATAAGCTCTTTTAATCTCTCAACTAGCTCTCTACCTTTATATTTAGCTTGATCTTTATGCACAATGCTTGCTAAAGCATCAACTTTGTCACCATTAATAAGAACATCTAGGCGAACCATATTTGCAGCTTCATATCTGATTAATTCATAATCTAAAGAGCCATAACCTTTAGTTACTGACTTCAAAGTATCAAAGAAATCTGACACAACTTCAATCATTGGTAGATCATAAGTAATTGAGACTTGATTACCTACATAATTCATATCTACCTGTGTACCACGTTTCTCAACACATATCGTAATTACACTACCTACAAAATCTTTTGGTACAAGAATATTTGCACGGACAATTGGCTCATGTATTTCTGCAATTGCACCTGGTTCTGGTAGCTTAGCTGGATTATCAACTTCAACCATCTCACCATCTTTCTTAACAGCCTTATAAACTACAGTTGGTGCTGATGTGATTAGATCTAAATTATATTCTCTTTCTAATCTTTCTTGGATAATCTCCATGTGAAGCATACCTAAGAATCCACATCTAAAACCAAACCCTAACGCTTGTGAAACCTCTGGTTCAAAGAAAAGTGAAGCATCATTCAAACTTAGCTTATCTAATGCTTCTCTAAAGTCAGGATAATCATCTGAGCTAATTGTAAACATACCTGCATAAACTTGCGGCTGTACTTTCTTAAATCCAGGTACCGCTTTATCAGTTGGATTGTGGGTATGTGTCAAAGTATCCCCTACTGGAGCACCGTGAATATCCTTAATACCTGCAATAATAAAGCCGACCTCACCAGCTTTTAAATGATCAAGATCCTTCATCTTTGGAGTAAATACACCTACTCTATCTGCTTGGTATGATATCCCTGTTGACATGACCTTAAATTTCTCACCTTTTCTCAAAGTACCATTTTTAATTCGCACAAGAGAAACCACTCCAAGATAATTATCAAACCATGAGTCAATAATTAGAGCCTGTAACTTCTCATTTACATCACCTTGAGGAGCTGGGACTTTTGCAACGATAGTTTCCAGTACATCTTCAACACCTATACCAGTCTTAGCACTACAAGTAGTTGCGTCTGTTGCATCAATACCAATAATTTCCTCTATCTCTTCTGCAACTCTTTCTGGTTCTGCAGAAGGTAGATCTATTTTATTCAATATAGGAATAACTTCTAAATCTTGCTCAATAGCTGTATAACAGTTTGCTACTGTTTGAGCCTCCACACCTTGGGCAGCATCTACTACTAGTAGCGCACCTTCACAAGCGGCTAGTGAACGAGATACTTCATAAGAGAAATCCACATGTCCTGGAGTATCAATAAAATTAAGCTGATATGTTTGACCATCTTTTGCAGTATAATCCAAAGTTACAGATTGAGCTTTAATTGTAATACCTCGCTCTCTTTCTATATCCATAGAATCCAGAACTTGTTCTTTCATCTCTCTTTCTGTTAAACCATTACATACTTGGATAAATCTGTCTGATAGCGTAGATTTACCATGGTCAATATGTGCAATTATCGAGAAGTTTCTAATATTTTTCATAAAGTTAAGTTCTATATGTTACTAAAATAAGTTTTTATTTATAAATCTAGCACCTATTATGCTATAAAATCTCTTTAAAATGTAGTGATAGAACTCTTAATGGTGAAAATATCAACTCTATGTTTTATTTTTAGTTGACAAAAAAGTACAATGTATGCAAAATACTTTAGCTATTAAATTTATATATTTATGTTTCTTGAAATCCCCCCAAAGAAACAGATAACTATAAAAAAGTAAAAAAATTAAAACTGGAGAATCAAATTGGCTAACTCAAAACAAGCAAAAAAAAGAATCGTTCAAGCTGAAAGAAATCGTCAACACAATGTTGCTCGTCGCTCTGTAATGAGAACTTTCTTAAAGAAAACAACTAACGCTATCGAAAAAGGTGATGTTGAAGCAGCTAAAGCAAGCTTCACTAAAGTTGTTTCTTTACTAGACAAATATGCAACAAAAGGGCTTATCCATAAGAATAAAGCTGCTAGACATAAGTCTCGTCTAAGTGCTAAAATCAAAGCTCTTTCTGCTGCTTAATTATTTAATCTATCGTTTTTCTATAACATCTCTTATTATTATTTTTTCTACTACTCTGCTATTGTGAGCAAGAGTAGGATTTTAAATAACTTGAAATCTCTTTGTAGTAGTTGGATTATCTCTACTAGGCTATCGAATAATATAACTACTGAACTTTATTTTGTTTTATGAGGTATAGTTAATACAACACTGTCAAAATCATAATAACTAGCAAAGCCCTTATTTCTCCAATCACTTTTTAAAGGTGTTATATCATCAAAGTAAATAAACTTATAACTCGTATCTAATAAAGCATTGTAATTAATTGGAAACGATGCGTCTTTTATATCATGCTGGTGATAATAGCCAATAAGCTGTTGTCTCTGTGATTCATAGTTATGCAATGATATGTATGCCGCGAAGACCTGACTTAATTGAAAAGCAAGAACAATTCCTAAAAGCCAAAATAATTTACTAAAAATCTCGACTAATCTTACAACAAAAATATTTTTAGATCGATATACTAAATCTAAAATAACTAAGAAAAATAACACATAGTAGATCATAAGAACTCTTTGATTAAGCCCACCATACTGCCCAACAACTGGTGCTAAAACAAATAATGAAACAACAAGAGCTACGAAATAAACAACTTTTGATTTAATATTAATATCCTTATCTACTAGTAATAGTAGTGCTATAACAGCTATCATATAATGAAGTAGCTTAGCATACGGATGATACATCAATAATTGCCACATAAAATGAATATTTTGCAATAATCCAATATCTCTCGAACCAGCTAAAACATCCAATCTTTTATAGTTACCTGGAGCTGCTGCCAATATAACTCCACCAACAACAAGAGCTACAAAAAAATAAATAATATCTTTATTAATTGGCTTATTATTAAGTTTCCTTTCTAAGAAATATGCAATAGCCAAAACTACTAAAACACCAACATATATCTCATTATACAAACCAATAAACAATCCTGTAAAAAGGCTAAATATAATAGAACTTTTCTGCTTATTAAAAATAAAGTAGTAATACCCCACAAGCAGTACAACACCCCAAAAATATTGTATCGCGGCAGTTTTCCATAAAGCATTACCTATTACACCTGAGTATAAAAATATAAAACAAAAGAAAAATAAAAAACACACAAACTGCTTTGAGCTTAACTCATATTTATCTCTAGTAACCAACTTAAAACTAAAAACTGTAAATATACTAAATATAATAGAGTTAATAACATCCACAAAGAATAAACTAACTATAAGATGATCTTTATTCAAAAGAAAATAAGCTAAAAATTCTGCAGACACTCTGCCTGTCCAGCGAAAATATTGATTATAAATAGTACTAAACAAATCTCCTCGTGTTAAAGCAGAAGCTGATAATCTACCAAAATCGTCAGCAAAAATAGGCTGACAAAAATTTAAGAATAAAAAGATTACTGCTATAACAGTAAGTATCAATACATTTAATGTATGCTGTTTTCTCATCGTTTACTCCATCATAGCCTTTTATTAAAAAGTTTAAAAGACTGGTTCTTTTGTAGGAGGGTTATAATTTCCTGAAATACCTATAAGTTTATCTTGGTTATTGAAAGTCAAAACAAGCTTTGATTCATCAAAAATGCTATCTTGCATATGTCTTTTATAAGTATTGATATAAATATATTGATTAGGATTAAATGTATCTACAATATCTGGAGACCCTAATATATAAACAACCTCACTCTTTGTCATATTTGGTTTTATATCGAAAAGTTTTTTATCTTTTATTTCTTTACCTTGAGGGACAGGTGCTGTATACGGAGTTATAATCCCGCAAGCTGATAAAGTAAAAACACTAAAAACTAAAGCTAAATATTTCGTTATCTTTTTGCAATTCATTATTAATCTTCTAAACCTGCAAATAGCTTTTGATCGATAATATCACACAGACAATGAATTATAAGTAAGTGATTCTCTTGAATATTTGCTATATTATTTGATGGGACTCTCAACTCAATATCCTCTGGGATATACATGTTTTGCAATCTTCCACCACCAGCTCCTGTTAAAGCTATTACTTTCATCTCAAGATCATGTGCTTCTTCAACAGCTTTTAATATATTTTCAGAATTTCCACTTGTAGAAATCACTAATAGAATGTCTTCTTCATTTCCTAGAGCTGCCACTTGTTTAGAAAAAATCTCTGAGTATCCATAATAATTACCAATAGCGGTAATTGTTGACATGTCTCCAGTTAAAGATACTGCTGGCAGAGGGGGTCTCTCCATCTCAAATTGATTTAATAGTTTTGATGAAAAGTGTTGTGCAATAGCTCCTGACCCTCCATTACCACAAACTAATATTTTACCTCCATTTTCCAAGCATGAGACCATTGCCTTTCCAGCCTGTACAATAGCTGGCGGTAATACATTAGCTGTTTCAATTTTTGCCTGTATACTACTTTCGAAATAATCATTAACCTTATCTAGAGAAGTCATAGTTAGTTCAAACAATATTTTTAGCTTAGAAGAATTTTACTATATTAAAAACTTTAAGGCTAGAGAATTCACCTACTGATAAAAAGCCTACACTTTTTGATAAGAAAACTTATTAAAAGTAATTATTAGAACTATACAAACTATTGGAAAAATACAAGACATCACAACTAATCTCAGAAAATACTCAAAAGGTAAGTATCCCATTATACTTACTGCGATCACAGCTAACCCCATATTTATAAAATTCGTTGCCCCAGCTGCATTTGCCTTATCTGCTATTGCATTAGATGCGATATGCGATGCTACTGGATATATAAACCCAAGAGTGAAATACATAAACGCAGCCGCTATAAAAAACATCAAAGCAGATAAAATCCCAATTTCTCTAATACATAAAAGCAAGAAAAAAGTTAATAAGAATGTGGCTAAAGAAATTATCAAAATTTTAATGGGATTAAAAAGATTTACCACTTTTGCAGAAATAAACGATCCTGCCAAAATACCAACCATTGTAATAATATTATACAAACCAAACTGTGCACTAGTAAAATTAAAAAGTTGCTTAGTTATAAAAGGCCCAGCTGCTGTATAGCAATAACTAAAAGTAGCCACCGTTCCGAGTGTGAGAGAAAATATCACAAGTTTAACACTACTTAAAGCATCTCTATAACCTTTTACAATAGAACTAATGCTAATACTACTTTTTTCTTCTTGTTCACTATTTTGATACAAGAAGCTTAACCCTAGCATTATTACACCCTGTATTAATAAGACATAGAAGCAGTAATTCCAATGACTATAGTAATTAATCATTCCACCAATAAAAATTGCAGATATTGCAGATAATGTAAATGAAATGCCTGCAAAAGAAAGTGCTACTTTTGCTTTATGATGATCTACAGAATGATTCAAAATGATAAATGTGCATATCAAACCAGCAGAGGCCCCCAAAGCAGTTATCAATCTCCCAATAAGCAAAACAGGCATAGATAATAAATAACCACCAAATATACAAATGACAATACCTACGAGATTTATAAGCAATCCTATACGCAGTGTCGTGACCTCACCATATTTCTTTGCTATCGGACCATAGATAACCTGCCCTGACACATAACCAATAAGAAATATACTTACTAACCATTCAACCTGACCAGAACTTAATGACATTTGTGTAGATATATATGGTAAAGCCGGATTAATAATAACAGCTGAACCACTTGCTATGCTTATATAGCTTAGCAAGATTATAATTTTATAATTTCTCATCTTAAAACCATATTTATTGTTTTGCAGATATATTAAACAAAGTATAATATTTTACAATACTCAATATAATCAACCATTGTTAAATACAGCTCAACAAATGAAATTAAAGAAAATCCCAATTAGCCAACTAGAAACTTTTTATTTTCTAGTGAATAACAATAGCTTCACAAAAGCTGCTCATGAACTAGGTATAACAAAGTCTGCTATTAGCCACGCTATTAAATCTCTAGAGGCTGAACTAAAAGTCGACTTAATTAACAGAACCACTAGATCTTTTGAATTAACTCATGAAGGACAGCTTTTATATAGTCACTGTTTAAGTTTACAAAATGAGATAGATAATATCAGAAATTTAACAGATTCTTTTCATGCGGAACCATCTGGTGTTTTAAGAATAAATACTACAACATTTTTTGCTGAACAAACTTTATTGCCGATAATAGATAAATATACTAAAAAATTTCCGAAAGTTAGAATCGAGATAAATATTGAAGAAAGATTGCCATCATATCAGCAACAAATAGATATAATTTTTGGAGTAAACTGGACACCGTCTGATGACTTAGTAGCAAGAAAAATTACTAATACTCGCTATATATTATGTGCAAGCCCTGAGTACTTAACAAGTTATGGAACTCCCAAAAACCTCCAAGATTTAATCAACCATAGATACATACCTCACACATCTAGAGATAGAGCTATTGTTTCTACAAAAGCAAATACTCATATAAAAATAAGCAAGCCACAGATCAGTGCTGACAATGCTTTCTTATTAAAAAAATGTGCTTTAGATGGATTAGGCATCATACAGGTTCATGAATATATCGTAAAAGAAGAGTTAGAAAATGGAAAATTAGTAGAAATCTTATCTGATGAGCTGCTTGAGAAGCAGGATGTTTTTATGTACTATCAAAAAAACAAGTTTGTCCAACCCAAAATAAAGGAATTTGTTGCGGTAGTTTTAGAAAGTCTAAATCTATAAAGCTATGATTGCCTTTGACCGAATAGGCTACTACCAATTCTTACCGTAGTACTACCATACCGTATAGCCAATTTATAATCAGAACTCATTCCCATAGATAGTTTTTCTAGTTGATATTCTTTTGATACCTTTGAATTAACTTCATCAAAAAAACTCTTCATCTTTTCAAAGCTTTTTTGTGGAGTGCTTGTTTTTGCAGGAATGCACATTAACCCAACAATTTTTATACCCTCAAGATTCTTTGTTTGATTTATACAATCTATAACCTCATCCAATTGTGTTGATTTAAATCCTGACTTATTATGATCATCATCAATATTTATCTGTAAAAAAATATCTATAGCTTTTCCAAGTTGAATCGTAGCTTTATTAATTTTTTCAAGATGTTCAATTTTTTCTACGCTTTGGATTGAATCAACATATTTAGCAATATGCTTTATCTTACGAGATTGTAAAGATCCAATAAAATGCCAACTTAGATTTGGTAATTCTTGAGCTTTTTGTTCTAATTCCTGAAAATAGTTCTCACCAAAATCCTTTTGCCCTAAGCTTGCTAGATATTTTATTTTTTCAATAGACTGATACTTACTAACTGCGAGTAAGCTAGCCTTATTATCAATATTCTGGGCAACCTCTTCGTATGCATTTCTAATGAACTCTTTATCTATCATCTGCTTTTCTCATAATGATAAGATTTCTTTCAGCATTCAGAAAAGGAACTTTTATACTATGCTTTTGCACATTTAAAGGCAACTTTTCTAAATTTTGCTCTTCTAAATCAGGGCCTTTCATTGCGAGCATTTGATTATCATCAGTCAAGAACTGTTTACATAGCTCATAAAAAGTATCTACAGAACTAAATGCTCTTGAAATAATGTTATCAAAGTTTCCGCTTAAACCTTCAACACGGGTATTTAGTGGATTAATATTATTAAGCTTCAGGTTTTTTTTGACATTTTTTAGAAACATAATTTTCTTACCGACACTATCAACTAGAGTAAACTGATGCTCTGGATATAATATAGCCAGAACCAACATCTATCGTTGAGTTACCCTTGATATACTTAGCTACTGATAGACTATCGAATAAATGCTTAACCAACATATCATCTATCTTTTTGATAGCCGTCATATTGTAAACTTTATTCCATTTTTCTAAAAGCGTTAAATAATCCACCCACAAGTCTATCTGCTTCTTAGTTACTTGGATTTCAAGTTCTATTAATGCTTGATTGATTTTGTCTCTCATACTATCCATTTTGTAGCAATAAAAATATTTATATAAGCTATAATAACTATATTATAAGCTTTTAATCAGATAGTTGGGATTGTAATTTCTAACTTTAACGTAAAAATAATATGATTTTATCTAGAAAATTTGGCGCCGCAATGATTATATCTGGCACATGTATCGGTGCTGGTATGCTTGCAATACCTGCTACTGTTGCCAGTTGTGGCTTTTTTATAGGTTCTATACTCATCATTTGTATCTGGGCTTTGATGACTTTTACAGCTTTGGTACTAGCTGAAGTAAATTTAAAGATGCAAGATGGTGCAAACTTTATAGAGATGACTAGCAAAACATTAGGTCCCATAGGTGTTGGTATCGTTTGGGTTTGCTACATACTACTTCTATACTCTCTTGTCGCGGCATATACTGTTGGAGGGGGCTCATTAATATCTACCACCTTAGGCAATATAGGAGTTGATTTATCAGAGAAAGTAACTGGTGTGATATTTATATTAATCTTAGGTATATTCATATATATAAGTACAAGAATAGTTGATCATGTTAATAAGGTAATGCTTACAGGCAAACTTCTAGCATTCTTCTTATTAATTGTTGTACTTATCCCACATATATCAACGAACCATCTAGGATATCAAATAAAAAACTCTAATTTTATTTGGGCTGCTTTTCCTATACTTTTAACATCTTTTGGATTTCATCACATCATACCAACACTTAGAACATATGTTGGTTCAAATAGAAAATCTCTTCGCCAAGCCATAATAGTTGGTAGCACAATACCTTTAGTTATATATTTATTATGGATCTTTGCAACCCTAGGCTCTTTACCAGTTGCTACTCCAACTGGGATATTAGGTAAACAATCTGGAGAAATTACATCTGTAATCATTAGTCATTTTCATGGTAGCTCAGGATATATTTCAACAATATCTTTTTTATTTGGTTTTTTTGCTTTAGCAACATCTTTTCTTGGTGTGGCACTTGGTCTATTCGACTTTAACCGTAGTACATATAAAATCTCAAAAAACCTACACAAACATAAGATACTTGCTTTTATCATCACATTTTTACCTGCGTATATTTATGCGATTGTCTACCCAGATGGCTTCAAGACAGCTTTAGGCTATGCAAGTATATTTGTAGCAGTTCTACAAGTTGCACTACCAGTGCTTATGCTTTGGGTTATAAATTACCGCAAGGACAAGGCTCTCTTAAGCACTTCTGTTTTAACAGTGATCATTGTAGCCGTAGCAATATTTATAATAATTTTACAAATTTTAAGCTCTTTTAATTTGCTACCTATGCTGAACTAAATTCTATGGTTTTTGACTTTCATATTGTAAGTTAACAAAATAACAATTCCAACAAAAATTGGTAGAACAACTGAAGGGAACAACATCAAAGTATAGTTATGTCCGGAAATATTAACCCAAACTACACCTGCGGCATTTCCTATCACAAACATTGTCATACAAGTTGCAAAAAAAGGTATCTTCCAAACATTTGATTTATCACCACGAAGAACCCTTCCTATCTCAATACCTAAGTCTGTAGTAGTCCCTGTCATATGAGTAGTACGTGCAAAGCCTCCAAAAAAAATAGTTGTAAAGCTGTTTTGCATACCCATTGCAACTGCTAGAAATAAATCATCAATAATACGGTGATTACTAAAAATATCTATTAATAATGTACCTGTAAGCATTACAGCACTTTGTAGCACTAATGTTTTAGTATGGTCTTCTGAGATTACATAAGCATCCGTTTTCATAAGAACGCCATTCACAGCAGCTCCCACAACGAATCCAAAGACCAGAATCGCAACTTTGTACATAAACACCCAATCAGCACCTGCCATGCTATGGCCTAAAATTCTTAAGTTCCCAGACATTACCGCCACACTGGCACCAAAAGAATTATACAAAACTACGCTATCAATCCAGCCAGTGTTAAATATCAATATAACTGTAACAAAATAGGTAAAAGCCATTTTTTTCGTAAACACTTTATTTAACTCCTCCTTTAGCGTTTAAGAATTATTATATAGGCTTTATAAGAAAAATCATTTTTTAATTTTATCTTCTTTGACTTGATCTTTTATCAAACTTTTCATTCCTTTAGCTCTCGTAGATAAAGTCTTAGCTAGAGAAATTTTCTTTGTAAGTATTTGAGCTAATCCCATTTTACCTCCTTTAAATATAAAGTTACCCCATTTATTTTTTAGATTTTTCAAAAAGGGGAAAGATCAAATATACAAAGAAGTTATTTTTTTGTCAATATTTACTTCAATAGCTTTTGTATAATTTCATCAAACTTTTCTGAGGGTAAAAATTTTAATTTAGTATTAGCTTCCTTCAAAGATATGTCTTTATCATAAGCATAGTGTGCTAATTTTGAAGCATTATCATAACCAATTGTCGGTGTTAGTGCCGTTACAAGCATTAATGAATTATGCACAAACTCATCGATTCTTTTTTTATTTGGCTGCATACCTGCAAGTAAATAATCTGAGAAATTTTTCATGCTATCAGATAACATACTTACCGACTGGATAATATTAAAAATCATCAAAGGCTTATACACATTCATTTCAAGCAGCCCTCCTGATCCAGCCATTGACACGGCAACATCAAACCCCATGACTTGTGCTGCTACCATAGTCATAGCTTCACATTGAGTAGGATTAACCTTACCAGGCATAATAGATGACCCTGGCTCATTCTCAGGTAATATTAATTCAAATAAGCCAGCTCTTGGACCGCAACTAAGAATGCGAAGATCATTGGCAATCTTAAATAAAGAATTTGCTAAAACCTTAATAGTAGCCATCAAAGCTACTAAAGCATCATGAGAGCCTTGCACCTCATACTTATTATCAGCTGTCACAAAAGGAAGTCCTGTAATTTCTGCAATATTCTTTGCCACATCCTCAGCAAAACCTTTGGGTGCATTTATGCCTGTACCAATCGCAGTACCACCAAGAGCAAGCTCGTAAACATCATGCAATGCATACTCTATACGTATGATATTTTTTTCAAGCATTGCAGCATAGCCACCAAACTCATCTCCTAACCTCATAGGAACAGCATCTTGCATATGCGTTCTACCAATTTTTGTTATATCTTGCCAAGCTACTGTTTTATCATATAAATGCTTTTTCATATATTTAGCTGCAGGAATTAACTTTTCTGTTACAGCTATTGCTGACGCAATATTCATAGCTGTTGGGAAACTATCATTAGATGATTGAGATTTGTTAACATCATCATTTGGATGAAGAGGTTTCTTTGAACCTAAAGCATATCCAGATATTTCACTCGCTTTATTTGCTATAACCTCATTTACATTCATATTTAATTGAGTACCACTACCAGTCATCCACACATGCAAAGGAAAATGCTGATCTAGCTTACCTACTAATATTTCATCAGCAACTTTGATTATTAGATCTCTTTTTTCTTGAGATAAAATACCTAAGTTACAATTGGTTATTGCTGAAGCTTTTTTAACAATTGCCATTGCCTTAACAACTTCTAATGGCATTTTATCATTACCAATAGAGAAATATTTCAGGGATCTTTGAGTTTGTGCTCCCCAATACTTATCATTTGGAACACTTATTTGCCCCATGCTATCAGTCTCTACTCGCATAAAATTTACCCTTTTTTGACAATACGACTATGGTTTAAATCTAACACTTTTATGTTAAAGTAAGAAGAGTAAATACGACGAAACTATATAATCAAATTAACTTTATAAAGGTGAACTTCATGCAAACATTGGATGCTATCAAAACTCGTAAATGTGTTAGGGAGTTTTTGGATAAAGAAATTCCTGATGAGGTGTTAAAAGAGCTGTTTGAAGCTGCCAAATGGACTCCTTCAAGTAAAAATACTCAACCTTGGAAGGTTGCTGTCGTTAGCGGTCAAAAGAAAAAAAGTTTAATGAATAAACTCTTAGCCGCTTGTGACAATCGTGAAAAGCCAAGAATGGAATACGATTATGATAATGAAGCTCCTCTAGATGGTGAACTAAAAGAAAGAGCCGTCAAATGTGGCCATGACCTTTACACAGCATTAGGAATTGATAGAGAAGACAAACAAAGACGTATTGGTCAATGGAAAAAGAACTATGTATCTTTTAATTCTCCAACAGCAATATTTGTCTTTAAACACCCAGATACTGGTATTAGTGGCTATATGGATTGTGGCATGCTTATACAATCAATCATGCTTGCCGCTCTTGATTTAGGTTTAACTACTTGTCCACAAGCATCTCTTGGCCACTATCCTGATATTGTCAAAAAAGAGTTAACAGGATTTAATGACTATACTCTACTATGTGGCATTGCTATTGGTTATGAAGACACAGCTGCAGATGTAAATAACTATAGAACAAAAAGAGAAGCCGTAGAAAACATAGTTAAATTCTTTTAAAACTTTAGTAATTCTAGACGTAGTGATATCATTGAATTATATGTATATGACATAGTAGTAATAGCTTATGAATGTAATTAATAAAGATATTATCGAAGCAACTCGCTACTTCTTAAAGATAGTTGAACTTGGCTCATATAGTTCTGTAAAAAAATTTTACAACGTTGAGCTAAACACTATAAAAAATAAAGTAGAAGCCCTTGAAACATATCTAGATATAAAACTTCTCAGAAATATACAAAATCGTATTTCTCCAACTAGCGATGGTATGAAATATTTCCATTCTTGTAATAAAATTTTCAAGGATATGGAAAACACTATCACAAACGTTAAACGTAGTGGTTTTAGACAAAGACAGTCAATTAAAGTTCTTGGTTCCCCATTATTTATTAAGGTGATTATTGATCTAGCTTTACCGCAAATACAACAAATTAATGAAGATTCTTTTAACTTTGCGTTAGATAGTTACCAAATAGATAATCTAAATGGTAGCCAGTATCAGTTTGATTCCTATAGTGTGATACAGATATTTAATAAACATCTTGAATTTTTAGACCTTGATGATTGGATTGTTTGCTCATCAGTAGATGCAGTGAAGATACCAGCATACCTATATGCTCACAAAGATATTGCTGAAAATTTGCATAATAACCCAGAAGAAATATTAAACACCTCTCTTGTATTTAATAGATATGATTTTACCCTAGGAATCACTGAGTTTAAAAATAAGAATAAGATTTATAAATTTAACCTAGATAATGTTAAATACACTGTTGACAATGAGATACAAAAGGCAAATTTACTTAAAAGTGAAAAGGTTGTCAGCTTTATGCCACAGTTCTACTATGATGCTGTATTAAAAGAATCCGATGTTGTTGAGAAAATAGAAGGAGTTGAAATAGATTACCCTCTAGAACCTCATCTAATACTTGTTTATAAGCACTCTAAATATAAAAATGAGCTACTAAATATTGTTAGAACTGGGCTTAAAAAAATACAACAGCAATATGAATAATAAATATTTTCCTAACTCTTTGATCTCAGTAAATAATTCTCAATTATAGCTACTACCGCATGCCCAAAAATCACACCTAAGCCTACGTAGGCGAAAGTTTCGTGTAGCTCTTTTATTCCAATAACATTTGCTCTTGGCATTACATCAAGCATTGTCGGTAAGCCAAAAGGTATAATATATGTGCCCTTTGCACTAATAATAGCCCAGCCCAACACAGACATCAAAATTAACCATAAATATAAAAACACATGAACACTTCTTGCTAAGAACGATCTAAAGCTATTATAAAAAAGTCTCTGACCAATAATAGGAAAAACTATAAACTTTCTCAACACCAATCTTATTATCGTCAAGAATAAAACAAGAAAGCCAATGTATAAATGAGATGTTTTCATTACATCATGGAATAAAGTATGTTTGCCAAATGAACTTCTAAATTCTATTGAGATAAATGCTAGAAATATAAGTATAACTGTTGCCCAGTGTATATAAGCCATGATTCTATTTATTTTGGTTTGCATAAAAAAGAAAAGGTATAGAATAATAGAAAATGATTATAATAGTTTTATATTCTAAGAGAAGTTTTATATGACGTATTATTAAAAATTCCCAAATAAGTTATATAAAATAGTATAAATAATACATGTAACAATAATGCATGCTGGAATCGTCAAAATCCAAGCTGTTGCCATTTTTTTAACTACTTTCCAGTTAACTCCAGCATCTGCATATCCAGCACCCATAATAGATCCTGACGCAACTTGGGTTGTACTAACAGGTAAACCTATATGTGAAGCTCCTAACACTAATATTCCTGAACTTAATTCTGCTGAGACTGCGTTTACGGGCTCAAGTTTTGATAACTTAGCACTTAGGGTTTTAATAATCTTTTTACCACCTGATAGAGTCCCAAGACCCATTGCTGTACCACATAATATAATAACCCAATCAGGCACTTGTGTAGTTTGTACAAGGCCAGCACTTAAAAGAGCTAGTGTAATTATAGACATGGTTTTTTGAGCATCATTAGAACCGTGTGAGAAAGATAATAAACTTGTAGATAAAACCTGCATCTCTCTAATATATTTATTAGTTGTTCTAACTCTAAAATACCTCATAAATATATTCAGTAAAGCAATACATATTATCAAAGCAACAAAAAATGCTATAACAGGTGAACTAACCATAGGTATTAAAACTTTATTTACTACCGTCATATAATTAACATCCTGATAGCTTGAGCCAATAATCACAGCTCCAACAAGTGAACCAATTAAAGCATGTGAAGAACTTGAAGGAATCCCAAAACTCCAAGTAAAGAAGTTCCAACTAATAGCCCCTAACAATGCTGAAATTAAAACGATATCTGTAACAACACTAGTATCAACAAGACCTTTTGAGATTGTTGCAGCAACAGCTGTTCCAAAAAATGCTCCCAAAAAGTTAAAAAATGCTGCTAGCCCTATTGCTTGATATGGTGTTAAAGATTTTGTTGCTATCGGCGTTGCCACCACATTTGCAGCATCATGGAAACCATTGGTAAATTCAAAAAACAAAGCTACAATAATAATAGCTATAAGTACTGATGTAATCATTCTATATACCTTTTTTGCTAAACTTCTTTAACATGTATTCTCATAATTGATTCTGCTACAGATGTACAAGTTGAGATAGCATTTTCTATAGCTTTATATATATCTTTCACTTTCATTATAAATATCACATCAGCCTCTTCATAATGTGAGAATTTCTTTAAAGCATGAGCTAAATCTTCTAGAACATTCTCATCAAGTCCTGTAAGTCTTACATATAGACTCTTTAACTCTTTATTGTCGCCTTTAACAAAAGCTTTCATCATATCATCAAGCACTTTTGTCATTTTACGCAATGTTTCTACACAGTTTGCTAAATATAAATTTACATTACCTCTTTCTTCCTCCATTAAAATTTGCATATATCTATGAATCTTAACTATTCTTTTATTAAGCTTTAGAAGTAAGGTAATAATGTTATGCAACTCAACCCTATCAATAGGAGTCACAAAATAGCGTGCTAATTCATGATCCATTTTATTAGCAACTTCTACTGTTACACTTCTAGTCATTCTTAGCTCTTCAGCAAGCTCAGATATCGTTAGAGCATCCTCTTCTTTAACTAACTTATCGAGCAACTTAGCAGAATCCTCAACAGACTCAGTTGCTTCAATCATTAATTCAAAAAATATCTTATCCTGACTAGGAATCAAACTTTTTACTAGCTTGCGTAACATTTATGCGGTCTCCTTGTTGCACTTTTAGCTGTTTACAATTGAAAGTTTATAATAAAGAAATAGATAATGACAACAAGAAATCACTAAAAAAAAATTATGGAAAAAAGTATTGTTTTCTAACATACTTTTGAAATATAATAATTACCCACCTAATAGAAATATTAAGTAATTTCACAAAAAAACCAATAGGTTAAATTAAAATATCAAAAAATAAAAGTTCTTTCTCACTTTTAAGAAAAAAAATTCATATACAAAGTAATAACCCATACTACGAACTCAATAGAAAAAGATATAAAAACAAGGGTTGCGCCCACATCTTTGGCTTTTTTGGCTAAAATATGATAATCAGTTGTAACAAGATCAACTACTCTCTCAATAGCACTATTAACTATCTCTGAATATATTGGCAGAAATGATACTGCCTGAAGCACAAATTTTGATATTAGAGTTAATGGCAACGACCAAACTATTATTGTCAAAATCACAAATAGCAATATTTGTAGTCTGAGAGATTTTTCTGTTTTTAAAATATCAACTAAACCACTAAGAGCATAACTAGTATTTTTAAATAAAGTGTACTTAGGCTTATTAAGCATTGTTATTTCTCACTTCTACAGTTTGCAAATATATCTAATTTAGGACTATATGCCTTAGTTTTAATATTCATAAGCCCTAAGAAAGAATCAAATACATTATCTTGTGAGTATACACCTTTATTTTTAGATTCTTTTACAAGACATGCTTTATTAAGCTGATTGTCTTTTAAAAAGCTAGGTGAAAACCACATTATCCAAGGTACTCTCTTTTGATATAAAGGAGCTATACCATACGGAGCTGCATGTAAATATAGACCATCTTCACCAAGAGACTCACCATGATCAGAGATATAAACCATCGCACTATCATACTCATTTGCTATCTTATCAGTTTTTAAAGTATCAATAACCTGGGAGAGTATATAGTCTGTATATCTAATTGTATTATCATAAGTATTTACTAACTCTTTTCTATTACATGCATTAATATCGCCCTGATCACATGTAGGTGTGAACTTTTTGAAATCATCAGGATACCTTTGATAGTAAGTAGGGCCATGACTCCCTACTACATGAAGAACAATAACTTTACTCTTACCATCATCATTCTTTGCTAAATTTTCTTTTAATTCTTTGACCAGCACTGAATCATAGCAGAAACCTCCTGCATTACTACCTTTACAATCATCAGTATTTATATATATATTTTCGATGCGTTTACATACACCTATATATCTACAGTCATAACCATTATTGTTATACCATGTAACATCCAGCCCTGCTTTTTTCATAATATCCATGACATTATCTCTTGCAGCAGCTTCTCTAGCATTATAATCAACTCGTGACATATTTGATAACATACAAGGTACTGATAATGCTGTATATGTTCCGCATGATGCGACACCTGGCAAAGATATGACACCTAAATTCTTAGTATATGGATTTGTACCTCTATCATAACCATCATATTCATAGTTTTGCATTCTAGCTGTTTCACCAAGCACGAACACTAAGAGATTTGGTTTATCTGCTTTTTTTACCTCTTTAGCACCATCACCTATTGGCTGATAAGGTAACGGAGGAATAAACTTCTCAGCTATAATCGCAGATGTTATTCCAACATAGATTATTGGATTAGGATAATCACCTAACTCATTATGATTTCTAAAGAATGGGAATATTGTTTTTACATTTGTAATCAAAATAATAACTACAAGAATCAAAGTACCTGTAATATTTACTATTCTGATTAATAGACCCTTACTAAATTTAGGGTAAATAATTTTCACCCTAAGTAACATTCCAATGGGTAATACACCAAAAAAAATAAAGCTTACAACACTTCCTATTGAAAAATAGGATAACGCCTCATGAGTATTTGTATCAAATATACTTTCAACTACTCCATAGGTAAATGTGATTCCCAGGAACATCTCAGCATAAAAAACTATCGCACCAATAGCTATCAAAATAACCATCAAAGGCTTAAAAATATAGCGGAAGTTAATAAGATTAAATAGTAAAAAGAAAGCTAAAAAACATACTGCAAAACAACTAACTATAAACCATATACTATATGTACTATCTTGCCCGATATCTTCAAAAAACTTTACAATCAATGGAATGTTATAAATATACCCAAATAAGACGCTTAAAATAACAGTTACTTTATAAACCCCTATTTGCTTAGGAAATATTTTTTTAATCACGCAGCTGCCCTATATCTATTTAAAATGATATCCTTGTTTAGATAATATACTTAGATCATGCTTATTTCAAAGTTAATTTTTCAGGTATAATATTGCAAAACTTTTACAAAGCTTAAATTTAAGATAGAAGCTGAGCTATTTTCATCTTTTCGATATTGGCTTTTTCTAATTCAATTTCTACAAACCTGATTTTAGCTCCAGGAGCAAATTGAGAAAGTTTATTCAAATCAGGTTCAATGGCATTCGCAATACGAGGATAACCTCCTACTGTTTGGCGATGTCTCATAAGTACTATTGGACCACTAGGTGCCAACTGTATAGTTCCATCCGCGACAGGCTGAGATATCATTTCAATCTGTTGAGTATCAAGAGTTGGTCCATCTAGAGAGAGACCCATTTGACTAGAGTTAGATGAAATACTCCAAGTATTTTCAAAAAAAGAATTATCTCTTAAAATATTGTACTCTGGACCTCTTAATACTCTTATAACATTATTTTTATAATTCTGCTTTATATAATCGTCTAATTCTTGTGACCTCTTATTACCCAGCAAATATTGACTATCAAGATTTGCCTCAATAGCAATGATAATTGTTCGAAAACCTTTCTTAATCCCAGAAAAGTCTATAGTTTCACCCCCTCTAATTTCAAACACTTGGTTGTATACAACATCTTGTATTCCAACTTTTGTAGTCTCGTATGATGCTCCAGTAATAACCACATATAAATCTTGATTTGCAATGATCTTACTTGGATATATCATTTCTACTGCTTGAAATTGACTCGGCTTATCAAGAAGTTTATAAGCTATTGAAAAGCTTAATTGATCCTGAGCACCTTGTGGAGATACTCCTCTGTCTTGCACTCCATAATGTCTTAACGCAACTGGAAAACCAAGCCCTCCTTTTATAGAAAAATGCTCTTTCATAATGTTAACCTTTATTACTGTATAACTCTTTAGCTAATTCTAAAGCTATCGCACTATCAGAATGTATACAAATTGTCTGAGACTCAAAAACTATCTGCTGAGCATTAACATCAATATAACCTCTTTGTAACTGTTTAAATTGCTTAACCGCTTTTTCAACATTATGAATTTCAGCATTTGGTTGACCTCGAGGAATAAGCATTGGATTTCCATTAATATCAAGTTGATACCCTCTCTCAGCAAAACTCTCTTTAATAACTTTAATACCACTAGCTCGTGCATACTTTTTTACTTTACCAAATGGACTAAGTACTAGCTCTTGAATATTATTTTTAACACACCATGACACAAATACTTTAGCAAGCTCTTCATTAACATTAAGCTCATTATACAAAGCACCATGAGGTTTTATAGCCTTTACCTGATCATCGAAAAGAGTAAACTGCTTATCAAATGATTGGCATAGTTCAGCATTCTCTATTTCAATAACCTTTCTACCAAAATTTTCTTTATCTGGGTAAGAAATATGAGCCGTTATTTTTACATTGTTTTGCTTACATAAGTTTACATAGTAATCAACACTTTGCTTATCCCCAGCATGACCACCACAAGCTATATTTGCCATATCTATATAACTAACAAGTTGATCATCTACTGGATGAGCAACGCCTCTTTCTCCTAGGTCACAATTTATTAAAAGCATTATATCTCCTTAAAAATTATTTTATCGCCAGCACAAAAACTCTTAAAGTCTCTGAAATCAGAATGTCCTATAATATTCCAACCGCTTGGTGATTGTTCAGGAAAAATTGTTGTTTGCGAACCCCCAATGCCTATAGAGCCTGCTGGTATTCTATTCCTTGGTGTTGCTAAACGAGGCAAATTAATACTCTTATCCAAACCTAATAAATACGGGAAATATGGTTTAAACCCTAGCATAGCAATATGATATTCAACTTGAGTGTGCCTTTTGATAATTTCTGACTCACTCAAACCTAAAATCCCAGAAGCTTTTTGTAAATCTTCACCATTATACTTAACCGCAATATAATGCGTTTTAGGTTCTAGTTGCTGACTATAGTCAACTATTTTGATTCTAGTTAAAATAGCTTCTTTTAAACTCGACAGATCATCATAATCAAAGTGAAAAGCTATAGAATTATAAGTAGGAACAATATCAAAAATCTGATACTTACTACAAAATTCTGAATCTTTAATTATCTCTTTATAGATACTTAAAACTACTAAATTATCTTCCAAGCAAAGCCTATCACTAACCTTATAAATGAAACAGCTCTCATTTAGAAAATGATACTCCATGAATATTGAGCTCCTATATAATAGAATGTTATTTGATTTTATAGCTTATTTGCCATTTATAATAGAGTTTTTCAAAGTTTCAGGCTCAAATTTATATAGCGTAATTAAACCAACTATAGCACTTAGACTTATCATACCAACAGCCATATAATCAGAAACAGCATGTGCCAAGAAGAAACATAAGAAAGGTAACAATCCACCAAACACACCAAACCCAATATTATAAGCTAGTGCAAAACCGGTATAACGAATCTCTTGAGGTAAACACTCTGTGAAAAGCACCATAATATTACCATAAAATATACCAAAGATTGCACCCATTGTTATGAAAAAGACAATCAAAAGATCGCTATTTGCTTTATACAAAGCATACATTGGCAATGATAATATAAGCATCAAAACTAGACCTGTAGCTGTGACTGTTTTTATTTTAAATTTCTTAGTTAACATCGCAGCAATATTACATGTGATAATAAACATTATTATGCTAACAGTTGTAAGTATAGCGACATCAACATGTGTTTGATGTAAGATCTTTTTGATAATATTTGGCAAAATAGTTATCTGGAAGTAAGCAACAACAGCACCAGGGAAACATAGTAAAATCATATAGACTAAACTTTTATAATTTTGTATAACCACTTTTGCTAACTTAACATCGGATTTCTCTGGCTTCTCCTCATCTCCACTATGTTTAATAAAAAAAGATAAAACAACCAAAATAATTGCTATGGCAAAAAGTATTCTCCAACCACCATTCATCATAAGCTCATCGGATATAAAATATCTAATAACTTGGAAAGTAACAATTGCTAATAAAATACCGCCAAAAGCACTTGTAATGACATTAACTCCTGCCTTTGCCTTACCTACTAGCGTTGATTCTGCTTCAACGAGAATTACAACCGACCCACTATACTGACCACCTATAGCAATTCCTTGTAAAACCCTGAAAGAAACTAGTAGTAACGGAGCTAGTAGCCCTATCGTTGCATAAGATGGTAACAATGCCATACCTACAGTAGGGACACCCATAAAAAATGCTGCCCAAGCTAATGCTGTAGAACGACTTTTTTTATCTCCTATATAACCAAAGATAATACCTCCCAATGGACGAGCTAAAAACCCTGCAGCAAAAGCTCCAAAGGCTGCCAAAAATTTGGCGAAATTATCTCCTGGGAAAAATGCTGCTCCAATGTAACCAGCACAAAAAGAGTAAACAGTAAACTCATACCATTCAGCAGAGCTCGCTAAAAGCACTAATATTTTTTTCATATCAAATTGAATTTATAAGATTAGTACTTTATTTATAATATATTTTTTCAGAGAAATATACTGCTATAGTATTAATTAAGATGATTTTTCTAAATTTCAGATAACACTTTTCCTAATAATAAGAGTTTTTTATTTAAGTCTTACAACTAAAATATCCATACTTGCTTCATGAAGAATACTATTAGCTGTAGCTCCTAAGAAAAATCTACCAATAGCACTTCTTCTGTGGCTGCCAACAATAACCAAATCATTACCATTCTCTTCAGCCTTTTCTAAAACACTGTTAGAAATACCACCAATTAATACAGATTTTTCACCATTGATACCATTCTTCTCGGCAAACTTCTCTAATGCATCTTCAACCTTATCAGTTTCATATGTCATTAATGAAATACTATCATTAGGGATAACAAAAGCTGTGTCTAATCTAGAATCATATAGCTTAGCAACTTCTTTTGCCTTATCAACTACTGTACAAGAATCACCTTCTAGATCAGTTGGTACAAGAATCTTCTTATAATCATGCGCTCTAGCACTAGCTTTTTCATCATCACTTACTCGTACTGTTAACACATCGCACTTAGCTTTATGTAGTACAGCATTTGCCACAGAACCTAAAAGCAAGTTGACACCATGTGTCGCATGAGAACCCATAACAATCACATCACATTCAGTTTCTTCAGCATAAGCAACAATCTCTGCTGCAGGATTTCCTACTAAAACCTCATGCTTGATTTCAACATCATGTTCAACTTTTATTTTACTTACAAGCTTATCCAAAGCCTCTTTAGCTTCTTCCTCTATAGAATGTTGAAAATCAACAATTGACGGAGCAAAAGGCGCTACACAATCAATTACTGTAACAATCTTTAAAGCTTCTGTCTTATTTTTCTTAGCAAAAGCTACTGCTGAGTTAATCACAACATCCGCATTCTCATAAACATTCACTGCTAATAAAACTTTTTTATATGCCATAATGACTCTCCAATTTTGTTCTTCCTTCAAATTCCATTATAACAAACAAAAATAAAAAAGCATTTAATTAAATATCAATTTTTGCTTTTATAAATCGCTTTAAAATATTGCCAAATCTCATTAGTTAAATGCTCTTTTAACTGAAAGGTATATTTAACTACTTTATATAGATTTTTGATCTCCTCAGCCTTTTGGCACTTGGCGACTAATCCCATGTACATGTATTCATCATTTTTATTAACTCGGGCAAATACTAAAATCTTATAATTATTTGTTGCTAAGTTTCCTTCTACCACATCTGCTAGAGATTTTCCTTTTTTTGAAAAATATGTAAATAAGCTTCTAGAAACAAATTTATTATCATGATAAGTAAACTTTTTTTCCTCATCAAAAGTCATAAATAAAAGAGCGGTACTATCAAAAACCCTATACCCTGAAAGGTTTACACCCCCGTTTGTGTAAT